>NZ_JBELOA010000003.1:122688-311958 GCF_040227205.1 Parafrigoribacterium humi | reverse complement strand
CACCGGCCTCAACGCCGAGGAAGGACTCTGGCACCGATCAGGCTGGGCAGGACGCGGATGACACACCCGACCCATCCACACGTTCTTGCCTATAAGCCCAGATAGGGGCTTATAGGCAGATAAAAATAATGGGGCCGCTTGCGCGGCCCCATCTCATTTGGTGAATATTCCTGGTTAACAGGTCATCTTGTTAACGTCAGGGCTCATTTCCCAGAGCGATAAGTACCAGTAAAGTACCACGGTCGAATGGAATCCTCATGCCCCTTCTTTGGGGGCACGGTTAATTGATTCCTACAACTAAACTTTTGCTCGGGTCATGCTGACTTCGAGTAGAGGGAGCTTGTGATGCTTCGGTATCGACTGGGGTTGGATTTGGGCACGAACTCGCTCGGCTGGGCTGTGCTCGAATTAGACGCGCAGAATTGTCCGTTCCGCATCGTACGAATAGGATCGCGCATTTTTGGCGACGGTCGAAACCCAAAGGACGGCAGCTCGAAAGCTGCCGACCGGCGTGGCCCACGGCAGATGAGGCGGCAGCGTGATCGCTATCTTCGCCGGCGCAGGAAGTACATCGGCGGGCTGGTGAAGGCGGGACTATTCCCAGCGGATATTACCGAAAGGCAGGCGCTTCTCAGTCTCAATCCCTACCGGTTACGCGCCGAGGGGCTAGAGAGGGAGTTAACCCCGCATGAATTTGGACGAGCACTGTTCCACCTCCAACAGCGTCGCGGTTTCAAGAGCAACCGTAAGACAGACAAGCAGTCTAAAGATGCAGATAAGGACCCGGGCAAAATCAAGTCTGCGATCGCTGAGTTCGCCGGGGAATTGGGCGGATCAACCGTTGGTGCAGCACTGTGGCGCCGCATTCAGAATGGACTCCCAGCGCGGGCGCGGCTAATCGGATCTGGGCCGAACGCGACTTATGCCTTCTACGTGTCTCGCGAGATGATGGCCCATGAATTCGATGCGCTCTGGGATGCACAGGAGAGATTCGCGCCCGGAAAATTCTCTGATGTCGATCGCCGCGCGCTTCGAGACATTCTACTTTTCCAACGGAATTTACTTCCTCAGGATGTGGGACGCTGCTATCTTGAGCACCAAGAACTACGTGCTGCAGTTGCTCTCCCGTCCTCGCAACTCTTTCGTCTATATCAAGAGGTCAATCATCTTCGACTTCGCCATCGTAGAACGTTGGATGAACGTGCTCTTACTCGAGCTGAGCGCGACAAACTAGTCAGGGAACTCCGGGGTGAGGTCAAACGAACACCCCCGAAGCTCCGTGAGATTTTGTTCGGCAAGGCCGAGGCTCGGGCGTGGGAGTTCACGCTTGAGGATGGCAAACGCAATGAGGTCAAAGGTGATCAGACTTCGGCGAAGCTCTCCCATGCGGAAGCGTTTGGAAGTGCCTGGTTTGACCTCAGCATTGAGGAACAGGACATGCTCGTCGGCCACCTCCTTAATGAAGCAAATGAACGTGTTCTCATCGATTGGCTCACCGAGCATTACAACCTGACGCGGGAGCAGGCCGAATACATCTCTGATGTTTCATTGCCGTCAGCATGCCTGCGTTTGAGTACCAAGGCGATGAGTCGCATTTTGCCGCACCTCATCGAAGGATGGGACGCGGATCAGGGTCAGCCGCTCACCTACGACAAGGCAGTTCAGGCCGCAGGGTACAAGCACCATAGTGACAAGCGAAGGGCGGAGTTGCTCTTCGAGCTGCCGTACTACGGAGAGGTGCTTGGCCAATACACCATGCCTGCCGGCAAGTCGAGCGTGGAGTCGGAGCGGGTTCACGGCAAGATCGGCAATCCGACTGTCCACATCGGGTTGAACCAATTGCGCAAGGTCGTCAATGCCCTTATCAAGACGTATGGCCTGCCAACGCAGATCGTGGTTGAACTCGCGCGGGATCTCAACAAAAGCCCGGAAGAGAAGCGTGAGATCGAACGCAAACAGAAGAAGAACCAGGACGAGAACGATGCGATCCGGAGTGAGTTGGAAAAGTTAGGTCAATCGGCCACGTATGACAACCGTTTGCGACTTCGGTTGTTCAACGAACTTGGGGCGACTCCAGTGTGCGTCTACTCAGGCCGCAGGATCGGGCTGGCTTCGCTGTTCAGCAATGAGTTCCAGGTCGACCATATTTTGCCTCTTTCGGCGACGCTTGACGACGGCTATGCCAACAAGGTACTCGTCCACCAGAGCGCGAACAAGTACAAGGCCAAGCGCAGTCCCTACGAGGCCTTTGGTGTTTCGGCAGACGGGTATTCATGGAGCGATATCCTGGCGAGAGCCGAGGTGCTTCCGAAGAATAAGCAGCGTCGATTTTCCTCAGGGGCGATGACTGATTGGGAGGACGAAGAGAAGGGCTTTCTTGCACGGCAACTCAACGACACACGATACCTATCACGTGTAGCAAAGCAGTATCTTGAGGCAGTCTGCGCGGATGTTTGGGTCACACCCGGACGGCTGACTGGCCTGCTGCGCGGCAAGTGGAACCTCAATTCGATCCTGTCTGACTCGGGGAAGAAGGAACGCACCGACCATCGGCATCATGCGGTAGATGCTGCGGTTATCGCCGTTACGGACCGCTCGCTGCTTCAGCGGGTTTCAACGGCAGCGGCTCGTGCAGAGGATCGGAACCTTGATCGTTACTTCGAAGGGTTCCCTGATCCATGGCCGAAGTTCCGCGAAGAACTGGTAGCGGCGGTTCAGAAAGTGGTTGTGTCGCACAAACCCGATCATGGAACCGGCTCCGCTCTGCACAACGACACGGCGTTGGGGATTGTAAGTGGACCCGATGCCTCCGGAAGATATCGAGTGCGCCATAAAATTCCAGTCGAGAACGTTCGTGAAAAGCATCTCAAGGATCTGCAGGTTTCCGGCGCATTCCGCGATGAATTGGAGGATGCGATACTTGGTGCCTTGAGCATGCCAGAAATCGCACGCAAGCTCGCTGAAGTAAAGGCAAAAACCGGCCGTCGAAGTGTGCGGTTTGTTGAGACCCTTTCGGTCATCCCTATATATCAGCGTGGTGAGTCGATGCTCAACGGCACGGAGCCCTATAAGGCGTATAAGGGAGATTCGAACTACTGTTACGAGATCTTCCGGGTGGAAGGAGACAAGTGGGGCGGGCGCGTCGTCACCTCATTTGAGGCGCAGGGCAAGGACTATCAAGAATTTATACGTTCCGCGAGATTCCGAACCACAGCATGGTCGGGTGAGGATCTCGTGATGCGGGTTATGGGCGACGACATGATCGCGATTGAGGAAAACGGCAAAAGAAGGTTGATGCGTCTACAGAAGTTGACGTCCGGGACGTTGTCGATGGCTGAGAATTTTGAGGCAAACGCTGATGCTCGTGAGCGCGACAAGGATTCTGGCTTCTCTTATACGCGCAAGACGCCGAACTCGTTAAGGGCAGTGCAAGCGCGCCGCGTCTTTGTTGATCCCATTGGAAGGGTGAAAGATCCGGGGTTTCGTGAGTAGCTAGGAAAAGGGGGTGCCTCATGATCGGTCGGGTGATTGAGGTCATTGAGTCCGACAGGCATCTGTCGCTGGAGTACGGCAACATGCTCATCCGGGATTCTGTGCGAGTTGTTGCGCGGGTCGCACTCGATGACGTGAGCGCTGTGATCGTTAATCCCTACGGAGCGACGCAGTCAGCCGGACTCCTCGCTGCCCTCGCAGAGCGCAATATCCCGTTTATCGTCGCGGGTAAGAACTTCAGTCCCGTAGGGATCATGCTTGCGATCGATGGGAATTTTGCACAGTCCGGGCGAATCGAGAAACAGATCGAAGCTTCACGACCAACGACGAAGCGTCTCTGGCAGCAGGTTGTTCGCGCCAAGCTTGACATGCAGTCAATGGCGCTGGAAGTTATGGGGGTCGATTCCTCGCCGGTGAGGGCGATGATTCCCAGAGTGCGGTCGGGTGACCCAGAAAATTTCGAGGCCCAGGCCGCGCGACTGTACTGGCGGCGGATGTTCGGGCGCACATTCCGCCGTGACCGTGAATTGATGGGGGTCAACAGCTTTCTTAACTACGGCTATGCAGTTCTGCGATCTGCAACAGCTCGCGCGGTAGTTGCTGCAGGCCTGCATCCAGGCATCGGGATACATCATCGCAATGCCTATGACTCGATGCGGCTGGTCGACGATTTGATGGAGCCGTACCGCCCGCTGGTTGATATTCGCGTCCACGGCCTTGTTGACGCTGGTTATGAAGAAGTGACGGTTGAGGTCAAGCGTCGGCTCGTCTCCGTGATCAACACCGACGTTCCCACGAGTCTGGGGACTAGCCCTGTTTCGGTGGCTTTGCACTACCTCGCAACCTCACTGAGTCAGGTCTACTCAGGAGATCGTGACCAGCTTGAGCTCCCCACCTCGCGCATGATCGATGAGGTGCGGGATCTGGCTGAGGTCGCGGCGTGACGGAATTGTCGGGGTATCGCGTCATGTGGATGTTCACGCTCTTTGACCTTCCGGTCCTCACGAAGAAGGAACGAAAGGCTGCGGCCGACTTTCGTAAGTATCTGCTCAAGCAGGGATTTCAGATGGCGCAGTTCTCGGTTTATCTGAAATATTGCCGTGACAAGACGCAGGCTGACCGACTCGCGATCCAGATTGCTCAAGCCGTGCCCGACGACGGCAAACTTGACATCCTCATGCTGACAGACAAGCAGTACGAAAATATGGTGACTTTCTACGGTCACACCCGCGTAAAGCGAGAAAATCAGCATCAGCTTGCATTCTTCTAGCAATGCGCGCCAGTTTTATGAAAGCAAGTGACCCGAAAACCCCTGATCAATCAGGGGTTTTCGGGCCATCTAGCTTATCGCTCTGGGAAATGAGCCCTGGCCGCAACTAAGAATGCGTGCAAGAAAGCCCGCTGGTCAGCTTATCGCTCTGGGAAATGAGCCCTGGCCGCAACTGATCGTTGCGGTTGTGCCGTCAGCGCGGAAGCTTATCGCTCTGGGAAATGAGCCCTGGCCGCAACACCGGGCCTAACTTGGCTATCCGCACTAAGAGCTTATCGCTCTGGGAAATGAGCCCTGGCCGCAACAGAACCGGCGCCCACGCGTTCTTCGTCTGAAGCTTATCGCTCTGGGAAATGAGCCCTGGCCGCAACGAGAATCGCGCGGGCGAGGGCAAGGAATAGAGCTTATCGCTCTGGGAAATGAGCCCTGGCCGCAACAAGATTGCG
The DNA here is from genome assembly GCF_040227205.1 of Parafrigoribacterium humi. NCBI lineage: Bacteria > Bacillati > Actinomycetota > Actinomycetes > Micrococcales > Microbacteriaceae > Parafrigoribacterium > Parafrigoribacterium humi. The sequence goes on along the minus strand of NZ_JBELOA010000003.1, from coordinate 306,750 downwards.
AGCAGATCGTCCTCAATACGCAGCTTATCGCTCTGGGAAATGAGCCCTGGCCGCAACAGGAACGCGAAGCGGCCTTTACCGTGTCGAGCTTATCGCTCTGGGAAATGAGCCCTGGCCGCAACAGTGGCCAGGTCATCGCGCACCAGAAGATCAGCTTATCGCTCTGGGAAATGAGCCCTGGCCGCAACGTAAAGCGGACGGGGTTGGGTGGAGCCAAAAGCTTATCGCTCTGGGAAATGAGCCCTGGCCGCAACTGCCAGTTCTCCCGCGTTAGCAGTCGCTCGAGCTTATCGCTCTGGGAAATGAGCCCTGGCCGCAACTTCGCATTCTGTGAGGATCACGAACCCGACAGCTTATCGCTCTGGGAAATGAGCCCTGGCCGCAACGCCACCGTCGCTCGGCCTCCGCGCGGACTTAGCTTATCGCTCTGGGAAATGAGCCCTGGCCGCAACGGCGCAGCTTTGGGAATGAACCCATCCGTGAGCTTATCGCTCTGGGAAATGAGCCCTGGCCGCAACGCCGAGAGTAGACACACCCATACGGGGCAGTAGCTTATCGCTCTGGGAAATGAGCCCTGGCCGCAACACCGAACCCCGGATACATCACGTTCGGTGCAGCTTATCGCTCTGGGAAATGAGCCCTGGCCGCAACAGGATGTAGTCTTTACCGATACGGTTTTGTAGCTTATCGCTCTGGGAAATGAGCCCTGGCCGCAACAGCACATGACCCGCAGACTCACGGCCAGCCAGCTTATCGCTCTGGGAAATGAGCCCTGGCCGCAACTTCCACGGCCGCTGACCATTCACCAGACTCAGCTTATCGCTCTGGGAAATGAGCCCTGGCCGCAACTATGCGGATGCGATCCCCGCAGGCAGTTACAGCTTATCGCTCTGGGAAATGAGCCCTGGCCGCAACTAGGCGGCATGTCACCGGTGTAACCACCAGAGCTTATCGCTCTGGGAAATGAGCCCTGGCCGCAACTCTGCTCCCCAGTACCCCGACAGAGGAAGGAGCTTATCGCTCTGGGAAATGAGCCCTGGCCGCAACTCATCCCACACTGCCTGATATCCGTAAAGTAGCTTATCGCTCTGGGAAATGAGCCCTGGCCGCAACTTCGCCCCTCGGCATAGTCCGAAAGCGCTGAGCTTATCGCTCTGGGAAATGAGCCCTGGCCGCAACCGGCTGCATAGGCTGCGTTCCTACCGTGAAAGCTTATCGCTCTGGGAAATGAGCCCTGGCCGCAACCCAGCTGATGACCGGCCTCCTGCGCGCGGCAGCTTATCGCTCTGGGAAATGAGCCCTGGCCGCAACTCTGCTCTGGCGGGTGCGCGAGTAGCGTGTAGCTTATCGCTCTGGGAAATGAGCCCTGGCCGCAACCGCATCTGATCCAACGTGGTCAAAGTGCCTAGCTTATCGCTCTGGGAAATGAGCCCTGGCCGCAACTATCTCGATAACGAAACTTGCGGTGTTGCAAGCTTATCGCTCTGGGAAATGAGCCCTGGCCGCAACGAAGCGGCTCTTCTCGTGGCGCACCTACGAAGCTTATCGCTCTGGGAAATGAGCCCTGGCCGCAACTACAGGCAGTACGCCCATGGGGATGGGGTAGCTTATCGCTCTGGGAAATGAGCCCTGGCCGCAACGTCGGTGTCGGATGGTGCAACCTCACGCGGAGCTTATCGCTCTGGGAAATGAGCCCTGGCCGCAACCGCGACGCCTCGCGGCACCGTCTCATCGCAGCTTATCGCTCTGGGAAATGAGCCCTGGCCGCAACGAGCTGGCCACATTGCAGGCGTATGCGGACAGCTTATCGCTCTGGGAAATGAGCCCTGGCCGCAACGTGCGAGCCTGCACACCGATCTCAGTCGCGAGCTTATCGCTCTGGGAAATGAGCCCTGGCCGCAACTCCGGCGAAGGACACGTTCGCGCAAAATCCAGCTTATCGCTCTGGGAAATGAGCCCTGGCCGCAACACCTATCATCAACTTGAATGGGCCGGATATAGCTTATCGCTCTGGGAAATGAGCCTTGGCCACGTTGAGGCCCACGGGGCGAACAGCCAGAAAGCGTATCGTTCTGGAAATCGGTCACAACCCTTGTGGCAGTGGAATTGAGGGTACGCGATTTGGTTGCAATCCTACGAATAGATTCGTTGCAATCCATATGTCAGATTCGTTGCAATCCTACGATTAGGGACGGATCAGCGACAGCCTTTTTGACGCTTCTGGCTGTAGTTCGTGGGGGGTCTCGATACGTGGGCTCGTGCCTCGCGCACTACTCGACCAGCTGGTTAAGGCAGTCGTCGTTGTGCACAGACCACGCGCCGTGTCACCACCGCCAGTTACCCTTGGGGCATGACCCTGGGAGTGGATGCGGGACTCGACGCGACCGGTGAACTGCGGCCCGCGAACCCCGGTTCCGCGAAGTCGGGAAACGCCGCCCTCGACACCCTGCACCGGGTCTTCGGATATGACGCGTTCCGCGGCAACCAGGCGGACATCATCCAGCACGTCATCGGCGGCGGTGACGCGCTCGTGCTCATGCCCACCGGCGGCGGCAAGTCGCTCTGCTACCAGATCCCGGCGCTCGTGCGCGAAGGCACCGGGGTCGTCGTCTCCCCGCTCATCGCCCTCATGCAGGACCAGGTGGATGCCCTCACCGCGGTGGGCGTGCGCGCCGGGTTCCTCAACTCCACGCAGGATGCGGAGCAGCGTCGAGACGTGGAGTCCGCGTTCCTGGCGGGCGAACTCGACCTGCTCTATCTGGCTCCGGAGCGTCTGAAGATCGAGTCGACATCCGCCCTGCTCGACCGCGGAAAAGTGTCGCTGTTCGCGATCGACGAGGCGCACTGTGTTGCGCAGTGGGGCCACGACTTCCGCCCTGACTATCTGCAACTGTCGATGCTGCACGAGCGCTGGCCGGAGGTGCCGCGCATCGCGCTCACCGCGACGGCGACCGAACAGACGCACAAGGAGATCCAGAAACGGCTGCAACTTGGGCAAGCCCGCCACTTCGTCGCCAGCTTCGACCGGCCCAACATCCAGTACCGCATCGCGCCCAAGGACTCCCCGCAGCAGCAACTGCTCCGCCTGCTGCGTAGCGAACACGACGGGGATGCCGGCATCGTCTACTGCCTGTCGCGGGCATCCGTCGAGAAAACGGCCGAGTTCCTCGTGCAGAACGGCATCCCCGCACTGCCCTATCACGCGGGCCTCGATGCCCGGGTGCGCGCGGCGAACCAGTCACGGTTCCTGCGCGAAGACGGCATGGTGATGGTCGCCACGATCGCCTTCGGCATGGGCATCGACAAGCCCGACGTGCGCTTCGTCGCCCACCTCGACCTGCCCAAATCGGTCGAGGGCTACTACCAGGAGACCGGACGAGCCGGCCGTGACGGACTGCCGTCCACCGCCTGGCTCGCCTACGGGTTGCAAGACGTGATGCAGCAGCGGCGGATGATCGACCAGTCCGAAGGGGACGCCGAGCACCGCAGGCGGCTGAGCGCGCACCTCGACGCCATGCTCGCCCTGTGCGAGACCGTCGAGTGCCGTCGCGTGCAACTGCTCGCCTACTTCGGCGAGACCAGCCAGCCGTGCGGCAACTGCGACACCTGCCTCGCGCCTCCCGAGTCCTGGGACGGCACCGTCCCAGCCCAGAAACTCCTTTCCACCGTGGTGCGACTGCAGCGCGAACGAAACCAGAAGTTCGGTGCCGGGCAGCTCATCGACATCCTTCTCGGCAAGGAGACCGCGCGGGTCGTGCAGAACAAGCACGACACGCTCAGCACCTTCGGCATCGGAACCGAGCTGAACGAATCCGAGTGGCGCGGAGTCGTGCGGCAACTTCTCGCGCAGGGGCTCCTCGGAGTGAACAGCGACGGCTTCGGCACCCTCGTGCTCACGGATGCCAGTGCCTCGGTTCTCAGCGGGGAGCGTCGCGTCAACCTGCGGCGCGAGCCCATCCGCGCGGCCAAGTCGCGCGGGTCGAAGGCGAGCGGCACCGCTCTCGCCGACCTCACGCCGGAGGCCACCACCACCTTCGAGGCGTTGCGTGCCTGGCGCGGTGCCGAAGCGAAGGAGCAGGGCGTTCCCGCCTACGTCGTCTTCCACGACGCCACCCTGCGCGAGATCGCCACGAGCGGGCCGACCACTCTCGAACAGCTCGGTACCATTACCGGTATCGGCGAGAGCAAGCTCGAGAAGTACGGGGAACAGTTGCTCGCCACCCTCGTCGCGACGGAGTAGCGCAGCGCAGCCGGCCGATCCGCCCATCCGCAGGTGGTGCAACTTTGCCGAGCGTGCCCGGCTGCACCGAGCGTGCTCGTCTGATTGCGTTTCAATGGGCACGTTCGGCGCGAATAGGCACGCTCGATGGGAAAAGAGCGCACGGAGGGCGGGGAGGCGACTGGGGAGAGGAAGAGGATAAGCCCTCAGCGCACGCCGCTCGTGGTCACAATGCGCTTCCATGGGCCGGGCGGAACCTCGGAGGCCTCCACGAACTGCCAACTGACCACGTCGTCCTGGCCGTCCAACTCGGCGAAATGCAGGCATCCGTTGAGCGCGGGAGAGACATCCATCCCCGCCCCGTTGTACCTCTTATTCGCGGGCCTGGTGTTGCCGGTGCCGAACACGTACGCGGCGTCGTGGTATTCGCCGGGGCCGGCATCCTCGATCTGCCCGTAGCAGGTCTGGCCGTTCGCGCTGATGCGCACCCACCGGTTCTTCATCAGGCTGATGTTCTCGTTGGTTCCGGCTCCGCGATACGCGGGATCACCGGCCCAGGGGATCACGCTCTGCCGCATCGCGCGCGCCGTCGAGTCGTTCACATCGTCGAAGGGCAGATCCAGGTAGAACGGATTCTGGCGCGGCGTCATCTGGGTGGGAAAGAATCCGTTGCCCGCCGTGCGCGCCTCCGTCTCGCAGCCGCCCCCGGTCACGACGCCGTCGCATCCGCCGTAGCTGCCGAACCAATCCGAGTCGTAGGTCGAGATCATCTGGCTGCCGTCTGCCGCATTTGGGTCGAAGATCTCGCCGACCCAGAATGTGGTCGACACGATTCCCGTGTGCAGCGGATACTGCCGCGAGGCGGGTGGGGGAGGAGGGGCAGGCGGCGCGATCGGTGTCGCGGACGGGGTGGGTGTCGGCGACGGCGAGGCGCTCGGAGTTGCGGATACCGAAGCAGAGCTCCGAGGCGCACTCGCGACGGTCGGCGCTCTGGTCGGTGTGCCTGCCAGCAACGGAATCACGATGACCGCCGCGACCACGAGAGCCACGACCACGACGCCCGCGACGCCCGCCAGCAGGCGGTGCCGCAGCACCCAAGAACGCCAAACGGTCAGGCGATCGGAGAACCGACCGCCCGACCGCTCGGGCTCCGGGGATGCTTCGCTCAACGGCTGCTCGGCCGCAACCAGAAGCGAAGTCCGATGACCGCTCCGCCCACGATCACCAGGAGGAGGGCGATGATCGGCGCCGGATTGTCGGGTGAGGCCGCCACTGGACTCGGCGCGAACGCGGAGGCGTTGTCCGCTGGCAGCGAGAGCGTCGGCAGCGACAACGCCGTCAGGAATCCTCCGATCGTCGCAGAGGTCTTCGTCACCGTCGCGTAGCCCGGCTTGGTCCCCGTCACTCTCACGGAGATCACTGTGCGATAGTCAGCTGTGACCAGCTTGTGTATCGACGAGGTCGCCCCGACGATCGGGCTGCCGTTGCGCAGCCACTGGTAGCCGAGGGTCACCGTGCCGGGGCCCCAGGTTCCGGGAACCGCGGTCAGCACGCTCCCGATGGTGCGGGTTCCCGTGATCGTCGGCGTTGGGGCAGTGAGGACTCCGAGCGCGATGGTCGAGGTCGCGGCGGAGGTCGTCGTCGCGGTAGTGAATCCGAACTCCGTTCCGGTGACGCGCACCCTCAGGGTCTTGCCAGCGTCGCTCGCGCTCGCCGTGTACTGCACGGAGGTCGCTCCGACGATCGGGCTGCCGTTGCGCAGCCATTGGTAGCCGAGGGTCACCGTGCCGGGGCCCCAGGTTCCGGGAACCGCCGTGAGCGTCGCGCCCACCCGCCGGGTTCCGGTGATCGTCGGAACCTGCGTGGTGAGGGTGCCGCTGGCGATGACGGCGGTGGCTGCCGAGACGGCGGTGCCCGGGGTGTACCCGGCCTGCTGACCGGTGACGCTCACGGTGATCACCGTCCCGAGGTCACCGCCACCGAGGGTGTACGTGGGGTTGATCGCGCGCCCGATGGCCACGCCGTCGCGCAGCCACTGGTAGCTGAACGTCACCGTGCCCGGGCCCCAATTGCCGGTTGCCGCGGTGAGCTGTTGGCCCACTGCCGCGTTGCCGGAGATGGTGGGCACTCCGACAGTCGGGGTTCCGAGCGCGACCTGCCCGGCGGGGAGGGACACCTGGGTCTGCGGCGTGTACCCGAGCAGGCTGCCGCTGACCGCGACCGTGATGACGGCGTTGGCGTCGCTCGGTACGGGCGTGTAGGTGCTCGACATCGCCCCCACGATCGGGTTTCCGTCCTGCAACCACTGGTAGCTGAGCGCGGTGCCCGCCGGTCCCCACGTCCCGGGAACCGCCGTGAGTGTCGATCCAACTTTGAGGTCGCCCGTGATGGTCGGTGCGGGTGCCACGAGGTCGCCCCTGGCGATCGGGAGCGTTGGTGCCGAGGTCGTCGTCGCGGTCGTGTAGCCGAGCTCCGTCCCGGTCACGGCAACGGTCAACGTCCCGCCGCTGTCCGAGCCGACCGGCGTGTAGCTTGCGGATGTCGCCCCAGCGATCGCGATGCCGTTCAACATCCACTGGTAGGCGAAGTCGACCGTGTTCGGACCCCAGCCGCCCGGGTTCGCGGTGGCGGCAACTCCGACCTTGGCTGTTCCCGAGATCGTCGGCACGTCGGTCGTGAGATCGCCTGGCATGATCGTCGCGCTCGCACCGGAGGTCGCCCAGGCCGGGTTGTATCCGGTCTCGGTTCCGATGATCCGCAGGGAGATCAGCTGGCCGGCGTCCGCTCCGACGAGCGTGTAGCTTGCGGATGTCGCCCCAGCGATCGCGACGTTGTTGCGCAGCCACTGGTAGGCGAGCGTCACCGTCCCTGGGCCCCAGGTGCCTGCGCTCGATGCCAGGGTCGCACCGACCTTCGCGATGCCGCTGATGGAGGGTGTGCCCGCGACGATGGTGGGCAGCGGAGCCGGGGTGCCGACGCTGTCATACAACTCGTAGTCGTCGGTGGTGATGGTGCCCACCTGGAACGCGGTGAGTCCGAAGCTCAGACCGTTGTACCCGGCGGGGATGGCGGGAGTGGTCCAGACAGCCTGGGAGAACAGCGGGCTCGCGGCGAGCCACGGGCTGGCTGTCCAGTAGACCCAGCCGCCGGCATCCGTTCTCAGATACACCTCGAACTGGGTGGGACCGGAGGAGGTGTACCAGCCGCGGAGAGAGTATGTATGCCCAGGGGTCACCGTGGGCGCGCAGTCCCCGAGGTCCATCGTCGGAAGGAGCTTGGCGTCTCCGTTGCTGTACGCAGTCATGTTCAGTGTCTCTGCCACGTTCCCGGTGTGCCCGGGGCTGACCGACGAGAAACTGGGCGAGTTGGCACCAAAGCTGCTCGCCGTCCAGCACGACGGAACTCCACCGGTGCCTGCGGTCTCGAGACTCGGGTTGATGATCCCGTTGACGCCGGGGCCGGGGGCCGGAGCCATCGAATTGGTCACGGGGACAACCGGCTTCACGGCACCTCCGATCACCTGGCCCACGGTCTTGACCACGGTGTTGTTGGTCGCGGCACGGCCGGCGAGCCACTGGGTGAACTGGGCGAACAGCGCGGGGCTCACCGAGAGGGAGTCACAGACGTTGTCGCAGATGTGGTGGAAGGTGTACTGCACCCAGCCGCCGCCGTGGTTCTCGGCGTTGATGACGCCGTTCTGCAGATCCGTAAGCGTCCAGGTCGAATCGACCTCGTCGAGCGCCTCGGTGTAGTACGGGTCGTCAGGCGGGAGCGTCGACGCGTAGTCGCATCCGGCGCAGCCGAAACGGGATTGGATATCGCCCAGACCCCTGGCGCTGTTGTAGCCGCAGTTCTCGACCACCTGCTCTGTGGTGGCGTTCACCGACGCGAAGGGGTAGGCGAAGCTCGTCTGTGGGAAGCCCCAACCGGCCAGGGTCGCGCGAGACTGACACACCTGCTGGGTCTGGTCGGTGACAGATTCCGTCGTCAGGTCGGGGTGGTTCACGGTGTGTCCGCCGATCTCGTTGCCGTTCGCATAGAGCGTCGCGAGGTTGGCCCGGGTCAGGTAGCCGGCGGAGTCGATCCACCCCGTCGGTGTGTACAGGGTGCCATGGAGTCCGAGCGCGTTCATGGCGAGCACGGGGGCGAGCTGGTCGGCATTGGCGTCGTCAAAGGTGAGACTGACGATGGTCTGCGGCGTGTCGGCGTCGGCGGCGGACGAGGCCAGCGCCACGCCGGAGAGCGCGAGGAGGAGTGAGGCGGATGCGGCAAGCAGCCGCGTGAGGCGACCGCTCTTGCGGTGTGCTGGTGTGGTCATGTCGGGTACTCAGGTTTCTTGTGGGAGGTGCCGGGGGCGTTCTTGGGCGGGATGTCGGGTCAGTCAACCGTGACCGACTTTGCAAGGTTGCGAGGTTTGTCTGCGTCGAAGCCGAGACTCTGGGCGAGATCGAGGGCGAGAAGCTGCAGGGGAACGACCGCCTCGAGTGGACCGCACGGGGCCAGGGCGGAGAGGGGAATCTCGATCCGGCCGCCCGAACGACCGACGCTGAAGATCCGCCCTCCCCGCGCTCGGGCCTCTGCGAGGTTCCCAAGCAACCGGGGGTCGCCGTTGTCAACGACCACTACCGGTGTTCCCTCTTCGATGAGCGCCAGCGGGCCATGCTTCAATTCGCCGGCCGGGTAGGCCTCGGCCCAGCGGTAGCTCAGTTCCTTCAGTTTCAGTGCGCCTTCTCTGGCGTAGGGCACTCCGCTCCCGCGCCCGAGGAAGATGAAACCGCTCGCGCTGCGCACCTCGGTGACGATGGACGGCAGTGCCTCGTGGGCTGCGGCGCTCGCCGCGGCGAGACGGTCCGGCAGACCGTACAGGTCGTCGACGAGATCCCTCGCCCGCGACCGGCTGATCCGCCCGAATTCGGCCATGGCCGAGATGACAAGTCCGGTGCCGACGAGAACCTGGCAGACGAAAGTCTTGGTCGCTGCCACTCCGACTTCCTCGCCGGCAGAGCATCCGAGCACGACACCGGCGGTACGCGCCAGGGTCGAGTGGATGTTGTTGACGAGGGCGACGACGGAGCCATCGGCTGGCCCCTCCTCAACGGCTCGCAGTACATCCGCCGTCTCGCCCGACTGGCTGATCGCGAGGGTCAGCGTGCCGGGCTCCACGACGGAATCGGCCGCTTCGCTCGCGACGACGAGGGTGAACGGCAGCCCGCCCAACCGACTGAGTGCCATGCCGATCACCTCGCCGGCGTTGAGCGACGTTCCGCAGGCCAGCAGTCGAAGCCGCTCGAACGGGGCGATGCCGAGTTCGCGCCAGAGTGCTCCGTTCGCGATTCGCCTGCCGACGACATCGAGAAGCCTGGCGGTGACCTCCGGCTGCTCGTCGATCTCGCTGACCATGTGATCGCCTCGATCGAGCGGGCGGCTGTCGACGACTCGCGGCGGGCGGTCGATGGCGGCCGGTGCGGCGACGGGCTTTCCCCCGTGGGTCCAGGTGACGCTCTCGGCCACCTCGACGATGTCGCCGTCGCCCACGATCCTGAACTGATCGACCCAGTCGGCGATCGCGCTGATGTCGCTCGCGAGAAACACCCCGTCGCTGGATTCCGCGAGCAGGAGAGGAGAACGATGGGCCGCGGCCACCATCGCGCCGGTCTGCGCGTCGAGTACGACGAATGCCCACGAGCCCGTGAGCGATCGCAGCGCGCGCGTGACTGCCGCAAGCAGCTCGGTCGTCTCGCCCAGCGCGTCTTCGATCAGGTGGCACAGGATCTCACTGTCGACGTCCGACGCAAAGCTGTGGCCCGCGCGAATCAACTCCGCGGTGAGCTGCTCGGCGTTGCCCAGGATGCCGTTGTGCACGACGCTCAACCGGCGATTGCAGTCCTGGTGTGGGTGCGCGTTCGAGACGCACACCCCGCCGTGGGTCGCCCAACGGGTGTGGCCGACGCCGATGCCGCCGAGCGCGGGACCTTCCCAGGCTGCAGCGAGCGCGGGAAGTGCGCTCACGCGGCTGGTCGTCCTGAACACCGCAGTGCTGCCGTCCGAGACGGACACGGCGATTCCCGCGGAGTCATAGCCTCGATACTCGAGTCGTTCCAGTCCGCTCACCAGGTACGGGGTCGCATCCGTCGTGACCCGGCAGGCGATGATGCCGCACATCATGCCACCGCGGGGATATGACTCGGCGCGGGCGCCGTGGTGCCAGCGGGAGAGCGCACCGGAGAGGCCATTGCCTCGTTGGCGTTGCTTCCCGGCACGGCCGCGACTGCGCGAATGATGTCGTCGAGCGACGTCGTCGGGTCGAAGCCGACGAGTTCCCTCGCGAGACGGATGTCCGGCACGCGTCGGCGCATGTCCTCGTAGCCATCGACGTAGGCGAGCTCGTACGGCACGAAGCTGATCGCGCTCCTGCTGCCCAGCACGTCGATCACGCGCTGGGCGAGGCCGAGAATCGTGATCTCGTTTGTGGTGCCGAGGTTGACGGCTCGACCATAGGCCGCCGGGGTCTCGGCGAGCGCGATCATGCCGGGGACGACATCCCCCACATAGGCGAAGCAACGCGACTGCCGACCGTCGCCGAAGACCGTGAGCGGTTCACCACGCAGCGCCTGGCCGACCAGGTTGGGAACGACCATCCCGTACCTGCCGGTCTGGCGCGGGCCAACCGTGTTGAACGGGCGCACGATGACGACGTCCAGGCCGTACTCGCTTCGGTAGGCGAGGCCGAATGCCTCGTCGATGCTCTTGGCCGCGGCGTAGGTCCAGCGGGACTTGCTTGCCGAGCCGAGCACGCGATCCGCATCCTCGCTCAGGCCCGGAGTGACGTTCTTGCCATAGATCTCTCCGGTGGAGACGAGCAGCAGGGTCGCATCCGCGGCGAGCGCCGCGTTCAACACATTCTCTGTTCCGTGGATGTTCGTGCGCAGGCTTCTGAGCGGGTCCTCCACGATGACCTTCACTCCGACCGCGGCCGCGAGGTGGAACACGCGATCCGCTCCGTCGATCACGCGCATCACGAGCGGTTTGTCGAGGATCGACCCCTTGATGATGTGCAGTCGTGGGTCGTGCGCGATCGTGAGCAGATTGCCGAGCGATCCGGTCGAGAGGTCGTCGAAGACGACGACGTCGTCCCCGCGGCGGAGGAGTTCCTCTGCGAGATGGCCGCCGATGAAGCCGGCACCTCCGGTGATGACAGTTCTCATGATGTCTCCTGTGTTCGGGTTGGAGAAGGGTGTGGGACGACGGCGACGGACGTCGGGTCAGAGCAGCAGGCGCTGCGGCAGATCGACCCTGCGATAGGTCGCGTCGAGCACGATGGGTTCGGCCGCGAGCCAAGAGGTATCTGAGGAGAGGTGGTCGGTGTGCAACAGCACCAGATCCGCCGCGAAGCCGATCGGGTCGAGCGTTGCTGCCACCTCCTCGCCATCGTGCAGCGGCACGGAGTCGAAGAGCGGGTCATAGAAGCCGACGGTGGCACCGTGGCCGCGCAGCAGGCTCATGATCTCGAGCGCCGGCGACTCGCGCAGGTCGGCGACATCCGGTTTGTAGGCGACACCCACCACGAGCACGCGTGCACCGAGCATCGGCGTGCTGTGGTCAGCGAGGATCTCGCGGATGCGCTCGACCACTCGGCGGGGGCGACTGCCGATCTCCGCCATCGCCTGCTCGATCACCGGCAGGCTGATATGGTCTCGCCGCAGCTGCCAGAGCAGGTAGTGCGGGTCGCACGGGATGCAGTGGCCGCCGACGCCGGGACCGGGGAAGAACGGCATGAAGCCGTACGGCTTCGTCGCGGCGGCGGTGATGACATCGAGAACGGGCAGTCCCAGCGCGCTGCAGGCCTCGGCGAACTCATTGGCGAGAGCGATGTTCACGGCGCGGAAGGTGTTCTCGAGCAGCTTGGTCATCTCGGCGGCTTCGAGCGAACCGACCGTGTGCACGGAGTGCGCGTAGCGGCGCAGGAGGTCCTCGGCCGCGCGCTGGCAGCGGCCGGTGGCACCGCCGACGACGCGCGGCACCTCCTCGTGGGTGAAGCCCTCATTGCCGGGGTCGATTCGTTCCGGGCTGAAGGCGACCAGCACATCCTCGCCAACCGCGAATCCACGCTTCTCGAGAGGGCGCACGAGCATGTCGCGGGTGCAGCCGGCGTACGTGGTGGAGGTGAGGACGAGGAGCTGACCGGGTGTTGCGGCATCCACGACCATGGCACACGCGCTCGCCAGGATCGCGAGATCCGGCGTCGAGTACTGATCGATGGGCGTCGGAACGCAGACGATGACGGCGGCGGCGCTGCCCAACAGGGCCGGATCACCGCTGATGACGAAATCGTCGCGGACGGCGGCGGAACGCAATCGAGCCCGGTCCGACTCCAGGAGATCTGCCTTGCCGGCGAGGATCGTGGCGCGCCGGTGCTCGCTGAGGTCGAGGCCCAGCACCCGCGCTCCGGTCGCGTGTAACGCGAGCGCGGTGGGGAGGCCGACATAGCCGAGGCCGACGATGGCGACGTCGAAGTCGAATCGCGGCCCCGAGGTGGGAGCGTCTTCGCGGGAGAAGACATCGGGTTCTGTCGTTGCGGTGGGGGCGGCCGCAAAATCAATGGACATGTCCATCCTGTCTGCAGATATTCGGGTAGGTGCTGCTGGCCCCATCGGGTGTGCTTCCACGGCGGGGGTGACTGCCGGGACGCTGGGGCCGGTGCTAATTCGACCGTTTGGATCGCATCGTGAGCAAGGCTTCGAGAACGATGTGCGGCATCACGCAGATATCGCGCAGCGGTGTGCGGTTAACCACGGCTTGACGCTGTTCCCCGGTCGAGGGCACGGTGTTACGGTCGGATCACCGACAGGCGCTGATCCCGACTATCGCCTGCCGAACCCGTTCGGAGTCCCGTATGCTCGCGTTCGTCCTTGTGCTGGTTCTGGTGCTGGGCATCAACACGCTCGTCTGGGGATGCACGGGCCTCAGCCGGGCGTTGCTTCGCCTGTCGCGTGGGCGGCGGGCGTCGGCAGCCGATCCACTGCTCTCGGTGGACGACGTGGCCGTGCTCATCGCGGCGCACAACGAAGAGCTGGTCATCGCGCACACGATCGACTCGGCGCTGTCTGTCGGCGTTCCGAGTTCGCACGTCTTCGTCGCATCCGACGGATCGAGTGACGCCACCGCGCGGCTCGCTCGCTCGCTGGGCGCGCAGGTGCTCGAGCTGAATCCGAATCGTGGCAAGGCCGGCGCGCTCTCGGCTGCGATCGAGCACTTCAGGCTGGCCGACGACTTCGAGGTCGTGATGCTGCTGGACGCAGACACCCGTCTCGCGTCCGACTACATGGCGACCGGCCTGCCGTTGTTCGACGGGGATGACGTGGTCGCGGTCGCGGGGCGAGCGGCGACGATCACCGAGCCGCCGGCTCCGACCAGGATGGGCCGGTTCCTCGTCGCGTACCGCGAGCGCTTCTATGTCGTCGTGCAATACGTGCTCAAGTACGGGCAGGCGGCACGGCGGGCGAACGTGGTGTCGATCGTGCCCGGCTTCGCGAGTATGTATCGCACGCGCATCCTCTCGAGCATCGATATCAGCGCGCCCGGACTCGCCATCGAGGACTTCAACATGACCTTCGAGGTGCATGCCAAGAAGCTCGGGCGTATCGCCTTTCACCCTGCCGCGGCCATTGCATACACGCAGGATCCGGACAGCTATCGCGACTACACGAAACAGCTCCGTCGGTGGTCGCTGGGCTTCTGGCAGACCGTGCGCAGGCACGGATTCCATTTCCGCAGGTTCTGGGGTGCGCTCGCCCTGTTCATCGTCGAGCTTCTGAGCAGCAGCGCCATGCTCCTGCTCACCATTCCTCTCCTGCTCGTCTCGATCGGCGCATCCGTTGCTGAGAACGTCGGGATTGCCCTTGGCGGACTCGCGGGCGACTTGCCGCATCTGCTGCCGCCATTCGCCGTGGTGCTGGGCGTACTCGTGCCGGACTACGCACTGACCGTGCTCGTGGTGATCGTCACGCGCAGGCCGCGCTACCTGCTGTTGGGTCTCGGTTTTCCGCTCATGCGCATCGTGGACGCGGCCATCTGCCTTCGCACCCTCCCTGAGGCGTACTTCCCGAAACTCGCCGGACGCAGCAACGGCACGTGGAAGAGCCCGGAGCGCCGCATCATCGCCACGGAGGCGCCGCTCATGAGTGCGCATGCAGGCAGGCACACCCGTGTCGACGGGGAGACCTAGAGGTGCTCTTCTGTGTGGTCGTGGCCACCCTCGGGCGCGTCGAGCCAGGACAGCGCACCGATCATCTCCGCGCGGGATCTCACGCCGAGCGCATGGTAGATCCTGGTCAGGCGCACCTCGACGGTGCGTTGCGAGAGGAACAGCTCGGCCGCGATCTCCTTGTTGCGCAACCCGCGACAGGCGAGCGTGGCGACGAGACGCTCCTCCGGGGTGAGTGAAGAGAGCAGCGGATGCGTCGGGGCGTCCTGCCCCTCCCGTCTGCGCAGGGCATCCGCCCTGGCAGCCCACGACGCCGCGCCGTGCTGGGTGAAGAGGATGCGCGCGGCAAGGTACTGCTCCCTGCCGTCTCTTGCCCGTCCGAGGCTCGTGAGTCTGTCGCCGTAGCTCATCAGCATCCTGCCGAGCTCGAACCGCGAGTCCCCGGGCTTCCACAGTTCGATCGCCCGCTCGAATGCGCTGAGCGACGGCTCTCCGATCGAGGCGAGTGCCGCGGCGCGCGCGTCAGCGAGCACCGTCCACCGCGTGCGATGCAGCGCGACCCGCAGGTGGAACTCCTGGAACCTCTCTGCGGCTTCGACCTCGCGTCCGGACAACACGCACGCCTCGATCAGGTCGACCCAGTAGCTGAGCAGCGCGGGGATGCTGAGCGAACCACCGTAGACGGTCGCGCTTCGAAGCAAAGCAACGGCATCGTCCAGCCGCCCCCGCGCGAGAGCAAAGCCGCCCCGGTAGCACTCGAGGCGTGCGGTCAGCGCGAGGTTGTCATCCGAGGTGAAACTGTGATGGCATTCGGCGATTGCGGCGTCCGCGGCAGCGCGGTTGTCCACAGCCTGCCAGTACCAGGCCATGAGCAACCGACGGATGTTTCGGTGCAGCGGTGATGTCGAGTTCGTGATGTTCAGCAGGTCGATGACCGAGAGCGCCTCCAACTGGTTGCCCGCAAGGATCTCGTTCTCGGCGAGGGCGTATCTCGTGGTGTCTCGCCAGATCGGATCGAGGGAGTTCTCCAGTTCGAGAATCGCCTTGAACACCCGCCGCGCCCTGGTGTGCTCCTGCAGGAGGGTCAGACTCTGCCCGAGCACGATGAGGTGCTGTGGACGCTGCGACCCGGGACCGTGGTGCGCGAGCTCGTCGTAGAGGGCGTTGGCGGGGCCGGCATCTCCCGTCAGCGCCGAGATCATCAGCTCGGCCCGGGCGATGGTGGTGGCCAGGGCCGGACTCGCTGTCGGGGCAGCGGCACGCGCGCGCTCGAGTGAGGACCTGGCGGCATCGAGCTCCCAGAGTTCCGCGTGACGGATGGCGGTGACGGCCAGATTCTGAGCCGTGTCGGCCGTTGGATGCTCGCCGTCGGAGGGCGGGACATCCCCGTCTGTCGTGGGTGGCAGCCGCTGGGTCGACATGAACTCGATCCTGGTGCGCAGCTCTGTGAGGGCGGAGGAGGTGCCACCCGTTCCCGCCTCGCCCCTGGCGATTCGGGCATAGCGCTCCGCGTGATTCAGCTCGCCGCGCAGGAACAGGGACTCGACGTAATCGATGAGGCCGTCGACCCTGCCGAACGCGTTTCGGTCGACGGTGAGCGCGTGTTCGGCGAACTCGATTCCCTGTGCAACGTAACCCAGGCCGGTAAACCGTGTCGCGGCTCGCAGCAGCTCGTCCGCCGTCGCGCCGCCAGGCGAGATTCTGCTTCGGTGCCACGCGGCGAGCTCCGGGTCGTGTGGTTCTTCCGAAGCCGCCGCCATGGCGTGGTAGTCGGCGCGGCTGGTGGCGTCCAGTGACCAGTACACGCGGGCGCGGACCAACGGGTCACGGATCCTGATGTAGCGTCCCTGGCGGAGCACGCTGCCGTCGCCCAGGAGACCTTCGAGTGTTCCCGCCGTGCTCCCCTGCTGGGACGCGATGGCGTCGTAGCTGCTCAGCCGTGCACAGGAGAGCCGAGCGAGTAGGGCGCGCCGCTGCGCGGCGAGCGGATTCATTCGGATCGGCTGCGTGGGGCTCGGGTCGGGTCGTGGACGGAAGGGCAGCGTGATCGCTTCGTTGCCGGCGAGCTCTGTGCTGCTGAGTGCGGCGAGGTTGTGCAGCAGCGCTCCCGGATTACCGCTCGACGCGCTGCTGACCATGCGCAGGATCGCCTCGTCCGCGCTCGGTCCGGCGAGACTCGACAGCAGGCGCAGCGACTCGTTGAAGTTGAGCGGGGAGAGTCCCATGTGGGCGAGAGATGCGAGCGGGCCGTCCTGCGGAATGGCGGATGCCGCGCCGATCACACGCAGCCGGCTCCCGTCGAGCCTGGAGAGCACCATCGAGATCACCCGCTGGCTTGCCGGATCCATGAGGTCGATGTCATCGACGAGCAGTACTTCGAACTCCGTGTCCCTTCGGTGGAAGAACTCCAGGAGTTCGGATGCCTGGGCCTCGGGCCGAGCGTGGCCGGCCGAGGGAGAGAGCAGCTTTTCCGACAGCGCGATCGCCTCTGGGGAGTGGAACGCTGCGACGATCGTCGAGAGACCGGAGAATCGCAGCCTGGATTCTTTCGGGTTTATCCGCACCCTGTGAACGCGCCAGGGGGCATCCGCGGCGATTGCCTCGAGCAGCCTCGTCTTCCCCGACCCATAGCTGGCGGCGATCAGCAACGCGCTCTCTTGCGCGTTCTCGAAAAACGCAGAGACGCGCCGGAGTTCTGTGCTTCTCTCGGGGAAAAGCGCGCCTGATTCTTTCATCGGCAACACTGCAATTCGGGACAGTTCGGTGCACGAAATGACCCCCGTTCGGGGGATAGACGTGACACTACGTCTCTTTTGCGGCGCCGTATAACCCCCCGTTCGGGGGGCGCATACTCGGTTACAGTCCGGGCACGAGCGCTATCGCTCCACAGCGCCTCCTCGGGCAACCCCGGCACAACATATTCCGTGGGTGGCATGGCGGCGTGTCTAGGCTGTATGGGTGCTGAAGGCTGTCTCTCGATTGTTGCTGGCTCCAGTGGCGAGGCTGATCTGGCGCCCTCGCATCCTCGGTCGACGCAACGTGCCGAAGTCTGGCGCCGTGCTCCTCGCGAGCAACCATCTCTCGTTCATCGACAGTGTCGTCATTACGCTGGTAGCTCCTCGTTCCGTGTCGTTCCTTGCGAAGGCGGAATACTTCACCGGCCGCGGATTCCGCGGATGGGTCTCGCGGTCGTTCTTCACGAGCATTGGTGCGATCCCCGTCGTGCGCGGGGCGGGCAGCGCCGCCCAGGACGCCCTCGACAGCGGCCTCCACGTGTTGCAGCACGGGGGAGCGTTCGCGATCTACCCCGAGGGCACTCGCTCGCTTGACGGCAGGCTCTACCGCGGTCGCACCGGCGTCGCCTGGCTCGCGCTCACCTCGGGTGCCGTGGTCGTTCCTGTGGCGCTGACGGGAACCCAGGAGTTGCAACCGGTCGGCTCACGGCTGCCCCGCATCCGCCCGATCACGGTCGAGTTCGGTGCTCCGCTCGATCTGAGCTCGCACGGTTCGGCCGACTCCGGGCGTGCGCGCCGTAGGGCGACCGACGAGATCATGGCCGCGATCGGGCGGATGAGCGGCCAGGAGTTCGCCGACAGCTACAACGAGCCGCCCGCGCCGAGCTTCGCGGAACGCGTGCGCCGCGCCTTCGGCCGCAACCGCATCCGCTGACCTCCCGGCTCCCGTCCATGCACGACGAAGGCGGAGCGCAGAGGGAGGGCGCGGGGTAGGAGGGGGTCAGTGCTCGATGAGGAGCTCGATCGGCCCACGGGCGAAGTAGATGAGGAACCCGGCTGCAACGACCCAGAGCAGCCAGGAGATGCCCTTTGCCTTTCCGGAGAGGGAGCGCAGCACGACCCAGGCGATGAATCCCGCGCCGATGCCGTTCGAGATCGAGTAGGTCAGCGGCATGATCACGACGGTGAGGAAGACCGGGAGCGAGACCGAGAAGTCCGACCACTGGATCTCTTTGATCTGCGCCATCATCATCGCGCCGACGATCACGAGGATCGCACCAGCGACCTCGCTCGGAACGATCGTGGTGAGCGGACTCAGGAATGTCGCGAGCAGGAACAGCACACCGGTGATGAGGTTCGCGAAGCCGGTTCGCGCTCCCTCACCGATGCCCGCGCCGGACTCGATGAAGACGGTGTTCGACGAGCCAGAGGTGAATCCACCGGCGACGGCGCCGATGCCCTCCACGATCAGGGCCGACTTGAGCCTCGGGAAGTTGCCCTTCTCATCCGACAGCCCGGCCTCCTTGGAGAGACCTGTCATGGTGCCCATGGCGTCGAAGAAGTTCGTGAAGACGAGCGTGAACACGAGCATGAGGGCGGCGAGGATACCGATGCGCTCGAAGCTGCCGAAGCTCACCTGGCCGATGAGGCTGAAGTCGGGAACGCTGACGACCTGGCTCGGCAGAGTGGGCACCTGCAGGCTCCAGCCGCCGGGGTTCTTGGCGCCGCCGGCGCCGAGGTGTGCGAAGGCCTCGATGATCATGGCGACGAAGGTGCTCGCGACGATTCCGATGAGGAGCGCGCCCTTGACCTTGCGGGCCACGAGGATGCCCGTGAGCAGCAGCGTGAAGGCGAAGACCACGACGGGGATGGTTCCCACCGAGCCCCCGACGCCCAGGCCGACCGGCGGCGAATTGAAGCCCGTGGACGTGACGAAGCCCGCATCCACGAGCCCGATGAACGCGATGAACAGGCCGATGCCGACGGTGATCGCGATTTTCAACTGGAGGGGTACCGCATCGAAGATGAGCACCCGCAGGTTGGTCGCGGAGAGGATCACGATGATCACACCGTTGATGAGCACGAGGCCCATCGCCTCGGGCCAGGTGAGATCGCCGACGACGCTCGCGGCCAGGAAGGAGTTGATGCCGAGGCCCGCGGCGAAGGCGAACGGCAGGCGCGAGACGAGTCCGAACAGGATCGTCATCACACCGGCGGTGAGCGCGGTGACCGCGGCGACCTGGGTGAAGCCGAGCGAGTGGTGCAGCACGTCCTTGCTGCCGCTCAGGATGATCGGGTTGAGGATGACGATGTACGCCATCGCCACGAAGGTGACGAGTCCGCCTCGCACCTCGCGGGAGAACGTCGACCCCCGCTTGGTGATCTCGAAGAACGAGTCGACTCGCTTTCGGAAGGTGGGCTCGGGAGCGGATTTCGTCGTCTCAGTCGTGGTCACGCGATTACTTTATCGGCGGAAACGCTTCGCGGGCTACGAAAGGCTGTCATGTGCCGCGAAACTGGCGAGCTATCTAGTTTGACCCCTCCGTGTAGTACGCACTACGACGATCGCCGACCATGATGAGGAGCTTCTTGTCGCGCATGCCTCGAAGCAGTGTTTTCGCGTCTTCAGAAGAAATAGAACAAAGTTCGGCAGCCTCGCGGCGCGTGATACGGCCGTGTGATCGCACATAGGAGATCACCATCTGTTCCTGCTGCATTTCGTCGAACGACAGTACGTGCACGTAACCAGACTTGGTGGAGAGAGTGCGATAGGCAGCCGCGCTGAGGGCGTAACGTCGGCCCCTGCCGTTACCTCGCATCTCCACGATGCCACTTTCAACGAGTCGGGTGAGAATGCTTCGGGTAGCTATCTCGGACGCTTGAGTGAGTCTCGCGAGTTCGCCAACCGTGAGCCTCGGGTCGTCGAGCAATGCATGGACGATCTGAAGCTCACCGAGTGAAAAATGTCGGCCACTACGCTCATCGTGTTCAACCACGAACTTGACGATTGCGAGATCTGACTGGCCAGTTGGGAGTGAAACGACGACTTGGGTTGCGTCAGTCCGTGAGAAATCCGGTGCAGTCCTTCCCGAGCGCAGAGTCCATTCAAATACTCGATTGATGCCGCGGCCCGTGCGCTCGACCAGCCCAGCCCGAAAGAAGGCCTCTGAGAGGATCCGGCTGCGTGGTCGTGAGGTGGTGAGGAAATTGTCGAGCGTCACGCCGCGCGGAAACCCACCGGGGTTCGAAATGGTGAGTTCCGCGTCACGGAGTTGTACAGAAACTGGGCCGAGCATTGTGTAATCGCGATGTACGAGCGCGTTAGCTATCAACTCGCGGGCGGCGACGGGAGGGATTCGTGGGACAGCCACTCGTGTAAGGCCTATCTCGATCTCCTCCTCGTCGTTGTATCGCTGGAGTTGTTCGAAAAGGTTCTCAGCGGACTTCAGCAGTGGATCGTGGGCGAAGATGTTCTGCTTCACGGCCGTGTCCTCGACGACCTGGAATGCAGTCTCGTGAGTGGGCAGGAAGCGATGAATGCTCTCAGGCTTGCCGAACAGGAGCAAGGCCCCGCGACGAATGGTTGCTGCGTCCTCGCGACCCTCGATGACACTGAGCGCTCGACCCAGCTCGAAATCGCTCAGTGTCGCGAACGCCGTGTTCCCACCGGAGCTTAGAGTGACGAGGCGCCGCATCCTGTCGAACTCACGTGGATCCAGGTCTTCAAGGGTTGCGAGTGGTTCTGCGATAGCGGCATAGTCGATCTCCCCGCGTTCGATTCGGTCAGCCAGCATCTCGTGGGCGGGGAACGGCATGCACTCAGGGTGGCCGTCAGGGCGCAATCCTCGTCGTACATAGAGCCCGCGAGCTGTTCCGGTGACAGTCGCGCTGGGAGGGATCGTGACTGCAATGACCGAACGCCCGTCGATGTCAACGACAGCTACCTCGGTGACGACCGGCGGTACGGTTTTGTTCGCGATCATTGCTTGCAACCGCATGGGGTTCGTGCTTTCCCCGTGGCGGTGCTTGACGCCAGTGATTTGGCCGTTGTCTTCTATGCCCACAAGGAGGGTGCCGCCGCCGCCGTTACTGAGGCATACGACCGCTTCGGCGAACTTGTCGTCGCTGAACTGGTCGTGCCCGTGTTCGGACTTGAACTCAACCGTCAGCGACTCACCCGCTGAGGCGAGTTCGCGAATATCATCTGGGCCCATCTCTAAAGTGTTCCATAATTTTTGGACTTGAATTGCAGTTCGCCAGAAATTTCCAAAAACTCCAATCCAAACTCTAATCCTGGGGCTATCGACTAACGCAACGTCCGAGGATGAGGAACGAGACGTATCGACCGTCAGCCGTAAGTCAGCTCAAGTACTTCCGCAGTACAACGGCCTGGTTGTGCTCCTCGTCCTTGGCCGAGTACACGAGCGTGACGGTCGGGTGTGAGGTGATGACCTCACGCAGTTCCTTCGCCGCGGGGTTGTCGTCGAGCTCGGCGCGATACCTCGTGGCGAACTCCTCGAACTTCTCCGGGTCGTGCCCGAACCAGGTGCGCAGCTCGTTGCTCGGCCCGACCTCCTTGAGCCAGAGATCGACGGCAGCAGCTTCTTTGGCGACCCCGCGCGGCCAGAGTCGGTCCACCAGCACCCGATAGCCGTCGGCGGATTCCGGATGCTCGTACACGCGTTTGATGTTCACGGTCATGCTTCCATCGTTGCACTGCTGGCTGGGGGCGGCGTGGCTTCTCCCCAACAGCTCTGATCCGTGCAGGTCGCGCCCCGTGTGCAGGCGCGGTGTCAGGGCGGGCTGACATGCTGGCCTGGTGAGCGAAACCGAGGCAGTCGAGAACAGGGGAGGTTCTGTGAGCGCGAGCCGGACATCCGCCCTGCGGATCCTGCACACCCTCGTGGGCTCGGAGACGGCCGAATTCCACGACGGCCAATACGAGGCGATCGAGACGCTCGTCGATCACCGTCGCAGGGCTCTCGTGGTGCAGCGCACCGGATGGGGCAAGTCGGCGGTCTACTTCGTCGCCACCCTGCTGCTGCGGGCCAGGGGCGCAGGCCCCACCATTCTCGTGTCACCCCTGTTGGCGCTCATGCGTGACCAGATCTCGGCCGCTGCCCGTGCGGGTGTGCGTGCTGTCGCGATCAATTCCACCAACGCGCACGAGTGGGATGACGTGCTCGGGCAGCTGCAGCGCTACGAGGTCGACGTGCTGCTGGTCTCGCCCGAGCGACTCAACAACCCCTCCTTCCGCGAGGAGCAGCTGCCCCAGCTCGTGCGGCGTGCGGGCATGCTCGTGGTCGATGAGGCGCACTGCATCTCCGACTGGGGCCACGATTTTCGCCCAGACTACCGCCGCCTGCGCGAGCTCATCGCGAGCCTTCCCGAGAGCGTGCCGGTGCTCGCCACCACGGCTACGGCCAACAGCAGGGTGGTGCAGGATGTCGCGGAACAACTGGCGGGAGGCGGCGAGGTCGTGACGATCCGCGGCCCGCTCGCACGGGCATCCCTGCGCCTCGGAGTGCTGCGCCTGCCCGATGCTCGCGCCCGTCTCGGCTGGCTGTTGAGCCACCTGGCCGAACTGCCGGGCAGCGGCATCATCTACACGCTCACCGTCGCGGCGGCAGAAGACACCGCGCGCCTGCTGCGCGAGGCGGGGCACGAGGTACGGGCCTACACCGGGCAGACCGACCCAGCGGAGCGGGAGGAGTCCGAGGCCCGTCTCAAGA
This sequence comes from Parafrigoribacterium humi, assembly GCF_040227205.1. Taxonomy (NCBI): domain Bacteria; kingdom Bacillati; phylum Actinomycetota; class Actinomycetes; order Micrococcales; family Microbacteriaceae; genus Parafrigoribacterium; species Parafrigoribacterium humi. The sequence continues at coordinate 283,860 of NZ_JBELOA010000003.1, read as the reverse complement.
GCAACCGCGTGAAGGCGCTCGTGGCCACGAGCGCCCTCGGCATGGGCTTCGACAAGCCCGATCTCGGCTTCGTGCTGCACCTGGGTGCACCCTCCTCGCCCGTCGCGTACTACCAACAGGTGGGCAGGGCCGGGCGCGCGACGGACAACGCAGACGTGCTGCTGCTGCCCGGGTCGGAAGACGAGGCGATCTGGAAATACTTCGCCACGGCATCCATGCCCGACCAGGCGAGGGCCGAGGCGGTGATCGCCGCTCTCGGTGACGAGCCACTGTCCACTCCCGCGCTCGAGACCCGGGTCGACCTGCGCCGCACGCCGCTCGAGCTGCTGCTCAAAGTGCTCGACGTCGACGGCGCCGTGAAACGGGTGAGGGGCGGCTGGGTCGCCACGGGGCGGCCGTGGGTCTACGACGCGGAGCGCTACGAGCGCATTGCCGAGGCGAGGGCGCGTGAGCAGCGCAGCATGATCGATTACGAAACGACCACTGGATGCCGCATGGAGTACCTGCAGCGTGCACTCGATGACGAGACCGCGGCCCCGTGTGGGCGCTGCGACAATTGCGCGGGCGTCTGGTTCCCCACGGACGTCGGCGAGGCCGCTGCGTCCTCCGCGGGCAGCTCACTCGACCGGGTAGGCGTCGTGCTGGAGCCCCGCGCCCAGTGGCCCACCGGTGCCTCGCGCCTGGGCGTGCCGGTGAAGGGGCGGATCGCCGAGACCGAACGGATGCTCGAGGGTCGCGCGCTCGCCCGCCTCACCGACCTGGGGTGGGGCGGCACGCTGCGCTCGCTGCTCGAGGGATCCGCAGCCTCGCAGGACGCACCGGCATCCGCGGCACTCGTGGCCGCCTGCGTGCGCGTGCTCGGCGAGTGGTCGTGGGATGAGCGCCCCGCCGCGGTCATGAGCGTGCCGTCACGGCGGCATCCCCAGCTCATCGACTCGGTAGCTCGGGGGCTCGCAGAGGCGGGGAGGCTGCCAGACCTGGGTCCGCTCGCCCTGGCAAACGGTGGTCCCACGGGCGAGCCGGGCGGCAACAGCGCGTGGCGGCTGTCAGGCGTGTGGGAGAGATTCTCTGTCGATGTCGAGCTGCCGGATGGCCCGATACTGCTCGTCGACGACCTGGTCGACAGCAGGTGGACATTCACCGTCGCGGCACGCGCCCTCCGCCTCGCCGGTGCCACCGCGGTACTCCCCTTCGCGCTCGCCCTCCGCGGCTGAGATGCCGGTCGAGTAGCGAAGAACGAGCACGGTCGTGGGCGGCCTACTCGACCAGCAGACTACGCATGCCCACGATCACCGTGGCGTCCTCGTCCTCTGAGCGCATGATACTCGCGTGCAGGCCACCGGCCGCCACGATTCTCGCGGCCGCAGGGGCCTGGCGTGCACTGGCCTCCACGAAGAGATGTCCGCCCGGCGCGAGCCAGGCACGGGCATCCGCGGCCACCCTCCGCAGCACGTCGAGCCCGTCCGCACCCCCGTCGAGCGTCACGCGAGGCTCGTAGTCTCGCGCCTCCGGTGGCAGCAGTGCGATCTCCTCGCTCGGAACGTAAGGCACGTTCGCGAGCAGGACATCCACGCGCCCCAGGAGCGAGCGCGGCAACGGCTCGAACAGGTCGCCCTCGTAGACGCTCCCTCCGAGCGAAGAGACGTTGCGCCGCGCGCACTCGACAGCCGGATGCTCGACATCCGTGGCATAGAGCGTCACCGGAGTGCGGGGATACGCCCCATTCACGGCCGTAGCCACCGCGACTCCCAGAGCCCCGGCACCGCAGCACAGGTCAACCACAACGCCACCGGCACCGCAGAGCTCAATCGCCCTGTCCACGAGGAACTCCGTGCGCCTGCGTGGCACAAAGACGCCTTTCTCGAGGTGAACTCGCAGGCCGTGGAACTCCGCCCAGCCGACGATCACCTCAAGCGGCTCCCCCTCGACACGTCTCTGCACCATCTCTTCCAGTTCCGCGGACGTGTGTGCCTCCGTACAGAGCAGCCGGGCCTCTTCCTCGGCGTAGACACATCCCGCGGCGCGGAGCCGCAGAACCACTCGCGGCTCTCGCTCTCGAAGCTGAGACTCAGTCATGGGGTGTCCTCCGGACGACGTGCGGCAAGCCTACGATTGAGTTCATGTCTTTGCTCGAAATTCCCCTTGTCACGCTCGACGGAAATGCGGTTAGCTTCGGAGATTTTCGAGAAAAGACGGTGCTTGTCGTCAATGTTGCCTCAAAATGTGGCCACACACCCCAATACGAGCAACTTGAGCAGATCTATAGAAAGTATCGGGATCGCGGATTGGTCATTCTCGGCTTTCCGTGCAACGAATTCGCCGGCCAGGAGCCGGGGACCGCGGAAGAAATCCGTGCGTTCTGTACGGCAAACTACGACGTGACGTTCCCGATGTTCGCGAAGACCAAGGTCAACGGCAATCATGCACATCCCTTGTATTCATTGCTGAGTAAGACCCCTGACAGCTCGGGAAAGGCCGGAAGGATCAGGTGGAACTTCGAGAAGTTCGTGATCTCTCCAAAAGGGAATATCTTCCGTTTTCGCTCAAGCGTCCGACCGGATGCCCCCGAGATCATTTCGGTGATCGAACGTGAGTTAAGCGCGAGTTAACACGAGAATGACTCAGGGGAGCGGGCTATTCAGCGGCTGTGAAGATGCGCATTCCGCGGGCAAAATCGCGCGTCTAGTTCCAGGCCACCCGCACCGTCGGCAGGGTGAGGAACACGGGGTCTGCCGTGACGATCGGAATGCCCTCGATGATGCTCTGGGCGGCCAGCATTCGGTCGAACGGATCCTCACTCGCCCACTGCAATTGGCCCACGGCGATCGCGTGGCGTGCCGTCACGGGCAGTTCGACCGCTCCGAGCCGGCGGATGTGGTCCTCGAATGCCAGGAGAAGGCTCCCGGTGTCTGGAAGCCTGCCAATTCGGTGTTTTGTGGCTATTTCCCAAGGAACTACGGCGGAAATCAGGAGTTCATTGGCCGGATCTCGGATCAATTCTTCCGCCACCGGGCTCAATCTGGCGGGGTCTCTGAGCGCCCACATGACGACGTAGGTGTCGAGGAGCAGTCTCACTCGCCGCTCCACGCCCGTAGCTCGTCGCCCGGCAATTCTTCGAAGAAAGACACCCTGATGGGGCCTCCTGGGACGAATCCGAGCTCTCTTTCGGGTACTTCACCCAGGGGACAGAGCCTCGCAATGGGGTGTCCACCGCGCGCAACGACGATTTCTTCGCCCTTTTCGACGCGAACGAGGAGCTCTGAGAGCCTCGTTTTCGCGTCTTGCACGTTGACTTGTGTGACCATGTTGACCAAGTCTAGTTGGTCAACTTTGTTAAAGGCGAGCACATTCTGACGGAATTCCCCGGAATAACGGGCGAAAATCGGATATTGACGCGCGTGGGCGTCGTCTGCTGCAGGGTGGCTCAGGGGCGCCGGATGACGAGCCAGCGACCCTTCACGCGCTCCGTCACGGTGCTCGCGAGGGGTTCAGCGAGCGCGGAAACGGTCTCCAGGACGTGCTGTGCGATGCGATGGGCACTTTTCGGGTCGTCTCCGGTGAAGCGAACGGTGATTCTGGGCATCCCCGAGACGATTCCGAGGTCCGATGCCTCCACCGTGGTGAGTTCCGCAGCTGCGCGAGCGGCGGAGGGGAGTACGGAGGGCGGTTCCACGCCCGGGCGGAGGGCGCCGATCGTGACCGTGATCCTGTATGAGGGCATGCTCCAGCGTAGAAGCAGGCGGGTCGGCACCGCCGTGTTTCGTGGCAGACTGGATCGGTTAGACTGTGCCGAGGCAAATTTTCCGAGGTTCCACTACGGGCCCGGCAGTTCGTTCACCACCCGGTGAAGCCACAATGTGAGGTGCGTATGGGTTCCGTAATCAAGAAGCGTCGCAAGCGCATGGCGAAGAAGAAGCACCGCAAGCTGCTTCGCAAGACCCGCCACCAGCGTCGCAACAAGAAGTAGCCGCCGGTCGGCTCGAAGCGTCAGGTTCCGACCTGGCGCTTTTTCTTTGCGCGCAGGTGTCGTTGCCAGTGTGGCGAGAGCGGTCGACACGGAGATGGCCGGCAGCGTTCTAGGCTGGAGAGATGCCACGGTCGGTCGTCCTCACGCTCATCGGTAAGCCGGGCTGTCACCTGTGCGATGACGCGAGGGAGGTCGTCGGGTCGGTGGTCGCGGATCTGACCGGCGACGCATCCGCCCCGTCCGTCACGGTGGAGGAGGTCTCGATCCTCGACGACGCGGAGTTGCACGAGAAATACGTCGAGGAGATCCCTGTGCTGCTTCTTGACGGCCGCGTCCACAACATCTGGCGTGTCGATGCGACGCGTCTCCGCCAAGCAATCCTGCAGACAGACTGACGACGCGTCGTCAGTCGCGCTTGGCGGCAGCCTCTGCCTCCGCGCGCGACTCGTAGACCGGCTCGTCGAGAGTGAGCAGCAGATTCTCACCCGGCGCGACGAGCAGCAGGTCGGTCGGTTCATCCGCGGTGCGGAAGTCGTCTGCGACGAGCGGCTCGTTGTTGACGTGCACGGTGAGCAGCCCACTGCCGGTCTCGAGCGGTCCCACCTCGAGCGCACTCAGCGGCTTTCCGCCCGCCCGCTCCAGAAGCGCGAGCACGGCCGCGCCGATTCCCTTGCCGCCCGAGAGAAACGCCTTCTCGTCCAGGACCGTGTAGTCATAGCGGGTACGCACCGTGAAGCGCAGCTCGTCGGGCTCAGCGGCGTCATCCGCCTCGTCGTCTTCATCGAACTCGTCAAGGGCGTCGCCGTACGCACCGACCGCCTCCCAGAGGCGGCTGTCGAGTTCTTCGTCGTCCTCGCTGCGGATGCCGTGGGCCGCGATGGCATCCACGTGTCTGCGCAGGATGGCAAGCAGGGCTTCCCCTGCTTCGGTAGCGGTCTGTGGGGTGTCGGCACTCATTATGCAACCGTACCTTCCGCCGCCCAGAAGGCGGTGTCGTGCGCCCCGAGACGCTCGTGTGCCGCGCCCGCGGGCCGGCCCCCAGGTGCATAACTCAGGCAGAACACGTCGAGAGGGTCGAAATCGGGCCGATGCGGCGCCGCCTGCCACAATCTGCAGGAGTTATGCATCGGGGTCGGCGCAACCCCTGATGACAACGCCGGCTGAGTACACGGGAAGAGTTTGGCCACGCGACACCGGCTACCCTGCAAGCGTGCGAACCAGCACCCCGAGGTCGAGTTCCGCAGCAGCGAGGTTGTCGCGCACGTGCGCGAGGTCAAGCGAGCCGGGGATGAGCATGGTGCGGTCGTACCGCGCGAGCAGCCAGGCGAGCCCCACCTGGCCGGGTGTCGTACCCAGTTCCTTCGCCGCGGAGAGCACCCTGGGGAGCTCGGTCACGTGCGTGTGCCCGGCGAAGCCGCTTCCGAGCGGCATGTACGGAATCCAGGCGATTCCGTGCGCCCGGGCGAGCTCCAGCACGGGTTCACTCTCGCGGTAGACAAGATTGTAGAGGTTCTGGATCGCGACGATTCCCGCCGGGAACGCCTCGGTGAGCTGCTCGGCGCTCACGTTGCTCAGGCCGATGGAGCCGATCAGGCCCTCATCCCGCATCGCCATCAGTTCGGCGAGCTGGTCCGCGAGCGGGAAACGCCGCTCCTCCGGTGCGATGATTCCTGGCGCGAGGTCGAGGCGGCGAAGGTAGACGAGGTCGAGGTGTTCACGACGGAGGCTGCGAAGGTTGGCCTCGACATCCTCCCTGAGTTCGGCCGGACTCTGGGCCGGTACAAGTGTCGGCGTCGCACCGGGTACCTCCCGAGCGCCGACCTTGGTGGCGATCAGAGGAGAGTTTGAGGCGTCGGGGAAGGACCTCCCGATCGCCCGATTCACGGCGCCGTCACCATAGAACTCGGCCGTGTCGACATGGTCGACGCCGAGGCCCACGACCGCGCGGAGCAGCTCGACGGCCTCGTCCTGGCTCGGCCTGTTCCGACCGTGCGAGAGCTGCATCGCACCGTACCCGACTCGGCGAACCACACGGCCGCTGATTTCAATCGTGGCGGACATTCAGCATCCCTTCGCGCGGCGGTAAAATAAACGGAACAATTTCCGTTACGCGACGATACGCCTTAACCGGAGGAATTTCCACTTGTCTGAAAAGAACCCGAGCGGTCCGAGCAAGCGAGCGGATGCGGCGCGCAATCGCGAGCGCATCATCGAGGCCGCGGAGCGCGTCTTTGCATCCGGCGGCGACTACGGCCCGGAAGCAATCGCCCGGGAGGCGGGCGTCGGCATCGGCACCCTCTACCGCCACTTTCCGGACCGCAACGACCTGGCTGCGGCCGTCTACGACGAGGAACTGCAGGCCGTGGCTGGGAGCGCGCAGTCGCTCCTGGACGAGACCACGCCACTCATCGCCCTGCGCCGGTGGATGGACCGCTTCGCGCTGCGCCTCGAGAAGAAGCGGGCGATGGCTCCCGCGCTCCGTTCACTCATCGAGAGCCGCGCAGAGGGGCCGGCGCTTGCGCGCGACAAGCTCGTGAGGGCGGCACAGGAGATCGTCGACGCTGGTACGAAGTCGGGGGAGATCCGTCGCGACGTTCAGGGGGAGGACATCGTCACTGCGCTCATCGGTGTCTGCGTCGCGACAGCAGGCAACGACGACAACGAGCAGCTCGGTCGACTCCTCGACATGCTGGGTAACGCGGTGGGCGCCTACGGCAGCAGGCGGTTCGGCCCCCTGAACAGGTAGGTCGCCTCGCGCAGGTTCGGCAGCTCGAGCATGAGCATGAGTACTCGGGAGAGGCCCATGCCGAAGCCGCCGTGCGGTGGCACCCCATAGCGGAAGAAGTCGAGGTAGAAGCCGAGCTCCTCGGGGTCGAGTCCCTTGTCTCGGGCGTTCTGCTCCAGCACCTCGATGCGGTGCTCGCGCTGCGCCCCGGTGGAGATCTCGGTGCCGTTGTAGATGAGGTCGTAGCTGTTCGTCAGGTCCGGATCCTCCGCATGTCGCATGTGATAGAACGGCCGGATGCTCGACGCGTAGTCGGTGAGGAACACGAAGTCGTGCCCGAAGGCCTCCCTCACGTACGCCGCGATCTGGCGCTCGCCCTCCGGGTCCATGTCGTCGTCGTGACGGGGTACCGCGTAGCCGCGCTCCGCGACGATGCGCTTCGCCTCGGCGAGCGGGATGCGCGGGAACGGTGTCGTGGGCACCTGAAGGTCGATACCGAACAGGGCCTCGATCTCGGCGCCGTGCTTGGCCTTGACCGCTTCGAATCCGGCGACCAAGAGCTCCTCGTGCAGCTTCATGACGTCCTCGTGGCTGTCAATCCAGCTGATCTCTGAGTCGACGCTCGTGAACTCGGTGGCATGACGAGAAGTGAAGGAGGGGTCCGCGCGGAAGGCCGGGCCGACCTCGAAGATCTTGCCGAAGCCAGCGGGCTGGGCCATCTGCTTGAAGAACTGCGGGCTCTGGGCGAGGTACGCCTTCGTCTCGAAGTAGCCGACCTCGAACAGTTCGGCCTTCGATTCGCTCGCGCTCGCCATGAGCTTGGGCGTGTGCAGCTCGATGAAGTCGTGCTCCACCCAGTAGGTGCGCCAGGCGTGCTCGAGCGTGGTCTGGATGCGGAAGATCAGGTTGTTCTTCGGAACGCGCAGGTCGATGAAGCGCCAATCCATGCGCTTGTCGACGCCGGAGTCGTCGGCGATCGGCGTCTCCGGGATGGCGTGGGAGGCGATGTCGAGACCGTCGAGCTTGATCTCTACACCGCCGAGCTTCACGCGCTCGTCGTGCTTGAGCTCACCGGTCGCGGTGAGGAACGAGCCCTGGCTGAGCCCGGAGATGGTGTCGGCGAGGGCATCCTCTGCCGGCGTGCCGTCGTCGGCGAAGACGCGGGGGTGCACGAGCTGCACGGCACCGGACTCGTCGCGCAGCACGACGAACTGCACCTTTTTCTGGTCGCGAACGGTCTCCACCCAGCCGGACACGCTTGTGGGGCCGTCGGATGCCGCGGCGAGGTCTCTGATCAGGGTGCGTGTGCTCACCCCTCGAGTTTAGGCGACCGCCCACACCCCGCCGGTTTCGGTCGTCGGGAAGCACGCCAAAGGCTCCGCCCGTAGAGGCCCACCACGCCCCCGCCTTCGGCGCGCTCCCCGACGACGGTCACGACGCGAGGAAGTTGATCAGCCCGCGGAACATAACTCGTGCGAATTCGAGCGGGGCAAGGATGTTTGGCGGCTCGGGGGTCGGTGGGCATCTTTGGGCGGAGCCGCCGAACATCCTTGCCCTGCGGCGGTCGAGAAGACAACATCGCGCGGCAATCGTGGGCGCACACGTTCCGTAGACTTGAACGGTGCCAGCGACCCTCATCCATCTCGTCCGACACGGCGAGGTGCACAACCCGGAGGGCATCCTCTACGGGCGCCTTCCCGGCTACCACCTCTCGGAGCTCGGGCACTCGATGGCGGCCGCCGCAGCAGCGAGCCTGGTCGGGCATCCGATCGCAAAGCTCTACGCGTCACCGCTGCAGCGCGCGCAGGAATCCGCGCGGCCATGGTCCGAGGCCTTCGGCCTGCCGATCGTGACCGAGGGTCGTCTGATCGAGCCGACGAACAAGTTCGAGGGCAAGAAGTTCGAGTTCGGCCCCGCCGTGCTGCTGCACCCGCAGGCCTGGCCGTGGGTGATCAATCCGCTGAAGCCGAGTTGGGGCGAGGCCTACCTGAGCGTCGTCGGGCGGATGCTCGCGGCCATGGACGACGCGCGCCTCTCGGTCGACACCGGCGAGGTCGTCATGGTCAGCCATCAGATGCCGATCGTGATGGTGCAGCGCGCCGTCGCGGGCAAGAGCCCCATCCACGACCCGCGCAAGCGCCGCTGCTCGCTGTCGAGCATCACCACTTTCGAGAAGCGCGGCGACGCCTTTGTTGAGGCCGACTATCAGGAACCTGCGGCAGAGTTGCTCGCGAAAGCCATCGACCGGGGAGCAGTGTGAAGATCGCAGCCAGGGTGAGCGCTGTCGCGCTCGCCGCCGCTCTTGTGCTCACCGGATGCTCGGCTAACGATTCGCTGACCAGGAGCGTGCACGACAACTACACCTCCGCAGATGGGTCTGTCACGACGATCAGCGCACAGGATCGTGGGGCGCCAATCGATTTCACCGGCCCAAGCGACACCGGCAAGACCATCTCCAGCACGAGTCATCTCGGCCAGGTCATCGTCGTGAACTTCTGGTACTCGAGTTGCGCTCCATGCCGCACAGAGGCGGCTCTGCTGGAGAAGTCGTACCAGACGCTCCAACCCAGCAATGTGTTCTTCGTCGGCGTCAACACCTTCGACCAGCCCGACACCTCGCGGGCGTTCGCGGCGGCCCACGGAGTGACCTACCCCTCGATCATCGATGTCGACTCGGGCGCGGTGCGACTCGCCTTCGCTGGCAAGATGTCGCCCACCGCGACTCCGACGACCATCGTGCTCGACCAAAAGGGGCGCATCGCGGCGAGGGTCCTGGGGGAGCTCGAGTCGTCATCCCTTCTCAACCAGCTCGTGAATGACCTGCTGGCCGAAGGCGCCAAGTGAACCCAATCGGGGAGCTCATCACCAGCGGGAGCCTCCTCGTCGCCCTGCCGATAGCGCTCCTTGCCGGGTTCGTCTCGTTTGCATCGCCCTGCGTTCTTCCCCTCGTTCCCGGATACCTCGGTTACGTAGGTGGTTTCGCCGGGGCGGGAGAGAAGCGTGACCGCGGCAGGCTCGTGCTCGGGGTGGCACTGTTCGTGCTCGGCTTCAGCGTCGTCTATGTCACCCTCACGCTGCTGTTCGCCACGGCGGGGCTTCTGCTGATCCCGTGGATGAACCTCATCACCCGGATCGTCGGCGTGGTCGTGATCGTGATGGGCCTGGTCTTCATCGGCCAGTTCACCTTCCTCCAGCGCAGCTTCAAACCCGGATGGCGCGTGGCGACCGGTCTCGGCGGCGCGCCGCTGCTCGGCGTGGTCTTCGGTCTCGGCTGGGCGCCGTGCATGGGTCCGACGCTCGTGGCGGTGCTCGGTCTCAGCCTCGGCAGCGGGTCGCCGGGGCGGGGCGCACTGCTCGGACTCGTCTTCTGCCTGGGGCTCGGCATCCCGTTCCTGCTGGTGGCCCTCGGGCTCAGCTGGGTCACGGGGTCGGTCGCCTGGCTCAAGCGGCACATCCGTCTTATCAATATCATCGGAGGAGCGCTGCTCATCCTCGTTGGCCTGCTCATGGTGAGCGGTATCTGGAGCAGCTTCATCTCACACCTTGGATCGGTAATTCCCGGTTATGTCTCGCCCCTCTGATCACTACGACTCGCCGGCGCCCACGAAGGACGCGACGCCCGCGAAACTCGGCTTCATCGGGTACTGCCGATTCTTCTGGCGGCAGCTCACGAACATGCGCACCGCGCTGCTGCTCCTGTTGCTGCTCGCGATCGCGGCGGTGCCCGGCTCGCTCTTCCCGCAGCGGGTGGCAGACCCGAACGGTGTGACCCAGTACTTCGCTGCGAACCCGGACACGGCGCCGATCCTCGACAAGTTCCAGCTCTTCGACGTCTACAACTCGGTGTGGTTCTCGGCCATCTACCTGCTGCTGTTCATCTCACTGATCGGCTGCGTGATCCCGCGCACCCTGCACCACCTGCGTGCGCTGCGCTCGAAGCCCCCGCGCACTCCGGCGAAGCTCGACCGCCTCAGCGCCTTCGCGGCGTTCGACCTTCCCGCGGGAGAGACGGATGCCGAGGGCAGGCCGTTCACGCCCGCGTCCGTCGTCGAGTCGGCGCGCGCCGTCCTTCGCCGTTCGCACTACCGCGTGCAGCTCTTCGAGGGCAGGGATCTCTCGGTCTCGGCCGAGCGCGGCTACCTGCGCGAGACCGGAAACCTCGTCTTCCACACGGCGCTTCTCGGCGTGCTGATCGCGGTCGGAATCGGCGGGAGCATCGGCTACACCGGTCAGAAGGTTGTCGTGGTCGGGCAGTCGTTCGTCAACGTGCGCGGCGCCTTCGACTCCTTTAACCCCGGCCGCTTGTTCAATGACGACTTCCTGCAGCCGTATCGGCTCGTGGTGAACTCCTTCGAGGCGAAATACGAAGAGAAGAACCTGAACGCCCTGGGGGAGGCGATCGACTACACGGCCAACCTCACGAGTTACGCACCGGGTGATCCGGGTACGAAACGGGTGCTCAAGGTCAACGACCCGCTGCGCCTCGGCGGCAACGATATCTACCTCCTCGGCAACGGCTACGCGCCGACCGTCACCGTGCGCGACGCGGGCGGCAAGGTCGTCTTCACGGATGACATCCCCTGCCTTCCGCAGGACGCCAATCTCACCTCGATCTGCACGATCAAGGTGCCGGACGGACTGAAGAAGCAGCTCGGCATGCAGGGCTTCTTCTACCCGACCGCGAGCCCGCTCGAGACCGGGGCGTTCACCTCCGTGCATCCGGATCTCGGCAACCCGATGCTCACGCTGCGGGTCTACGCCGGAGATCTCGGCATCAACGCGGGCGTTCCGAAGTCGGTGTACTCGCTCGATCCGGACGGCATGACGCAGATCGCGGGCGGGAAAGCCGCAACGTCTGCGCTCGAGTTGAAGCCCGGCCAGACGGTGAAGCTACCGGACGGCTACGGCTCAATCACCTTCGAGAATGCGTCTCCGAAGGCCGCGACCAACGACCTCTCTCAGAGCGTCAAGCGCTTCATCTCCCTCGACGTGCACAGCGATCCGACCCAGGGCTGGGTGCTCATCTTCGCGATGTTTGTCGTCGGCGGTCTGCTCACCTCGCTCTTCATTCCGCGCCGCAGGGTGTGGGTGAAGGTCGTCGAGCGGGAGGGCGGCGGACTCCGGATCGAATACGCGGGGCTCGCGCGCGGAGAGGATCCGGGCCTGGATGCCGCGGTCGCGGATATTGCGCGGAGACACGCGCGCCAGCTCGGGCTTAGGCTGTCACCGTGACCGATACGTTCTCGTTCTACTCGTTGGTACTCATCTACTCGGCCATGGCCGTGTACCTGTTCGCATTCATCGCCTTCACTCTCGACCTCGCGAAACGCACTGCGGGGGCGCCGAAGGCCGTTGCCGCTCCGGTCGCACGAGTCGGCGTGCTCACGCGAGCCGCTGGCACCACCGCCACGCTCGAGCGACTGGATGAGGCACCCGCCGTTCCCGCCCGTCGCGTCAGCCGCTTCGAGCGCGTCGCATACGCGCTGACGATTCTCGGATGGATCCTGCACGTCGTCGGCACCGTGTTCCGCGGGGTCGCGGCCGACCGCGTGCCGTGGGCGAACATGTTCGAGTTCTCACTCACCGCATCCGCCATCATCGTCGGCGTCTTCATCTTCGTTCAGCTGTGGGTCGAGCTGAAGTTCCTTGGCGCGTACATCACCGGTTTCGGGCTCATCGTACTCGGAGTTGGAACGGTCAACTTCTATGTTCCCGTCTCTCCGCTTGCGCCGGCGCTGCAGTCGTACTGGCTGGTCATCCACGTGTTCGTGGCAACACTCGGCACCGCGTTCTTCGCGATCGGCGGTGGGCTCTCGCTCATCCAGCTCGTGCAGGCGAGGCACGAGGCGGGCAAGTTCGACTCGGTGAAGTTCCTCACCACGCTCCCCACCGCGGAGCGACTCGAGAACCTCGCCTATCGAGTGGTCGTGGTCGGGTTCGTGTTCTGGACCTTCACTCTCATCGCCGGGTCGATCTGGGCCGAGCACGCCTGGGGTCGTTATTGGGGCTGGGACACCAAGGAGGTCTGGACCTTCATCATCTGGACCGTGTTCGCCGGATACATCCACGCAAGGGCCACTCGCGGCTGGCGCGGCTCGCGTTCGGCCTGGCTCGCGATCATCGGATTCGTGGCGGTGATGTTCAACTTCACCATCGTGAACCTGTTCTTCAAGGGCCTGCACGCTTACTCGGGACTGCCCTCCTGATTCGCCGCGGATCCTCGCGTAACATATGGTCGGTTACGGACGATGTAGAGATTCCCTCGATAGACAGACGGTCCGAGGGCTCCAGATAGAGGTGCGGCTCTGAACGACACGGCGCAACAACTACCGATGTCACTGCGCGACCGGATGTTGCGCGGCCAGATCGTCATCGGCGTCGTCGGGCCGGTTGCAACCGGTGATCGCGCCCACTACGTGGAGGCGCTTCAGCGCATCGCGAGGCGCGGACCGTGGACGCGCGTTGCGCTCCGATCGAGGCCACACGATCCTCACTGGTACTTCGACCCGGACGACACGGATCGATGGTGTGAGCAACTCGTCACGGAGTTGCCCCCGGCCGAAACTGACACCATTGGTGCCGTCGCGCTGGAACAGGCCCGGATCATCACCTCGGAGCATCCGCTTCATTTCTTTATCGCCGGCGACTACGTTATTCAGGTCGGCGACCACATGCTGGGTGACGGCAAGGGCTTTGTGGATCGCATGGCAGCCGTCGTGAAGATGGGCGCGGGTGATACCGAGCTTCCGGAATGGACCACGACGAAGTTCGAGAGTTTTCCCCTGTGGAAGGCCGCTCGCGACACCCTGCTCAGGGACAGCACGACGCGGCGGCGGCTTTTTGCTGCGCGCCGCGCCGAGATCGGCGCCCACGAGAATGAGCGGGACAACGCTGCGGAGACGGTTCTGTGGCGGCCTCAGCGCGCCGCGGCTCACGTTGTCGTACCGGCGACGCGACTGCGCGAGATCCAGGCCTGGGCACGGGAGCCGGGCCGGGGCGCGACAGTCTCCTCGGCGATTCTGGTCCTGATACGTAAGGCCTTTCTCAGCGCGGGCCTTCCACTCCAGCGCAGCCAGACCGTCATCTACGACGTCCGTCGTTACCTGCACGATGGCGCCGGTCAGGTGGGTGGCAATTTTGTCACCGGACTCCCTCTGCGCGTCGACGATATCGGCGACCCCCGCCAAGTCGCTGAAGCCATGAATGTCCAACTCAACTCAGCCCGGCCGCTGGCCGCTCTACTCATGGGCGTTGGGCAATACCTCGCTTCGCGGAAGGAGGCCACCGTCATTTCCGAGCGGCGCAGTGCGCCGGCTGCACACCTGGTCTTCAACAACCTGGGTGCCGCTCGTTCGCTCCAACGACTCCCGTGGACCGCAGAACGCGACGAGCGGAACCTGACCATCATCGTGCCGGCCGAGAGCCCCGAACAGGTCACTGTCACGGTGGCCGTCATCGCCAGCTGCCTACAGGTCACGGCGTCGTTTCACGCAAACGTCTTCGATGAAGACACCGTACGGCGGGCGCTTCGCCATTTTGCTGAAGCGCCGCTCGGTGTCCTGATGGAGCACCATGTGTGAGGTCCCAGACGACGGCTACGGCGTGTAGTCATAGACGGTCGCCCAGTCGACCTGGAGATGACCGGCAACATTGCTGGCCGGTACCTCTTCATCGCTTTCGACCTGAAGCACCCAGTGGAGTGGTTTGGTGGGGATGCTCGTGGTCGTCGACCCGAGAAGTGCGCCATCGATGTAGAAGCTGAGCCGTGTCGGCGTCCAGTCGATTGTGTAGGTGTGCCAGTCCGAGTACCTCACGCTGCTCTCGGCATCGAAGCAGCTCTTGCTCGCGTTCCCGACGCAATGATTGTGGGCAACCGGTATGTTCGCGATGGCACCCTCGGGGAAGTCGATCTCGCCGTCGTTCCAGTTGTCGACATCGCTCCACAGCAGGAATGCCGTCTTGTATGCGGGAAGCGGATCTGCCCGCATCCTGGTGCTGAACCGTCCATAGACCTGCCCGCCCCATTTGCCGGTGACGAGAGGAATGGGAGCTGCTGTTCGCGCGATGCCGTCCTGGGTGTGCAGATAGAGGTCAAGGTATCCGCCCTGGACCGAAATGACGCTCTTGTCGTACTGGGCTATCCCGAAGGTGTCTTTGAAGCCGTCGTAGCTGGTCCACTTGCTGGCGTACGGGCCGGGGAAAGCACCGCGCGCAAGGGGAACAGAGAAGTCTTCCGCGAACGTCTGGGTCCAGCCGGGCAGGTTGCCGACGGGCATCGCGACGCCGCTGGCAGGTCCGGCCGGAGGCCGCGATTTCGCGGCGGCTGCGGGAGGTGGTGCCTGCTGTGGCGTCGGGCTGCCGGTGGGAGACGGTTCAGTCGTTGGGCCAGAGGTGGCCTGGGCGGCGGGCCCATCGGCCTTCATGGGTGCGTTCGACACGACGACACTGCGAGATGGTCCGAGTTTCTGCCATTCCGGGCCGACCTGAACACACGGCCAGTAGCTGTAGGTGCCCGCGCCAAGTTGTGCCGTGCCCGAGAAGGATGTGGGTGAGGGCGAAAGTTTTGCGTCTTGTCTCGTGGGAAACGTGACCTCGCGGCCCGCGGCATCGCTCACGCACACCCCGGCATGTGCCACGGTCACTGCGGCCTTGCTCGCAATGCGCGCGTTGATCGTGACGAGGTTGCCAGACACTGTCACCGAGGGATCCGACGCGGTGAAATGCGTCGCCGGTGTCGCTGCAGACATGAACGTGGTCATGACCACCGCAATGCCTACAAGTCCCACGCAGGCGGCCAAGGCACGTCTGCCGGCTCGCGATCGGGGAAGAGAAACCATCCGCATGCTCCTGATTTGGCCCCAGCACAGCGTACCGTGAGCGCGGACGCAGGCACGAGGCACCCAGGGAATCGCCCACTGGGCCTCGGATGACCCCCAAAGAGGGGTCGACTATGCTGTCCGGATGTCTGGTCTGCGCTCGGTTCGCGTGCGCATCCTGGCCTCCATACTTCTCGTCACCGCCCTCGGCATGACGCTCGCCGGAGGAGCCGCCTTTCTCGTGCAGCGCAATCGGGCGCTGTCGCAGATCGACTCGAAGCTGTCGGAGACGGTGCAGGGGCTGCAGTCGGTGGCAGAGGAGGATTCGGGCAGCGGGGTGCCCACGACGGTGCGGGAGTTCATGACCGCGGCGATGCAGCGCGTGCTTCCGGACACGCACGAGAGCATCGTCGGCATCATCGACGGGCGCGCGACGATGCTGCCCTCCGCGGACCTCGACTTTCGTCTCGACCGCGATTCCGCGTTCATCAAGCGCGTGGTGAACGACGCGAACGCCAGCAGGGTCGTCATGGGTACATCCGACTCGAGGGTGGGCGAGCTGCGCTATGTCATCATTCCGGTGCGCATCGGCGACGACACGTCCAGGGGCCTGTATGTCGCTGCCTACAGCCTGGATGCGGAGCTCGCCGAGATTCGCGACGGGCTCACCATCTATTTCGTGGTGGCCGCGCTCGCGCTCGTGGCGGTAGGCCTCGTCGGCTGGTTCGTCGCCGGACGACTGCTGCGACCCATCCGTTCGCTGCGCGAGACGGCGGCCCGCATCTCGTCGACGGACCTCGCTGAGCGCATCACGGTGGTGGGGGCAGACGACGTCTCCGAGCTCACGGTCACCGTGAACGACATGCTCGACCGGCTCGACGAGGCCTTCACCGGCCAGCGACTGCTGCTGGATGACGTGGGTCACGAACTGAAGACGCCGATCACGATCCTGCGCGGCCACCTCGAGCTGATCGAGCCGGACTCGCCGGAGGACGTGCGGGCCACCCGCGACCTCGTGCTCGACGAGCTCGACCGGATGAGCGGCCTCGTGCAGGGCATCGCCCTGCTCGCCAAGACGCGCATCCCCGATTTCGTGAGATCGGAACCCATGGATGTCGCCGAGCTCGCGAACGCGGTGTTCGCGAAGGCCAGCGCGCTGTCGAGCGAGCGGGAGTGGAGCCTCGAGGCGTCGGCCGCGGGCACCGTGGTGGCGGATCCGGCACGCATCACCCAGGCCTGGCTGCAGCTCGCGGAGAACGCCGTGAAGTATTCGCCTCGGGGGAGCACGATCGTGATCGGCAGCACCGCGCGGGGCGGCGACGAGGTTGAACTGTGGGTGCGCGATCAGGGTAGGGGTGTAGAGAGAGAACAACTCGTCACGATCTTTCAGCGGTTCGCACGTGCGGGCGGCGAGCGTGGGGTGGACGGTGCCGGCCTCGGCCTGTCCATCGTGCAGGCGATCGCCGAGGCACACGGAGGTCGTGCCTTCGCGGAGAGTGAGCTGGGGGTCGGGTCGAGGTTCGTCATCCTGATCCCGCGTGCCGGGCCGAAACGGAAGGGATAGCCGTGGCAAACATCCTGATAGCGGAAGACGAAGAACGCATCGCGTCGTTTCTCGAAAAGGGGCTGCGGTCCGCCGGCTTCGGCGTGACCACGGTGAGCAACGGTGTCTCGGCGTTGAACGCGATCGGCAGCGGCGAGTTCGATCTGCTCCTGCTCGACATCGGACTGCCGAAGCTTGACGGGCTCGAGGTGCTGCGCAACCTCCGCGAGACGGGCGATGAGATCGCCGTGATCGTGCTCACCGCGCGGGACTCGGCCGTCGACACCGTCTCCGCGCTCGAGGAGGGCGCGAACGACTACATGTCGAAGCCGTTCCGCTTCGATGACCTGCTCGCCCGGGTGCGCCTTCGGCTGCAGGATGCCTCGAACAAGACGACCTCGCAGTTGCTCGAGTGCGGCGACCTCAGCCTCGACCTGCGCACCAGGCGCGTGACCGTGGATGGCCGCGAGGTAGACCTGTCTGCGCGCGAGTTCGGGCTCGCGCAGGAGTTCATCCAGAACGCCGAGCAGGTGCTGAGTCGGGAGCAGTTGCTCAGCAGGGTGTGGGGCTTCGACTACGACCCCGGGTCGAACGTGGTGGAGGTCTACGTGCGATACCTGCGCCGCAAGATCGGTGCCGATCGCCTCGAAACGGTGCGGGGCATGGGGTACCGGCTCACGGCATCCGTCCCTGCTGGGCCCGATGATGCAGGTGCGGTCGGCGACGCGAGCGCTTCGGCGGTGCGGCGCTAACCACCCTCCCGGCGGTGCCCCTAGCGGTGCCAGCCGTGCGAGTCGTCGTAGTGGCCGCCGAGGTGACTGCCGCCGTGACCGTCGGCGGTGCCGCGCTGCCCGAAGTCGCCGCGGTCGTCTGCGCGGTGGCGAGGGCCGGGAGCGCGGTACTGGTCGTGCGACTGCTGGTCGGTCTGCTGCTGCATCGGGGCCATCCGGAGCGCGGGTGTCGGTGCCTCAGTTGTTGGCGCCTCGGGCGATGGCGTCCTCCACGAATCCGGGGTCGGATCTCCGCTGCTGGTTCGTAGGTCGCCGTCGGTGTTGGTATGCCGGTGCATCCAGTGGTGTGCGTCACCGTTGTGGGCCCACCGATCTGCGGCCCATTCCAGTCCGTGTGGAGCAGGGGCGTCGAGGATCTTCGGTGCGGCCGGTGGCACGATCGTGGGATCGGATGCCTGCGGTGGGGCGGTGACCGTGTCGCCGACGCGGGGTGCCGGGGTCGTCGACACGTGTGGCGTCGTCGAGTTTGCCGTGGCACCGTCCGTGGGTTTGGTCATGACGCCGTGGGAGGTCGTGAGCACTGATGTGGATGTCGGCTGTGGCTCGAGTGCGCGTGTGAGTCCGATGAGGCCGCCCCCGGCGACGCACACCGTGACCACCGTCCCGCTCGCAACGGTCCAAACGGTGCTGCTCTTCGTCATGACTCCCCCTGTGGTTCCCTGCTGTTTCCTCGTGCACCTGTGTGGGGTGCGCGGCACCCTTCTTTCCGATGTCGTGACTCCACTCTCGCGAACGGTCGTGAGAGCCACCGGAAGCCGCGATGAGAGAGCTCTCATGTGCTCCATTCGCCGGGCGTGCCCGTTTGATCGCGTGCGAACGGGCAGGCTCGACGCAGGGGTCAGCGCGGGAGCAGCGCGTGGCAGCGCTCGAGGCGGGCGAGCCACCACGCGGTGCGATCGGGGGATGGGGCGTGCCGGTCGAGGAGCTCGGGCGAGGGGGTGACGCGGCGGACCACGATGCCGCCGTCGGCCGGAAGAAGCGGCTCGGCCACGACATCCGCCGCCAGCAGTGCCGCGGTTCCGAGGCCGCAGTCGTAGTCCAGCTCGGGGATGCTCGCCGCGAGGTGCAGCCCCATCGAGAGGCCGACCGAGGTCTCAATGGCGCTCGAGACGACGACGGGCAGGCCTGCCTCCGCAACGATGCGCAGGGCCGCGCTGGTACCGCCGAGCGGCTGCGCCTTGATCACGAGGATGTTCGCGGCGTTCGCCCGCGCGACCGCGAGCGGATCCTCCGCCTTACGTACGCTCTCGTCGGCCGCGACCGGGACGCCCATGTACTTCACGCGCTTCTTGATGTCGGAGAGCTCGACGACGCTCGCGCAGGGCTGCTCGACGTATTCGAGATCGAACTCGGTGAGCGCGCGGATGGCGTGCTCCGCTTCGTCGACGTTCCAGCCGCCGTTGGCATCGACGCGGATGCGGCCCTCCGGCCCCAGGTAGCGACGCGCTTCGGCGACGCGGGCCACGTCATCCGCGAGCTCCTGGCCGGGCTCGGCCACCTTCACCTTCACCGTACGGCACCCGGGGAAGCGGTCGAGGATCTCTGCCACCCGCTCCGGGCCGACCGCGGGCAGGGTCGCGTTCACGAGGATGCGGTCGCGCAGGAGCGGTGGATGCCTGCTCCAGCCGAACTCGATCGCCGCGGCCAACCAGGCAGCGGCCTCATCATCCGCGTACTCGACGAAGGGAGAGAACTCGGTCCAGCCCTCGGGCCCGCGCAGCAGCATCGCCTCGCGGGTGTCGATGCCGCGAAAGCGGTGCGACATCGGCAGGGAGACGACGCGGGCAGACGCGGTGAGCTCACTCAGGGTCGGCTGGATTCGCGACTGCATTGCACCAGTCTGCCCCACTGCCTCGACTAGGCTCCCTTGGCGAGGGAGTGTCATGAGCGAGGCGGGGTTCGGCGAGGGTGTGGACTCGGTCCAGCCCGCGGTTCCGGCCGCATCGGGCGCCGCAGAGGCCTCCGACTCGCTCGGGGAGACAGGTCCTCTGCTCCGTCCGCGACGTGCGCCAACCGCGGCGCTCGGCTGGGTCGCCATCGGCCTCGCGGCAGCGTGCGTCGTCCTGGATGTCGTGGCCGTCGTCCTCGCCATCCAGCGCTACTGGGTCTCCGCGACCCTGATTGCGCAGGGCACGACGGTCGCCACGATCCTCGTCTTCGTCGTCGGACTGTTTGCCGCCTTCCGCAGGCCCGCCCGGTGGCTCGGCATCGGCGCGATGGTCGTGGCAGTGCTGGCGAACCCGTTCATCCTCACTCACCTGCTGAACTTCCTCGGAGGCTGATTTCGGCCACGGATCGTAGGCTTAGCCCATGCCTGAAGCAGAGTTCGTCTCCGACCTGTTCGACTCGTCCGCGTGGAAGCCGGTCGCCGGTTTCGATGACCTGACCGATGTGACCTACCACCACGATGTCACGGGGCGCGTGGCCAGGGTGGCGTTCAACCGGCCGGAGGTGCGCAACGCATTCCGCCCGCACACCGTCGACGAGCTCTACCGCGCGCTCGACGACGCGAGGCAGAACTCGCGCATCGGCGTCGTGCTGCTCACGGGCAACGGGCCGAGCCCCAAAGACGGCGGCTGGGCCTTCTGCTCGGGGGGCGACCAGCGCATCCGGGGCCGCGACGGCTACCAGTACTCCGACGGCACCGCGTCGACCGGTCGCCTGCACATCCTCGAGGTGCAGCGTCTCATCCGCTTCATGCCCAAGGTGGTCATCGCGGTAGTCCCGGGCTGGGCGGCCGGGGGCGGGCACTCGCTGCACGTCGTCTGCGACCTGACCATCGCATCCGCCGAGCACGCGCGCTTCAAGCAGACGGATGCCGACGTCGGCTCCTTCGACGCCGGCTACGGCAGCGCATACTTCGCCCGCCAGGTCGGTCAGAAGTTCGCCCGCGAGGTGTTCTTTCTTGCTCGGGAATACGGCGCCCAGCGCGCCCTCGACACGGGAGCCATCAATGCCGTGGTGCCCCACGCCGAGCTCGAGAAGGTCGCCCTGGAGTGGGCGAACGAGATCCTCGGCAAGTCGCCCACGGCCATCCGGATGCTCAAGTTCGCCTTCAACGCGGTCGACGACGGCATGGTCGGGCAGCAGGTGTTCGCGGGCGAGGCGACGAGGCTTGCCTACGGCACTGACGAGGCGGTCGAGGGCCGCGACGCATTCCTCGAGAAGCGCAAGCCGGACTGGTCGCCATACCCGTGGCAGTACTGACATGCCTCCCACCCTTCCCGTGCTCGTGCTCGTCCCAAATGAAGGCATTCCGGTCTGCGGGTGGCAGTTTGGTGATGGATCGGCGGCTGCAGACGCGCGAATGCCTTCATTTGGGATAGGCGTATGGAGGGTGGCCGCGCGAGGGGGCTGCAGGTGACGCGGCCGCTCGCGGTCGTCCCGGCCGAGCCACATACGGTGCTCGCCGCCCTGCGCGAGGCGCTGAGCGGAGACGGCCCCGCGATCCTGCCCAGGGACGCGGATGCCCTCCCCGGCTCGCACGCGTCCGGCCAGCCGGAGCTGCCCGCCGACGTCCCGCAGCGGGTGGCGCTCGTCGTGGAGACGAGCGGATCCACCGGGGTGCCGAAGCGGGTCGCACTCAGCGCGGACGCCCTGCTCGCCTCGGCCGCGGCATCCGAGAGCGCGCTCGGCGGCCCAGGTCAGTGGCTGCTCGCCCTGCCCGCACACTACATCGCCGGAGTGAACGTGCTCGTGCGCTCGATCACGAGCGGCACGCAGCCCATCATCCTGGGTGACGGACACTTCGACGCGAAGGCGTTCGCCGAGGTGAGCGACACGATGGATGCCCCGCTCCGCTTCGCCTCGCTGGTTCCGACCCAGCTGCTGCGCCTGCTCGACGCCGCGGAGCAGGACCTCCCCGTGCTCGATCGCCTGCGTCGCTTCGACCGCCTCCTCATCGGCGGGCAGGCGACGCCGGCCGGCCTCGTCGCGCGCGCTCTCGAACTCGGCCTCAACCTCAGCCGCAGCTACGGGTCGAGCGAGACCTCGGGCGGCTGCGTCTACGACGGCGTTCCCCTCCCCGGCGTCGAGCTGCGTATCGTCGACGGAGAAGTGCAGATCGGCGGAGCGACTCTCGCCGAGGGCTATCTCGGCGACACAGCGCTGACCGAGCAGAACTTCCTCGACGACCGCGGCCAGCGCTGGTATCGCACCGGGGATGCGGGCGAGCTGGATACCGGGCGGCTGAGCGTCACCGGCCGCCTCGACTCCGTCATCATCTCGGGAGGGGTGAACGTGTCGCTCGCCGCCGTCGAACGGGTGGCAGGAGCACTGCCCGGACTTACGGATGCGGTGGCCGTGCGCGCGCCGAGTGCCGAATGGGGAGAGGTGGCGGTCGTGTTCACCGCCTCGATGGACGCGGTGGCGCGCCTCGACGAGCTCCGCGCTGCCGTGCGAGCGGAGCTCGGGGTCGCCGCGCGCCCGGCCGCGCTGCTCGCCGTCGAAAGCATCCCGCTGCTGCCGAGCGGCAAGCCCGACCGTGTGTCACTCGCCGCGGTCGCCGCCGCCTGGGCAGACGACCCGGGCGGGCCGGGCGTCGCTCAGTAGAATCTGTGCGTGGCCAACAGAAAACCAGTCCAGAAGCGTATTGACCCCGCCAAGACTCCTGCGAAGACGCCCGCGAAGGGTGCCGCACAGGGCACCGGCAAGGGCGCAGCAAAGGCGGCGCCCGTGCGCGTGACGGTCGGCAAGTCCAAGAGTGGGCGTCCCGGCGGCACGAAGCCCCGCGTGGTCGTGAAGAAGGCGACCGTCGGCGACTGGATCGGCGGCGCGCGCATCCGCACCCTCCCGCTCGCGGTCGCACCGGTCGCGCTCGGAAGCGGCGCCGCGTTCCTGGTCTCCGCGCCCGGGTGGCACTGGGTGCGCATCCTGCTCTGCCTCGCCGTTGCGGTGTGCCTGCAGATCGGCGTGAACTACGCGAACGACTACTCCGACGGCATCCGCGGCACCGACGCCTACCGGGTCGGACCCTCCAGGCTCACCGGGTCCGGGGCGGCCAGGCCGCGCACCGTGCTGGCCGTCGCGCTCGCGTTCTTCGCGCTCGCGGCGATCGCCGGCGTGATCGTCGTGGTCGCCAGTGCCAGCTACTGGATGCTCCTGGTCGGTGCCGCGTGCATCGTCGCGGCGTATTTCTACACCGGCGGCAAGCGCCCGTACGGGTACTACGGGCTCGGCGAGGTCTTCGTCTTCGTCTTCTTCGGGCTCGTCGCCACCGCGGGAACGACCTACGTGCAGATCCAGACCGTGACGTCGTGGAGCTGGCTCGCGGGTGTCGCCGCCGGACTGCTCGCCTGTGCCGTGCTCATGGTGAACAACCTGCGCGACCTCGAGCAGGACAAGCTCGCGGGCAAGCGCACTCTCGCCGTGCTGGTCGGAAGCCGTGCAGCGCGCATCCTGTTCGGGGTGTTCGCGCTCGTGCCGTTCCTGATCCTGGCGGTGTTCAGTCTCGTGTTCGTCAAAGCCCCACTGGTCTACTTCGCGCTGCTCACGATCCTGCCTGCCGTGCTCATCACCTCGACCGCGAAGACCGCGCCGGAGTTCATGGTCGCGTTGCGTCTCACGAGCATCACGGCACTCGTCTTCGGGTTGGGTCTGGGCGCGGCGCTGGCCTTCTGATCCGGCCGTCGAGGGTTACTCGGCGGAGTTGCTCTTGCCCTTGGCCTGCTGTGCCTCGAGCTCGTCGAGCGCGGCGTTCTCGATCTCGTTGTCGAGATCGTGGGCCTCGCCGTGGCGCCGCGCGTAGATGTCGTGGGCGACGCCATCGCGCAGCTTGTGCAGGAAGATGTACGACAGGCACAGGGCGATCACCGCGGCGGCGATGGCGGCCACCCACGGCACCACCTGCAGCAGAAGCAGCGCGGCGAGGACGATCGCAAAGATTCCCAACCGGATGATCGAATACAGGATCCACGCGCGCGACGATTTCACGTGCACCAGTCTAGGCTTCCGTGCTGATCGTGCACCGAGCGTGCGCTCCAAGTCCACAGGCATTACACCGGGTGTGAGGCCTAGAATCGGGGTATGGCCCGTTTCCTGTTCATCGCCGGTATCGCGGCCGTGTGTCTCACGGTCTTCGCGGTCATCGACTGTGCAATGACGGACCACCGCCGCGCGCGTGGCATTCCGAAGCTGCTCTGGGTGCTCGTCATCCTTGTGCTCCCGATCATCGGCGCGCTTCTCTGGTTCTTCCTCGGCAAGGACCGCAGCACCGGCACGAACCAGCGGCGCAGCATGGCGCCGGATGACGACCCGGCGTTCCTGAGGAGCCTCGGCAGCGACCAGGAGCAGGACGAGCGCATCCGCCAGCTCGAGCAGGAACTCGCCGACCTCGACGACGACAGCAAGGACTGATGGCGGGGTCGAGCCCGGCGACCGACTTCGCCGTGGCGTTGCTGGCCGCGCTCGTGCGCGCCGGGGTGCGCGACGTGGTGCTCAGTCCGGGGTCGCGCTCGCAGGCGATTGCGCTGGCCGCCGCCGAGTTTGAGGACGCGGGGGCCATCCGCCTGCACGTGCGCATCGACGAGCGGGTCGCCGGCTTCCTCGCGATCGGCATCGCGGTCGAGACCGACACTCCCGTGCTCGTCGTGACCACCTCCGGCACAGCGGTGGCCAACCTGCACCCGGCGGTCCTCGAGGCGCATCATTCCGGCGTTCCGCTCATTCTGCTCACTGCCGATCGTCCGCCCGAGCTGCGCGGCATCGGATCCAACCAGACCACGCAGCAGCCGGGGATCTTCGGATTCGCCACCGGCTGGATGCGGGATGTCGAGGCACCGAGCGAGACCGGCTTCGACCCGGACTACCCCGGCGAGCTCGCGCGCGAGGCGTACTCCGCCGCCGCAGGACACTCCTCGGCGCCGGGTCCAGTGCAACTCAACCTCGCGTTCCGCGAGCCGCTTTCCGGGCCGATCGGCGCCCTGCCGCCTATGAGCGGGTCGAGTGCTTCTCGCGGATCGAGTAGCGCGCTGGAGCTTAGAGGAGCGCGGAGCGGTTCTGCGACGCCGGCGCCGACTGAGCCTGCGAAGTCGGTTAATCTCACGCGAACCGGCCGTGACCTCGCCCCCGCGCACCTGACCGCCCGCGCCAACACCATCGTCATCGCGGGCCACGATGCCGGTGAACTCGCCGAGCAGACAGCCCGCGCCCTCGGCGCACCGCTGCTGGCGGAGGTGTCCAGCGGTGCCCACTTCGGACCGAACCTCGTGGTGGCCTACCGCGAGCTGCTGAATGACGACCACTTCGGTGGCCGCATCGAACGGGTGGTCGTGTTCGGGCATCCGACTCTCAGCCGCGAGATCCCGGCGCTCGTCCAGCGAGCGGGAATCGAGACGATCGTCGTGCGCGGCTCGTCGCCGATCGACTACAACCCGGGTCATGCGGCCGCGCAGATCGTCGATTCCGTCGAGGTGACGGGTGACCCGGACAGCGACCGCGCCTGGCTCGGCAGCTGGGTGCACACGAGCAGGCAGTTGCTCGAGGTGCGTCCGGAGCAGCTGAGTCACGAGCAGTCCGTGCCGGCCATGGCGCTCAGCCAGATGCAGGTGTTTCGCGAGTCGGTGACGAGACGGATGCTCGTCGAGGCGGTCTGGCGCGTCACCTGGCCGCACGATCGCCTCATCCTCGGGGCGTCGCGTCTCATCCGCGAGGCCGACGCCGTGGTGCCCGGTAAGCGCATCTCGGTGCACGCGAACCGCGGACTGTCGGGGATTGACGGAACGATCTCGACAGGCATCGGCATTGCCCTCGCGAGCCAGACGGATGACGCGGGAGCGATCGGCGTGACCCGCGTGCTCCTGGGCGACCTGGCCGCGTTCCACGATGTCGGCGCGTTGCTGTTCGGAACGGGCGAGCCGCGTCCGCTCATCCAGGTCATCGTGGCCAACGACGGTGGCGGCACGATCTTCGACGGACTCGAGGTCGCGGCCTCCGCGAGGCCGGAGGCGTTCGACCGGGTGATGCTGACGCCGCAGTCCGTGGACCTGAAGGCGCTCGCGGAGGCGTACGGCTGGAATTACCTGCTCGCGGGAAACCGCGGGGAACTGGACGAGTCGCTCTCGGCATCCGCTGGCCCGACCATCATCGAAGTGCCGCTGTCGCGCTGAGCGGGCCAGCCCCGAGTTAGCGGAGCAGACCACGCTGTAGTCGACGGATGGTCAGTGCGGCCGACGCAGCCCGGCGACGAGCAGTTCCACCAGGCGCCGGGCGTCGTAGTGCGGGTCGCTTTCTGCGGTGATGCAGAGGTTGCCGATGCCGCGCATGAGCGCGTAGGCGTCCACGGTGGAGTCGATCTCGTCGGCGTCGGCCGCGGCATTCAGCAAGTGGGCGCACACCGGCACGAGTCGGGCGAGGAAGTAGGTGTGCAGGGCGTCGAAGCCGGCCCTGTCATTGTGGAGCGCTGCGGCCAATCCCTGCTTCGTGACCAGGAAGTCGACGAAGAGGTTCACCCAGTGGCGCACTGCAGCGTACGGCGATGCGGAGGTCGCCAGCAGGGCAGGGCCGGCCTCGGCGCAGGCCTCGACCTGGTGGCGATAGACGGCAACAATGAGGTCTGCCCGCGTCGGGAAGTGGCGGTAGATCGTGCCCATTCCGACGCCAGCCCTGGAGGCGATGTCGCGCACGGGCGCTTCCACCCCCGAGGTGACGAATACCGCGGCAGCAGCGTCGAGCAGTACCTGCTCGTTGCGCCGCGCATCCGCCCGTTTGGGTCGAGTTGGTTGCCCCGCTTGTTCGGTCACAATGCAGCCCCCTCCACGGTCGGTTTGATAAGCGGAACCGAGTTCCGTATAGTGATCGGAGCAGCGTTCCGTTTTATATTATGCCAGAGCGGAGAACTGCTGACCAAGCATCTTTCACGACGAAGGAACACTCTCATGCACTACCGCACCCTGGGCCGCACCGGCGTACGCGTCAGCACTCTTGCGCTCGGCGCAATGAACTTCGGCAAGCTCGGAGGCACCGGTCAGGATGATGTCACCGCCCTGGTCGACGCCGCCCTCGACAGCGGGATCAACCTCATCAACACCGCCGATGTGTATAGCCAGGGCCAGTCAGAGGAGCTGCTCGGCAAGGCCATCGCCGGGCGCCGCGACGACATCGTGCTGGCGACGACCGCAGGACTGCCGATGGGCGACGAGCCGAACCGCCGGGGCAGCTCGCGGCGCTGGCTGGTGAGCGAGCTGGAGAGCAGCCTGCGCCGCCTCGGAGTCGACCATGTCGATCTCTTCCAGATTCACCGGTGGGATCCGACGGCGAGCGACGAAGAGACACTCTCGGCGCTGACCGATCTGCAGCGCGCGGGAAAGATCCGCTACTTCGGCACCTCCACCTTCCCCGCCTACCGAATCGTGGAAGCGCAGTGGGCCGCACGCGAGCACCACCTGGGCCGATACGTCACCGAACAGCCCAGCTATTCAATCCTGCAACGAGGGATCGAGACCCACGTGCTGCCCGTGACCGAGCAGTACGGGCTCGGCGTGCTGGTGTGGAGCCCGTTGGCCTCGGGTTGGTTGTCCGGAGCGATCCGCGAGGGCCAGGCGATCACCACCAACCGCTCCGCGTTCATGCCTCAACGCTTCGACACCGCCATCCTGTCCAACCGGGCCAGAATGGATGCCGTCGAACAGCTGGCACAGGTCGCCGACGACGCGGGACTGACGATGATCCAGCTCGCACTCGGCTTCGTCACCGCACACCCCGCGGTGACCAGCGCGCTCATCGGGCCTCGCACCATCGACCACCTGAACAGTCAGCTCGCCGCGGCGGACACCGTGCTCACCACCGACGTTCTCGACGCGATTGACGCGATCGTCGCCCCCGGCGTCGACCTCGCCTCCGCCGAGAAGAACGACGCCCCGCCCGCGCTGCTCGACTCGTCTCTGCGACGCCGCTGACGGTTGTGTGATCTAGCCCAGCGCCTCGACGATCGGGCGGAACTTCATCTTCGTCTCCATGAGTTCTCGCTCCGGGTCGGACTCCGCAACAATGCCCGCGCCCGCGTAGGCCGTCACGTCGCCTTCGGGGAGCACCTGCGCCGACCGCAGCGCGATCGCCCACTCGCCGTCGCCATCCGCTCCGACCCAGCCGACCGGTCCGGCGTAGCGGCCGCGGTCGAATGGCTCCAGCTCCTCGATGACCGTGAGTGCCGCGGCCGTCGGTGTGCCCGCCACCGCCGCGGTCGGGTGCACCGCCGCAATGAGGTCAAGGGCTGTTGAGCCGTCGGTGAGCGTGCCATCGACATCGCTCGCGAGATGCCACAGGTTCGGCAACTTGAGCGTGAACGGCACCTCGCTCGCGATGACGTTGGGGCTGTGCGCGCGCAGCGCGGCGAGCACGCTCTGCACGGCGTACTGGTGCTCGTCCTGGTCTTTTGTGGAGGTGGCGAGGGCGGTGGCAGCGTCCTGGTCCGAGGTGGCGTCCGTTCCCCTGGCCGCGCTGCCGGCGAGAACCCGTGCGGTGACGGAGCCCTGGTTGACGCTCACGAGGGTCTCGGGGCTCGACCCGAAGAATCCGTCGATGCCGAAGGTCCAGCAGTCGGGGTAGCCGAGGGCGAGGTCGCCGATAACCCTGCGCAGGTCGGCGTCCGCTGGGAGGTGCCCCACGAGCTCCCGCGCGAGGACGACCTTGCTCAGTTCGCCTCCGCGGATGCGCGCGACGGCGGTGTCGACGGCCGCGCGGTAGGCATCGGCTGTCATTTCTCCGGGAACGAGCGAGATGCGGTACTCGTCGCCGAAGGGTTCGGCCGGTGGAACCGCGGGCAGTTCGCCGGCGCCGATGCGGGTGAGCCAGGATCCATGAGGGTCGCGCCCGAACACGAGAGACGGCACGATCAGCACGCTCGTCGCGGACGAGTTCGCCGAGAACGTGAACGCCCCGAGGGCGAGAAGTCCGGTGCCGGTGCGGGAGAGAGGGTCGTTCACCGTGGCCTTCGCGACCACGTCCTGCCAGACGGATGCGGCATCCGCCGCCCGGGTCGGTCCGCTGAACTCGAAGCGTGCGGCCTCGCCGATTCCGGCCAGCCCGAAGCCGCGTCGCTGCCACAGCAGCGGGTGCGTGCGATCCAGCCGCGGGATGAGTGCGCCGAAGTTCGCGATCTCCCTGGTTTCTACCGTCAGCACGGGGGCCGGGCGCGCTGATTCCGTCACCGGATCAGCCTACCCGCGGCCCGCTCGCTCACATTCACACCCAACTAGACTCGTATCGTGGCGAAAGCAGATCTGAGCAAGCAACCCGTCGAGGTCGCGGCGATGTTCGACGACGTCGCGAAACACTACGATCGCACGAATTCTGTGTTGTCACTCGGCAATTCCTACATCTGGCGCATGCTCACGGTGCGCGCGATCGCCCCGCAGCCCGGGGAGCGCATCCTCGACCTCGCCGCGGGCACGGGCACGAGTTCTGCGGCTCTCGCGAAGAGTGGTGCGCATGTCGTCTCCGCGGACTTCTCCGCCGGCATGATCGAGGTCGGCAGGCGCAAACACCCGGACCTCGAGTTCGTGCAGGCGGATGCCATGGCACTGCCGTTCAAGACGGGTGAGTTCGACGTCGTCACGATCTCATTCGGCCTCCGCAACATCGAGAAGCCGAAGCTCGCGCTGAAAGAGATGTACCGGGTGCTGAAGCCGGGCGGAAGGCTCGTGATCTGCGAGTTCTCGACTCCGCCCGTGGCCATCCTCCGAGCCGGATATTCCGCGTACCTCAAGTACGTGATGCCGGTCGTGGTCGACGCCGCGAGCTCAAATCCCGAGGCCTACGGCTACCTGGCCGAGTCGATCGCCGACTGGCCGGACCAGACCACGCTCAGCCAGTGGATCCGTGGGGCCGGGTTCACCCGGGTCGCCTACCGCAACCTCACCGCCGGCGTCGTCGCCCTGCACCGCGGGCACAAGCCGAAGAAGACGGCGGCCCGCAGAACGAGGGCCGCAGCACAGCCGAAGACGAGTGCGCAGCCGAGGGCGACCGACCAGCCCATGCAGACCACCACCAAGCCGAAAACCCCCAAGCCCTAGGGCACGGGTCCTACCGACGTTAGGTTGACCAAGGTGACACCCAGCGCCCACGCCGCGCGCCGCAGCATAACCCTGACCTCGTCGTTGGGACTCGGGGAGAAACTGTTCTCCTCGGCGAGCGAACGGCGATTCGCCGAGGCGATAGAAGCGGGCCTCGAGGCCGTCGAGGCCGGGCTGCGGCGGGAGATGTCGTTCGCAGACAACCTCGCGGATGTCACGAGTCGCTACCTGCTCGAAGCCGGTGGAAAGCGCGTCCGGCCCACGCTCGCGCTGCTCACCGCCCAGCTCGGTGACGGCAGCGCCGCCGCGGTTATCACGGCAGCAGAAGCCCTCGAGATCACGCACCTCGCATCCCTTTACCACGACGACGTCATGGATGAGGCAAAGATGCGCCGTGGTGTTCCGAGCGCCCAGAGCGTGTGGGGCAACTCGGTCGCGATCCTCACCGGCGACCTGTTGTTCGCCCGCGCGAGCAAGCTCATCGCGGGCCTCGGCGAGGATGCCATCAAGATGCAGGCAGACACCTTCGAGCGGCTCTGCCTCGGTCAGCTGCACGAGACCATCGGACCGCGTGACGCCGAAGACCCGATCGAGCACTACATCCAGGTGCTTCGGGACAAGACCGGGTCACTCATCGCCGCCGCGGCGCAGATGGGTGTGAAGTTCTCCGACGCACCGGCCGAATATGAGCTTCCCGTGACGACCTTCGGCGAGAAGATCGGCGTGGCGTTCCAGCTCATCGACGACGTGATCGATCTCTCGCCGCGTGAGGACGAGACGGGCAAGACCCCGGGCACCGACCTGCGTTCCGGTGTTGCGACACTCCCTGTGCTGTATCTGCGTCGCCTCGCCGAGACCGATGCGGATGCCGCACTGCTGCTCGCCCGGCTCGAGCGTGACGTGACCGTCTCCCGCGGGAGAGAGCGGCACGAAGAGGACCTGGACGATGCGATCGCGGAACTGCGTGCGCACGATGTCACGAGCCGCACCCTCGCCGAAGCACATCGCTGGGCTGCCGAGGCCGTTGTCGCCCTCGCACCGCTCCCCGACGGGCCGGTGAAAAAGGCACTCACCCGCTTCGCCGACTCGATCGTCGAGCGCAGCAGCTAGCGGGTGACTGTCGCCAGGAGTTCCTCGTGGCGGGAGTAGACGCCTCGCGGAGGGAGTGGTGCCTCCCGCCGCGAGCGGGTTTCTCCCGCCGCGCGGGGAGAAGATGGATTGTAAGGAGCATGTTGTGACCACACTGAGACTCGCCGTGATCGGCGCGGGACCCGCGGGTATCTACGCCGCGGACACCCTGCTCAAAGCCGAGAAGAGTTTCGACGTCTCGATCGACATCTTCGAGCAGCTTCCCGCGCCGTACGGGCTCGTGCGCTACGGGGTCGCACCGGATCACCCGCGCATCAAGGGCATCATCAACGCACTGCGAGATGTCGTGGACAGCGGTCGCATCCGCCTGTTCGGCAACGTCCTCTACGGACGCGACATCACCCTCGACGACCTCAAGGAGCACTACAACGCCGTCGTCTTCTCCACCGGGGCGGTGCGGGATGCCGCGCTCGACATCCCGGGCATCGAGCTCGAGGGAAGCCACGGCGCCGCCGACTTCGTCAGCTGGTACGACGGGCATCCCGACGTTCCGCGGGACTGGCCGCTCGACCACAAGGCGGTCGCGGTCATCGGCAATGGGAACGTCGCGCTCGACGTGGCGCGGATGCTCGCCAAGCACGCGGACGACCTGCTGCCGACCGAGATCCCGGCCAACGTCTACGAGGCGCTGGCGAGCTCTGCCGTCACCGACGTGCACATCTTCGGGCGCCGCGGGCCGTACCAGGTGAAGTTCACCCCGCTCGAACTGCGCGAGCTCGGCGAACTGAACGATGTCGACATGATCCTGCACGCCGAGGACTTCGAGATGGATGCCGCCTCGCAGCTCGCGATCGACACCAACAAGCAGATCCTGGTGCTCAGTCGCATCCTGACCAGCTGGCGTGAGCGCACGACCGGCGGCGCATCCCGTCGCCTGCACCTGCACTTCTACGCGAAGCCGCTCGAGCTCGTGGGGGACGGCCGGGTCGAAGCGATCCGTTACGAACGCACCCGCCCCAACGGCGAGGGCGGAGTCGAGGGCACGGGAGAGATCCGCGAGCTCCCGGTGCAGGCCGTCTACCGCGCGGTCGGCTATTTCGGGTCACCGCTTCCGGGCATCCCGTTCGACGAACATCGCGGCGTCATCCCCAATCGCGAGGGCCAGGTGCTCGACGACGACGATCAGCAGGTGCCGGGCGTCTACGCGGTCGGGTGGATCAAGCGCGGCCCTGTCGGACTCATCGGCAGCACCAAGAGCGGCGCGCTCGAGACCATCAGGCACCTCATCCACGACCAGGCGAACTGGTGGAGCCCCGAGCATCCGGAGCCCTCCGCCGTGACGGACCTACTCGCCGAGCGCGGCATCGAATACACCGACATCGACGGATGGCATTCCCTCGACCTGCACGAGCTGGCACTCGGTGAGGCAGAGGGCCGCACGCGCATCAAGGTCGTGCCGCGCGACGAGATGGTGCGGATCTCGCGCAACTCGCCAGCCTCATCCGGAGAGTAGCGCGAAGCGTGTCGGTCGGCTACTGCACGGCCGCGGTGAGCCTCGCCATGTTGTCGAGCAACTGGGAACGGATGGGGCGCCGCAGCCAGTCCTCGAGGAAGAGTTCCCTGCTGTTGGCCCGGTAGCTCGCCTCCACCTTGCGCAGCTGCTCCACGATGTGCTTGCCGTGCACCATCACCGAGATCTCGAAGTTGAGCGTGAACGAGCGCATGTCCATGTTGCTCGACCCGATCACGGCGACGTCGTCGTCGATGGTGAAGTGCTTGGCGTGCAGCACCGTCGGAGCGTCATAGCGCCAGATGCGCACGCCGGAGCGCAGCAGCTCCTCGTAGTAGCTCCGCTGTGCGTGGAAGACGAGCGGCTGGTCGGCGACCGCTGAGACGAAGAGCTGCACGTCGAGACCGCGATACGCCGCGTTCGTGATGGCATAGAGCATCGAGTCATCCGGAACAAAGTACGGACTCGTGATGATCACCTTGTGCTGCGCGTTGTAGAGCATGCCGTTGAACAGTCGCAGGTTGTTCTCGTGTTCGAAGCCGGGTCCGCTCGGCACGATCTGCGCATCGAGCACGTTGTGAGTCGTCTTCTCAGGCGGAACCTTGGCCGTTTCACGCGTGAGCAACTCGTCAGTTTCGCTGTACCAGTCGGTGACGAACAGGGCGTTGACGCCGGCGACGATCGGCCCCTCGAACCGCACCATGAGATCCTTCCACTGCAGTTTGCGGCGGATGTTGGAGCGCTTGTTGTAGCTGCGGTCGATCATGTTCTGGGACCCTGTGAACGCGATCATGCCGTCGATGATCACGAACTTGCGGTGGTTACGCAGGTCAGGCCGCTGGTATTTGCCGCGCAGGGGTTGCACCGGCAGCATCAGACGCCAGAGCACGCCGATCTGGCGGAGCTTGCGGATGGTGGCTCGGTACCCGGGGGATCGCAGCGATGCGACGTGGTCGAGCAGCACCCGCACGGTGATGCCGCGCTTCACCGCTGCCTCGAGTGCGTCGAAGAACGGTTTCGTGGTGGGATCGAACGCGAGGATGTAGAACTCGACATGCACGTACTTCTTCGCCGTGTCGACGGCGTCGGCCATAGCCGCGAGGGACTCCGCGTACTCGGTGTAGAGCTTCGCCGTGTTTCCGCCGACGAGCGGCATCGACCCCAGGGTGCGGTTGAGTTCGACTATCGAGTCGAGCCAGGGCGGGAAGTCCTCGTCACGCACCACCTCATCCATGCCCTCGGTGGTCTCGAGGATGTACGAGTTGATCTCCGCCTGCTTCTCGCGTCGCCGCTTCGGCAGTTTGGTGCTGCCGAGCAGCAGGAACAGGATGAAGCCCACGTACGGGATCAGGAAGATCGCAAGCAGCCAGGCCGTCGCCGTCTGTGGCTTGCGATTGCGTGGCACGAAGGCGAGCGAGAACACCCTGATCGAAAGATCGATCACGAGCGCGACGGCCGCGATGGCCGGCCCGATCCAGTCCTCACTCACGCGGTACCCCCTGCCGTGGGTGCATGGGACTACCGGTAATTGATGAACTGGAGGTCGACATCCAGGTCTGCCGCCTTGAGCACGGCCATGGTCTGCTGAAGATCGTCGCGGCTCTTCGAGCTCACCCGCAGCTCGTCTCCCTGGATCTGGGACTTCACGCTCTTGGGGGCGTCGTCACGGATGATCTTGCTGATCTTCTTGGCGTCATCCTGGGCGATGCCCTGCTTGATGGACGCCTCGATGCGGTACTCCTTGCCCGAGGCATACGGCTCGCCGGCGTCGAGACTGCGCAGCGAGATGCTGCGCTTGATGAGTTTCTGCTCGAACACCTCGAGAACGGCCTTGGCGCGCTCCTCGGCGTTGGCCTTGATGAGGATCTTCTCGCCACTGAAATCGATCGAGGCACCGACGTTCTTGAAGTCGTAGCGCTGCGCGATCTCCTTCTGCGCCTGGTGCAGAGCGTTGTCGAGCTCCATCTTGTCGACCTTGCTCACGATGTCAAAGCTGGAATCTGCCATGCCAGCAGTTTAACCGGCAACCACCGGCATGATGGGAGGCACCATGGTAAGCCCGAGAACAGTCATCGCCACCGTGATCGCGGTTGTCGTCGCGCTCTCGCTGGTCGTGATCGCGGTTCTGGTCTTCCTCGCTCCGGATGTGCCCCAGACCGCCACGAGTTCGCCCCGCGCCACGACGGTAACGTTCGCCCCGCTGCCGACGGCAGATCCCGCAGTGTCCGGGCCGAACGTGGTCGATGCTGTGGACGCGGCCTGGGTCGCTCGGGTCTCGGCGGCCACCAGCATCCCGACGACGGCACTCAAGGCCTACGCGGGCGTGACGGTGGAGGTCTCCAGGACGAACCCGACGTGTGAGCTGTCGTGGAACACGCTCGCCGGCATCGGCTGGGTGGAGTCCAGGCACGGGATGATCCACGGCACGACACTCGGCGCCGACGGGACTCTGAGCCCGCCGCTGTATGGCGTTGCGCTCGACGGCAACGGCGTTGCGCACATCCCGGACTCGGATGGCGGCACCCTCGACGGGGACGCCAGCGGAGATCGCGCGATCGGCCCGATGCAGTTCCTGCCGGGCTCGTGGCGAAACTGGCACGTCGACGCCAACGGTGACGGCGTCGAGAATCCACAGAACATCTTCGACGCAACCATGGCCGCAGCCAATTACCTGTGCAGGGCCGCCGGAACGCTTGGAACGCAGGACGGCTGGCAGCGCGGCATCCTGTCGTACAACAGTTCGCGCCAGTACCTGCGCGACGTGATGGATGCCGCCAACCGCTACGCCTCGCTCGCGAAGCAGGCTCTCACGAAGTGACAGCGCGCGCGGTGAGGCGGGGTTTCGCCGCCCGCGATTTTCAGAACGCTCCGCGCCCTGTATTCTTGATTAGCGCCTTCGGTCAGATGATTACATGTGGTCGGCGGCGTCTGGCAAGTTACCCAAGTGGCCAAAGGGATCTGACTGTAAATCAGCCGTCTTAGACTTCGTCGGTTCGAATCCGGCACTTGCCACCACTGCCACGGGCCCGGCGGGCTGATCACTCAGCGCCGGGCCTTTGTGCTGTGACGGGTCGATCGAGGGAGCGCTATGAGCACCGCGGGCAACGCTGAACTGCTGGATCTCGCGCGGGAGGTCGCGCTCACCGCCGGGCGACTCGTGAGCCAGCGACGGGCGGAGGGGGTCGAGGTCGCGGCGAGCAAATCGTCGCCGGAGGACATCGTCACCTACGCCGACAGGGAGTCTGAGGCGCTCATCCGGTCGCTGCTTGCGAAGGCGCGACCGGACGACGGCTTCCTCGGCGAGGAGAGCGACGCGGATGCCGGCAGCAGCGGCCTGACCTGGGTCGTCGACCCGATCGATGGCACCGTCAATTTCCTCTACGGGATCCCGCACTACGCCGTGAGTATCGCGGTCGTGGAGGGCGAGCCGGATCCGTCCACCTGGCGCGCGCTCGCCGCCGCCGTCGTGAACCCGGCGATCGGCGAGGTTTTCACCGCCACGGACGGCGGAGGCGCGTTCCTCGGCGCGCAGAGCATCCGGGTCGCACCCGCGGTGGAGCTGTCCCAGGCGCTCGTCGGGACGGGGTTCTCCTACAGCGCCGAGAAGCGGATGGAGCAGGCCGCGATCGTGGCGCGACTCGTCGGACAGGTGCGGGACATCCGCAGGGCCGGCACGGCATCCCTGGACCTCTGCTCGGTGGCCTGTGGCCGCCTCAACGCGTATTACGAACGCGGTCTCAAGCCGTGGGATCACGCCGCTGGCGCACTCGTCGCGAAGGAAGCGGGAGCCGCGGTGAAGGGCCTGGGATCGCGGGCAGCGACGGCGGAGTTCCTGCTCGCCGCGGAGCCAGCCGTCGCGGTCGAACTGGAGCGAGCACTTCTCGAGAGTGGCCTGCAATGAAGAAGGGCTTTGTCGACAGCCCGATCATGGTCTATTCTTTATGAATTCGTTACATAGGTGTTGCGTGATGGCACCCCCGAGCGCCGATTCCTCGGCACAGTCATCGCTGAATTAACACACCTATTCGAGGAGATCACCGTTATGTCGCTTGCCGTCGACCACGCTGCTGTGGAAGCGCTGAGCAACCCCATTCGGGGAGTGCGCTGAACGGTGGACAACTTCAGCTGGAACCTGGGCGGGGATGACGTCGAGACATCGAGGTCGGATGAGACCCACCCACAGTCGGTAATCCCGACTCCGGAAGTTCCAGCTCTCGTTGCACCTTCTGTGCCGCCGACTCGGGCGCTCGAAGCGGCATCCGCTTCGGATCGGCCGATGTCGCGCCGTGAGCTTCGTCGCAGGGAGAGCCTCGAGGCTGCGGCTTCAGCTTCTGTGCCCGTCGTTGCAGTGGTGCCCGCGGCGACTCCCGCTCCGGCAGTGGACCCGACTCCCGCACTGGTGCCAGACGCAGTTGCGGCACCTGCGGCGGGGTCCCGTCGCGCCGTCCGCACGGGGCGCGTTCGACCGACCGCGACTAAGAGCCCGCGT
Source organism: Parafrigoribacterium humi (assembly GCF_040227205.1). NCBI lineage: Bacteria > Bacillati > Actinomycetota > Actinomycetes > Micrococcales > Microbacteriaceae > Parafrigoribacterium > Parafrigoribacterium humi. Next base: position 246,922 of record NZ_JBELOA010000003.1, on the reverse strand, counting down.
GCAGCCAAGGCCCCACGCACGCGTTCCTCTCGCCCGCGTGGCCGCTCCGGCAGGCGCCGCACGCTCTTCTCCAAGCTGTTCTCCGTTGGCGCCATGCTCGGCGTCGCCGCGCTCATGGTGTCGACGACGCTTCCCGCCAACGCATTCTTCAGTGCCTCGGATGCCGCCAGCTCGACGGTGAAGTCCTTCACCTCCCACGCGCAGTCGATGAAGGTGGCATCTTCAGCGGTGGAGACCTCGGCGAAGCGCGACGGCTACACGGTGAGTTCGCTCGCAGAGCAATTGCGACTCAAGTACGGCAATCGCAGCTACAGCTACACGAACGACATCAACGGCACCATCCAGTGGCCGTTCCCCATCCCCGTGCCGATCTCCAGCGGTTTCGGACCACGTATCGCACCCTGCGGCGGGTGCTCGTCTTACCACGAGGGCGTTGACTTCACCCCGGGCCGCGGCGTCGCCATCGGTGCGATCGCGGATGGCGTGGTGAGCGCGGTCGTCGCGTCCCACGCCGGCCTCGGCAACCACGTCATCGTCGACCACGTCATCAACGGGCAGAAGGTTCAGAGCGTCTATGGACACATGCTCGACAACTCCTTCAAGGTGACCGTGGGCGAGCAGGTCAAGGTCACCCAGACGCTCGGACTCGTCGGCAGCACCGGCGAATCGACCGGCGCGCACCTGCACCTGGAGATCCACATCAATGGTGTGCCCGTCGATCCGTTCGCCTGGCTGAAGGCCAACGCGAACTAGTCACCCGCTTGCGGGGTTGGATTGCCGGTCTCGATTAGGTAACCTTTCCTGAGCCTGTCACTCAGGTAATAACGCACATCCTGAGGAGGGCGGGCCGCGATGGTGCACGACCCTGCCGACGAGCAGCCCATGCTCCGTCCTCGGGGTTCTGCAAGAAATCGCGTCACGGCATCCGTTTCCCACCAGGACTCGGTCGCACCGTCACGACGCTCGTCGCGTCGCAGTCCCGTGCGCCGCATCACGAAGAGGCTGAGCGGGTTCGCCGTCATACTCGGGGTCACCGCCTTCGTCGTCTCACTCACCGTTCCCGCCGCGGCGTTCTATGAGGCGGAGCTCTCGGCGTCCGCTGCCTCGCCGAACCGAACCGCGCAGACCCTCGAAGCCGAGTCGACGGCCGAGGTCACCTCGATGAATCGCGACGACTACACGGTCACCTCGCGCGTCGAGCAGCTGAAGGCCAGGTACAGCAGTCGTAGCTACGCCTACCGTGCCAACCCCGGCGGCAGCATCCAGTGGCCGTTCCCGATCACGGTTCCGATCGCCAGCGGCTTCGGAGATCGGCTGGCGCCGTGCTCCGGCTGCTCCTCCTACCACGAGGGTGTGGACTTCGTCCCTGGCGCGGGCACTCCGATCGGCGCAATCGCCTCCGGTGTGGTGAGTCTCGTCAAGAGCGACAGGGGCGGGCTCGGCGAACACGTGGCCGTCGATCACGTGATCAACGGGCAGAAGGTGCAGAGTGTCTACGCCCACATGCAGGCGGGCACGATCATCGTGAGCGTCGGAGAGAACGTGCAGGCCGGGCAGGTTCTCGGCTTCGTCGGGAGCACGGGCGCCTCGACCGGCGCCCATCTGCATCTCGAGATCCGCGTCAACGGAGTCCCCGTCGACCCATTCGTCTGGCTCAAGGCCAACGCGAACTGACCTCGAGCCGCAACGTGCCGCTCGCTCCTAGGCGACGATCCACGCGGTCGTGTCGCTCGGCAGCGCGCCATCGAGCAGCGTTCCGGATGCGCACACGGCGGCTCCCGCGGGCAGGGGCAGCGGGTCTGAGCCGAGGTTGGCGATCACGGTGACGGAGCCGTTGCGGTAGGCGACCACGTCATCCGCGTACCCGGGCAGCCACTCGAGGCTGCCCAGTCCGAGTCCGTGCTCGGCGCGCAGTGCGAGCGCACGGCGGTAGAGCTCGAGCGTGGAGTGGTCCGCGCCCTCCTGGCCGTCCCTGGCGAACCTTGCCCAGTCGGACGGCTGCGGGAGCCAGCTCTCGCCGGTGGGGCTGAAGCCGTATGCGGGGCTCGCGGCCTCCCACGGAATCGGCACGCGGCATCCGTCTCGCCCGTAGCGCTCGTGCTTGGTGCGGAACCAGGTGGGGTCCTGGCGGGCGGCATCCGGAAGCGTGACGTCCTCTGGCAGGCCGAGCTCCTCGCCCTGGTAGAGGTAGGCACTGCCGGGGAGCCCGAGCATGAGGGAGGTTGCGGCCCGCGCCCGACGCAGCCCCAGCGCGGGCAGTGGCTTGGCCTTCGAGTTCGGCCCGATGCCATCGCCCTGTGGCACCTCCTCGGTGAGTGCGAGGCGGGTGGCGTGGCGGATCACGTCGTGGTTCGACAGCACCCAGGTGCTTGGGGCGCCCACGCTCGCGAAGGCCTGCAGCGATTCGTCGATGACGATGCGGATGTCCTCTGCGATCCAGCGTGTGCCGAGATAGGCGAAGTTGAATGCCTGGTTCATCTCGTCCGGACGCACCCAGTTCGCGAGCTTCTCGAGCGGCTCCACCCAGGCCTCGGCGACGAGCACGCGCTCGCCGGGGTAGCTGTCGATGAGTGCGCGCCAGCTGCGATAGATCTCGTGCACGCCGTCCTGTGCCCAGTACGGCGGGGTCGGCTCTTCCGGCGTGGACTCGGCGAGCGGATGCGCGTGGCCGGGTTCTCCCGTGATGGGCCGACGCTCGATCGGCTTGGTCGTTCCGCCCATGCTGCCGGTCTCGGCGGGGGGTGTGTAGTCGGGGAGCCCGGCCGCCTTGATCAGGCCGTGGGCGACATCCACCCTGAAGCCGTCGACGCCGCGGTCGAGCCAGAAGCGCAGGATGTCGAGGAACTGCTCCCGCACCCACGGGTTCTGCCAGTCGAAGTCGGGCTGCGAGGTGTCGAAGAGGTGCAGGTACCACTGGCCGGGCGTGCCGTCGGGGCGGCGGACGCGCGTCCAGGCCGGGCCGCCGAACACGGACTGCCAATTGTTGGGCTCCTGGTCCCCGTTCGGACCCTTGCCGTCGCGGAACAGGTAGCGGGCGCGCTCCGGGCTGCCCTCCGGTGCGGCGAGCGCCTCCTGGAACCAGACGTGCTGGTCGGAGGAGTGGTTGGGCACGAGGTCGACGATGAGCTTGAGGCCGAGGTCGTGGGTCTCCTTCACGAGCGTGTCGAAGTCGTCGAGCGTGCCGAAGCGCGGGTCGACGGCACGGTAGTCGGCGACGTCGTATCCGGCATCGTGCTGCGGAGACGTATAGAAGGGGGAGAGCCAGATCGCGTCGACGCCCAGGGCTGCCAGCGAGGGAAGCCGCGTGATTATTCCGGGCAGGTCTCCCATGCCGTCGCCCGTGGCATCCGCGAAGGAGCGTGGGTAGATCTGGTAGATGACAGCGGAGCGCCACCATTCGCTGCCGAGGGTGCTGCTTGTGGAGGCGGCGGTGAGGTGCGGTTCGTGTGTCGGCAAGATCGTGCTCTCTGTGGCGTCCTGGAATGGTCGTGAAAACCCTACGTCATCCACCTCGACCAGACACGCATCCCGCGAGATGCCAGTTGTGGGGGTCATCCGCGTCAAATAACCCCCACAACTGGCATTTCACGGGCCAAACGGATGCGGAGAGGGGCGACACGGGATGCTATTCTCTAACGGTGCCAAAACGGCTCCGGGTGGCCGGCGGCGACGCGCACGCCCCCTTAGCTCATTGGTAGAGCACTTCCTTGGTAAGGAAGAGGTAGTGGGTCCGATTCCCACAGGGGGCTCTGCTCTCCAATCGGATGTCGCGCAAGCGGCCTTCGCGAGGAAGGCACGCGGCGGGGTAGCTCAGGTGGTTAGAGCACACGGCTCATAATCGTGGTGTCGCGGGTTCAAGTCCCGCCCCCGCTACCGCAGAACATGCCTTCGGAGGTCCGGCTCATCGCGACTGCGCGTGCGGTGTCGAACTCCGACGGTGCGGTGAACTCAGGCTGGCTAGACTGTCGCGGTGAGCGAAGCACTGGACTCCGGGCCGTTCTATCACGGGACGAGAGCCGACCTGCGAGTGGGCGACCTGCTGACGGCGGGGTTCCGGTCGAACTATCGTCCTGAGATCGTCATGAACCACATCTACTTCACCGCGCTCCCCGACGGTGCAGGGCTCGCGGCAGAACTTGCGCCTGGGAAAGACGAACCGCGGGTCTACATCGTGGAGCCCACCGGCGAGTACGAGAACGACCCGAATGTCACGGACAAGAAGTTCCCCGGCAATCCGACTCGGTCCTACCGCAGCCGCGATCCACTGCGCGTCGTTGGAGAGACCGACGACTGGACGCGCCTGACGCCCGAGGCGCTGCAGGCGTGGCACGAGCGGCTGGCCGTGCTTCGGGCGGACGAGCGCGGCGAGATCATCAACTGACCGAGGGCCTCACCCCTCGGCTCGTCTGCCCGCAGCATCACGGCTTCAATAGGCGAGGTTGATGTGTGCCCGGTGGTGGTCATCCTTCTCGATGATGTCGACGAGGCCGAGCGCGAAGTCTGCACCGGAGATCGCACCGCCGTCCGACGGCTCGAGTGCGACGTCGTTGCCGACGCGGTAGCGACCGAGTCGTTGCCCCGGGGCGAAGGAGCCGAATTTTCCTGCCGGGCTCACGAAGACCCAGTCGAGCGTTGCGGGGGCCGAGGGGAGGTCGTCGGTGAGGAGGGCCGCCACGGTGGTCAGCTCGTGGTGCAGCTCCGCAGGTGCGTGGCTCAGGTCGGTCACAAAGCGCGGGGCTCCGGATGCCGAACGAAGCGACGAATACCCGCCGACGATGAACAGGCGCGCCTTCGCGGCGTCGGCGAGGCGCACGATCGTCGCGTAGATGTCGCGGTAGCCGTCCGCGATCGCACCGCGAGGGGAGAGTGCGCCGATCACGACATCCGCACCGTCGATCACGGCGGCGAGAGCCGACTCGTCCGCGGCATCGCCCTGCACGTAGTTCACGTTCGGAACCTGCTCCTCGGGGAGCGAGCGGCTGTAGGAGGTGACCTGGTGACCGCGCGAGGCGGCCTCTGCGACAATGGCGGATCCGGCGTAGCCGGTGCCACCGATGACGGTGATGCGGGACATTGAATGCCTTTCTGGGAACTATGGCGCCGAGCGCCGTGCATTAGTTACGATAAGAGAGTAGGTCGCTCTAGGGAAGTAGGCACTTTGTGGTAACCACGCAATCCGCGCCGCTGCACAGCGGAAACCCATACCGCGCCGACTGCCCCACCCGCCGCATCCTGGATCGCATCGGTGACCGCTGGACGGTGCTCATCGTCGGAATCCTGGGCCGCGGGGACGCGCGCTTCTCCGAATTGCTTCGCGGCGTTGAGGGCGTGTCGCAGAAGATGCTGACCCAGACCCTCCGCGCGCTCGAGCGCGACGGACTCGTGCACCGCACGGTGTATCCAGAGGTGCCCGTCCGCGTGGAGTACGCCCTCACCGACGCGGGCCGCACCCTGCTCGAACCTCTCCGCGCGCTCGAACAGTGGTCGATCGAACACCTGGTCGAGGTGTCCGCGTCGCAGCAGGCCTACGATCGTGCGGTCTGAGAACTGGGTGTGACGAGGATGCAGGGAGAATGGCAGACATGACGACGACGTGGACGACAGACCAGCTCGGGCGCATCGGAGCGGCGGATGAGCTGGAGGTGGCGTCCCGCCGCGCCGACGGTTCCCTGCGCTCCTTTGTCACGATCTGGGTCGTGCGCAGTGGCGACGCGATCTACATCCGCTCCGCTCACGGGCCGGAGAACCCCTGGTTCCGGCGAGCACTCGCGAGTGGCACCGGCCGGATTCGCGCGGGTGGGGTGGAGCGGGACGTCACCTTCGCCGTTCCCGCCGCGGATGTCCGCGCCGCGCTCGACGCCGCGTACCGCAGCAAGTACGCGAGCTACCCGGTCGAGTACGTGAATCCGGTCGCCGACGACCTCGCGGCGACCGCGACACTCGTCATCACGCCGGCCTGAGCATCCGCCGACCCTGCAGGACTACTGTGTCGGCATGACATTGTCACTGTGCGTGCTGCTGTGGGCGACCGAAGGCAATGAGGATGGCCTGGCCGAGTATGAAGACACCGTCCTGGCGCTCATCCCGAAGCACGGCGGCACGGTCGTGAAGCGGGTGCGCCGCACCGATGGCGGCGACGGACCTTGTGAGGTTCAGCTCATTGACCTGCCGAGCGAGGAGGCGATGGCCTCGTACCTGGCCGACCCGCAGCGGCAGGCGCTCGCGGACGTGCACGCCAGGGTGATCGCGCGCACGGATGTGATCCGCGTCGACACCGTTGTTTAGGCGGTGTTCAGGCGTGGCGGGTAGGGTCGACCGTGGGGCAGCCATTGTGGCCGCCCTCCGGACGAGGGAGTGTCGTACCCGGCCCGACGACGACGCTCAGGGAGTTCGTCATGGGCACTGTCATCCAGATCACCGGTTCGCTTCTCGTGTTGGCGGGGTTCGCACTCGCCCAGTGGGGCGTCCTCGACCAGAAGTCGCTCTGGTACCTGGTCCTCAACACCATCGGCTCGACCGTGCTCGCGATCAACGCGATCTTCGAGCAGCAATGGGGTTTCCTGCTGCTCGAGGGCGTCTGGGCGATCGTCTCCGCCGTGAGCCTCGTGCTCGTGCTGCGCGGATCTCAAGCCGCGTCGCGCGGCTGATCGTCGTTCGCGGCTGGTGGTCGACGCGACGGGCCGCGGGACGCTTCCAATGCTCGCTGGCGACGGCGTGAAAAAGCCGTCCCGATAGTGGGCCGGACTTGTCGATGGCAGACCGGTCTTACCGGCCGCTGTGTTCGCCTGGTCGCCTCTCGCGACGGTTGGAGCATCGGATCGTATCGCCGCGGTTCACCCGCCGGTGGGGTTCTCAGTGGATCGGTTACCACCTGCGGTCCCGCGGTCGATAACCCCTCCCGGCTTGCTCACTCCGAGATACTTGGCGACGAAAAAAGGAGACCGCTGCCCGGTTCCGGGTCCGCACCAACGCGGCAACCTACCTCAGTCAAATCGGGCCGGAGAGCGGTAACGCCCTCACCGTCGACGGTGTTAGCGCGGCGACAGCGGGCACCTACGATCTGATTATCCGGTACCCCAACGATGAGTTCAGCACTTGCGGGTGTGGGCTATAACACGAACAGCATCAACCGCTACGCGGACATCAGCATCAACAGCGGAGCGACCACTCGGCTGTGTTTTCGCGCTACGGGAAGTTGGTCGTCGTTCCTCACGGGGGTCGTCCCGGTCCACCTCAATGCAGGGTCGAACAGCATCAAGTTCTCCAATTCGACCGCATATGCGCCTGATATCGACAAGGTATCGATCGCGGCCCAGTTGGGGTAGGCAGTCTTGGGTAGGAATGTGAAAAGTGTGATAACCTCACGAAGTGAGTAGTCTCGAGCGTGAATGAGCCGCTTTCCCGAGCAACTCGAGAGAGGCCGCCCGGCCAAGAGCCATCGAATCGCAGTTGCGCGCGACGCAACGCGATCTACGGCACCGGTGATTGCACTGGGTGCAATACCTGGCGTAGCACTACGCTTCCAGAGTACGTAGAGCGGTCTACGAGGGGAGGGAGTTTGGATGCGACTCGTCGAGCGAGAGATCGCAGGGATCGGTCTAGGCACGGCACAGTTCGCCTTCCGTGACGCACCGCGTCGCCAGTCGGTGGAGGTCGTGATGGCTGCGTTGGAATCGGGAGTCCGGTTGATCGACACTGCCTTGGCCTACACCCGACAGGGCGAGCGCTCCTACGCAGAGAGCGTCGTCGCTGAGGCTCTTGCTCGATGGAAGGGCGACCGGCCGATCGTCGCCACGAAGGGTGGTCACTTTCGTCACGGTGATTCCTTCCCGATCGATGCCCGACCGCAGGCCCTCCGCTCACACCTGGAGATGAGTCGGGAGGCGCTCGGCGTTGAGCGCATCGACCTATACCAGCTACACCATGTTGATCCTCTCGTTCCTCTGCAGGAGAGTGTCGCCGCGCTCGAGGAGTTGCGGAGGGAGGGGCTCATTGAAGCAATAGGGCTTTCGAACGTCTCCGTCGAGGCACTCGAGGAGGCCCGCGCCGTAGCCATGATCGCGAGCGTGCAGAACCGGCTCTCGTTTGACGTCCGAGAAGACCTCGACACGGTCGCTCGTTGCCAGGAACTCGGCATCGCCTACCTGGCGTACATGCCGTTCGGAGGCCCAGATGGGCATCCGTCGGAACCAGTGGTCGCCTTGGCCCGGGCACGCAAGGTGTCGACGCAACGTGTGCAATTGGCATGGTTACGCAGCCTCTCACCCTGCGTTCTACCGCTCGTCGGTGCCAGCCGACCCGAGTCGATTCGGGACTCAGCCGTACTGCTTCACCTCGATGTCGAGGAACTCGCAACCTTGGACACACCGGATGCCCGCGCCTCCGTCTGAGATCGTTATCACCGCCGAGCTGGTGGCAGATCTCGTGGCGAGTCAATATCCAGCACTGTCGGGACCGGTGTCATTGGTGGCTCATGGCTGGGACTGCGATACCTATCGGCTCGGGGACTCGCGCGCCGTCCGCCTTCCACGTCGTGCTGCTGGCGTTCCGGTGATCGAGAGTGAGCAGCGTTGGTTGCCCCGCCTCGCGAAGGGCCTTCCCCTCCCTGTGCCCGCTCCTGAGGCGATCGGTGTGCCTGGCACAGGGTATCCATGGCCGTGGAGCATCGTGCCCTGGTTCGATGGACGCACCAGCGATGAGGAGACGGTGCAGGAGCGCGATCGGTTCGCGGTGCCTCTTGCGCGGTTCTTGACCGCGTTGCATCGGCCAGCCCCGGCTTCTGCTCCCAGGAGTTCGTACCGCGGCGTGGACCTCGGCACGCTGACTTCCTCGATAGGCAGGAGGCTCGAGTTCGGATCACCTCGCATAGCGCGAGCCTGGAGCGATGCCGTGGATGCCGGTGCGGCTCCAGCGCGCATATGGCTGCACGGGGATCTGCACCCAGCCAACGTGGTCGTGGGAGAGACGGGGCAGATCGCCGCAGTGATCGACTTTGGCGATCTCGCCACGGGCGACCCCGCGGTGGATGTCGCCGCTGCCTGGTTGTTCTTCAGCGCGGAGGGGAGGGCGAGGTTCCGATCAGCGCTCGCTGGCCGAGAACTCTCGGACGCACATCTCTGGAGGCGCGCTCGTGGATGGGCGGTCGCTTTCTCGCTTGGACTGATCCACGACTCCGACGGTTCAGCGCGGATGGTCGAACTCGGACGAGCAGGCCTAGCTGCCATCGAGGCCGATCGCTGCTAGCGCGGCGGCGGGAAGGTCGACGTACGCACTACGAGACGCGTCTCGACCTGAATATAGCGAGACTCTTGACGACCTTCTACCCGCTCGAGGAGAAGCTCGATGGCACGGCGCCCCATCTCTGGGCCGTTTTGGTTGATCGTGGTCAGGCCGAGCCGTGGGTTCGCCGAGATGTGGGAGTCGTCGTAGCCGGAGATCGACATCTGCTCGAGCTCGGGGAACTCGGCTGCCGCGCGCATTGTGCCGAAGGCAGCGTCGTCGTTCCCGGCGAAGACCGCGGTCGGGCGGAGGCCGTCTTCGAAGGCGCGACGGCTCTCCGTGTACGAGACTCCTTCTTCAAACCGTGCTGTGATCACTGAGATTTCCGAGGCAAGGCCAGCTTCGCGCATGATGCGCGTGTATTCGTTTTGTCGGATGATGTGGGGGCGGTTCGAGAGGCTGATCCACAGAGGGTCGGAGTGGGTGACATGCGCGATGCGGCGGTGTCCCAATCCCATCAGGTGGTTCATCATGAGTGCGACACCCTGTACGTCGTTGCCGACGATCGTGTCGTACGAGTCAGAAGTCTGATGGACGCCGATCTGCACCAGAGGCACCTTCCGACCCATGTCGTCTAGCCACTCCGCTTCTGCCAGGGGTGAGATCGCGATGATGCCGTCGACCTGGCGGTCGTAGAGGCTCTCGATCGCCGGATAGCTGGCGGCGCGTGCGTCTGCGATCGCGATGATCCTCTGGAATGGCGTGCCGGCGATCGCCGATGACGTCCCATTGAGCACTTCGGCGATGAAGTTGTTGGTGATGTCGTTGACCACGACGCCGATCGTGAAGGTGCGTCCGCGCATCCCGCGGGCCGAAATGCGCGGACGGTACTGGAGTGCCTCGATGGAACTTGTCACCCGCTCGCGCATCTCCTCGCTCACGCCATAGGCGTTGCGGAGCACCTTCGAGACAGCAGCACGAGAGACCCGAGCGTGCTGTGCGACATCCTCGATTGTCGTGCGCTTTTGCCGCCGTGCTTCTTCGCCTGCCACCAGAGTCCTCCTGTCTGGATCGTAGCGGGAGGCAGGATGTCTCACGTCACTATGCCCGCGATCCATTCTCCATGCCTCACAGGAGAATGCCCGCGAAACGGGCCGAGCCTGCCGCGCGGATAGGGGGACGTCCCGGTGGCTGGCTCGGGGTGATGGCATGTTTTCCGAGGAGTTTCGTGAGGACGTTGCACGGCAATTTCCTGCGTCAGTCTCGCCGGATGGTTGTGGTGCGGTGGCGACGCGTGTATAGTCCTGACTTCGTAGACTGTTCTACACATTTTGTAGATCAATCTACAAAATCACCTTGGCGATGGTGCCGAGGACTTACAGAGAGGTTAAGGAACTTGATTCAGCGAGGACTCAAGAGGCGGGGACTCATCGTCGGGGCGGTCGTGGCCGCCACTGCGTTGGCACTCGTCGGCTGCTCCGCCGGAAGCGGTGCAAGCAGCAACGGCAAGATCACGATCACCTACCTGGTCGACAATGCACCAAACACCACCGCAACCGCGGCCAAGCTCGTCGCAGCTTTCGAGAAGGCCAACCCGAACATCACCGTCAAGGTCGAGTCTCGAGCCCAGGGCGCGGACGGCGACAATATCGTGAAGACCAAGCTGGCGACCGGCGACATGGAAGATGTGTTCCAGTACAACAGCGGATCGCAGATCCAGGGAGATCACCCGGACCAGACCCTGGTTGACCTGTCGGGCGAATCCTGGGCGAAGGATGTCACCGATGACTTCAAGGCCAGTGTGTCGGGAACGACCAAGGGTGCCTTCTACGGGGCACCGTGGGGCACCAGCTTCTCGGGCGGCATCATGTACAACACCAAGGTCTACGACAAGCTCGGGCTGAAGGTGCCTACGACGTGGGACGACTTCATCTCGAACAGCCAGAAGATCAAAGCAGCGGGCATCGTTCCGATCCTGCAGACCTTCGGTGACACCTGGACCAGTCAGCTCTTCGTGCTCGCCGACTTTGCCAACGTCAGTGCCAAGGACAAGACCTGGGCTGCCGACTACACCGCGAACAAGGCAGATGCCAAGTACGCTAAGCAGCCCGGCCTCCGGGGCTTCCAGTACACCGAGGATGTCTTCAAGGCCGGCCTAGTGAACGAGGACTACGCGTCGCTGACCAACGCCAACGGTCTCAAGGAACTGGCGGAGGGCACCGCAGCTCAGTACCCGATGATCACCACCGTGCTGGGCAATGTGCAGCAGAGCAATCCAGACCAGGTCAACGACATCGGCTACTTCGCGATTCCGACGAACGACGGTTCGACGCCTCACATGACGGTGTGGGAGCCGAATGCACTCTACATCCCGAAGACGACCAAGGATGCGAAGCTGGCGGCCGCGAAGAAGTTCGTCGCCTTCGCGAACAGCAAGGCCGGTTGCGAGATCCAGGCCGGTGCACAGCTACCGACGGGACCGTTCGCCACCACGGCCTGCACCCTGCCGTCTGATGTCCCAACCCTGGTGAAGCAGGAGCAGAAGTATCAGGACGACGGAAACACCGGTCTGGCGCTTGAGTTCCTCTCGCCCATCAAGGGCCCGAACCTGGAGAAGATCCTCATCGAGGTCGGTACCGGTCAGGCGACAGCCGAGCAAGGCGCTGCCCTCTACGACCAGGATGTGAAGGCGCAAGCCCAGCAGCTGGGCATCAAGGGCTGGTAACAGTTCACATCTCGAATCCGCAGGGGCCGGCTCTCACCGGCCGGTCCCTGCGGTCCCCGCTCGGTGAGGAGCACTCTTCGTCATGACTACTACAGCCACCCCCGCGCAGGCCGTCGCTGCGCCACCCAGGAGGGACGGGCGCCCGCGCGGACGGCGCAGCCTCTATCCCTCGTGGTTCTTCATCCCCGCGATCGCCCTCTACGTGGTGTTCTTCGCACTGCCCACCTTCGCGTCCTTCTATTTCTCTCTGACGCGCTGGTCGCTGTTCGACGCGACGTTCATCGGTTTCGACAACTTCCTGCAGTTCTTCCAGAACCCGCAGCTGATCAACGGATTCATCCACACCTTCGAATACGGGTTCGCCACCTCGGCCGCCAAGGTGGTCCTTGGTCTTGCCCTTGCACTGTTGCTGACCTCCCCGATCCTCGGACGCGGCTACCTCCGCGCCGTCGTTTTCTTCCCGGCGATCGTGTCGACCATTGGGATCGGCTTCGTGTTCAAGTCTCTGCTCGACCCTTTCCACGGCGTGGTCAACGCGTTCCTTGGGATGCTCCACTTGCCGCAGCCCGGCTGGTTCACCGATCCGAATATGGCCCTGTGGACCATCGCCGGAGTCGACGTCTGGAAAGGCGTCGGCATCGCCACGCTGATCTTCATGGCGGGGATCGTCGCGATCCCACAGGAGTACTACGAGGCAGCCAAAATGGACGGTGCATCATCCTGGGAGCTTTTCAGGTCGATCACGCTGCCGCTCTCGCGTCCGGCGATGGGGACCGTCATCATCCTCTCGCTGATCGGAGGCCTGCGTTCCTTCGACATCATCTGGGCCACTACGAACGGTGGTCCCGGATTTGCCAGCGACGTGATCGCCTCCGTTATCTACAAGCAATACCAAGCCGGCTTCTTCGGCCTGTCGACCGCGGGCAATGTCGTGCTGTTCATCGTGGTGACCGCGATCATGGTGCCGATCTCGCGGTACATCAACCGACGGGAGGTCGACCTGTGAGCCGCCGTCTGAGCGTGCGACGCTGGACGGTCGGCATCATCGCCATCCTCGTCTCGGTGGTCGTCTTCCTCATCCCGTTCGCCTTCATCGTGATCCAAGCCGCGAAGAGCCCTGCCGAAGCGTCCAGCATGAACTTCGAGCTGCCGGTGCACTGGATGTTCTGGGACAACCTGGTCGCGGTGCTTCAGTCCAACGACGGCATCATCATCACGGCCTTCATCAACTCGATCATTCTGACCGTTGGCAGCGTCGTGATCATGGTCGTGTTTGCCGCCATGGTCGGTTATGTGCTGCAGCGCAAGCGGACGCGATTGAATCCTGTGATCAACTTCTTCGTGCTCGCCGGGCTCATTGTGCCGCCGGCCGTCGTGCCGACGATCTGGGTGTTGCAGGGTCTTGGGATTTTCAAAACCCTTTCCAGCGGAGTGCTCGTCGAGGCGACGTTCGGGCTGTCTTTCTCCATCTTGTTGTTCCAAGCCTTCGTGGCCACGATCCCACGTGAGCTCGATGAAGCAGCGACGATCGACGGGGCAGGGCCGATTCGGCTCTTCTTCCGAGTGGTGCTGCCGCTCCTGCGCCCGGTGATCGTGACGGTCATCGTCGTGCAATCGGTCACTGTCTTCAACGATTTTCAGAACCCGTTGTACTTCCTGCCAGGCAACGACCTGGCCACAGTGCAGCTCACTCTCTACAACTTCCAGAGCCAGAGCCTCAGCGAGTACAACCTGCTCTTCATGGACGTGCTGCTGATCACGATCCCGCCGCTTGTGCTCTACATCGCCTTCAACCGCCAGATCGTCGCTGGCCTCACCAGCGGTGCCATCAAGGGCTGATCAAGCTTCTCCGAACCACCCACGAAAGGACGCCATGACCTGGCATGCACGCTTTATCTCTTCGACCGAGGAGTTCGACGGAGCACCATTGCTCCGCCGCGAGTTCTCGCTGGATCGAGGCCACGGTGCCATTCGATCCGCCGAGCTGGCGGTGACGGCCTTGGGCGTCGTCGAGGCCTCCCTGAACGGCCGTGCGGTGTCCGGCGATCTGTTGACGCCGGGTTGGTCCAGTTACGAATGGCGTATTCGTGTTGCCCGGTACGACGTGACCGATCGGATCGCCGAGAGGAACGTGCTCGGACTTGCGCTCGGCAATGGGTGGTTCCGCGGCCGCCTCGGATGGACCGGCCGACGTGCCCTCTATGGGGACCGGCTGGCCGGTTTCGCCGAGCTGACCATCGTCTTCGACGACGGTGCCGTCCAGCGGATCGCTTCCGACGGATCCTGGCAGTCTGGTCCGTCGTCCGTAGTGGAGAACGATCTATACGGAGGCGAGACGATCGATGCGCGTCGTCGCAGCGACGACTGGCAGCGTCCGGGTTTCGAGGGGGCAGGCTGGACAGCCGTCGAGGTGCTAGACCACTCGCTCGACGCGCTCACCGATTACATCGGTCCGAAGGTCGTACGGCAACAGGAGGTGGCGGTCGAGCGGATCTGGACCTCGCCGTCCGGGCACACGTTGATCGACTTCGGCCAGAACCTCGTCGGCTGGGTGCGTCTGACGGTGCAGGGTCCCGAGGGAGCGGAGATCGTCGTTCGTCACGCAGAGGTGCTTGAGAACGATGAACTCGGGACGCGTCCCCTTCGCAGCGCCGCCGCCACCGATCGATACATCCTGAGCGGACGGGAGGATGTCTTCGAGCCCACACTGACCTTTCACGGATTCCGCTACGCCGAGATCACGGGATGGCCCGGTGAACTGCGCGCCGATCAGCTCACAGCAGTCGTCATCGGGTCGGATCTCGAACGGATCGGGACTTTCGAGTGCTCGGATCCACTCCTCAATCGCTTCCATCAGAATGTAGTCTGGGGGATGCGTGGCAACTTCGTCGACGTGCCGACCGACTGCCCGCAGCGCGATGAGCGCCTAGGATGGACCGGCGACATCGCGGCGTTCGCTCCGACGGCGGCCTACCTGTACGACGTCGAAGCCTTCCTCAGCGACTGGCTGGCCGACCTGACTGAGGAGCAGCGCCACGCGAACGGAATCATCCCGTTCGTCGTCCCCGATGCGATCAAGTACTTCGGTGGCGTGTCGCGGCACGGTGACGGCACCGCGCCAACCGCGCTGTGGGGCGACGCCGGCGTCTGGGTGCCGTGGGATCTGTATCAGGCGTACGGAGATGAGCGTGTGCTCGAGGCGCAGTTCGGCTCGATGACCGCGCATGTTCGCGCGATCGAGGGTGCCATGTCCACTCCCGGCCTGTGGGATACCGGCTACCAGTTCGGAGACTGGTTGGATCCCGATGCGCCGCCCGAGGCGCCGGATCAGGTCAAGGCCGACCCATACGTCGTCGCCACCGCCTGTGGATACCGCTCGGTTCTCCTCACGGCGCGCGCCGCCGCCGTGCTTGGTCACGAGTCGGAGCGCAGGGAGTTCGAGGCGCTGGCTTCTCGGATGAAGACGGCGTTCCAGGAGCACTACGTGCGTGAGGGCCGCATCCTCAGCGACAGTACGACGGTCTATGCGTTGGCGATCGTGTTCGGTCTCGTCGAAGGCGAGGATCTCGTGTCGGCGGGCGAACGGCTCGCCGAACTCACCGCGCAGGCGAAGTACCGTATCTCGACCGGTTTCGCGGGCACGCCGTTTATCACCGATGCCCTCTCGATGACGGGGCATGTGGATGTCGCCTATCGGCTGCTCCTGGAGCGCGAGAATCCGTCCTGGCTCTATTCGGTGACGATGGGCGCGACGACGGTCTGGGAGCGGTGGGACTCGATGTTGCCGGACGGCAGCATCAACCCGGGCGAGATGACCAGCTTCAACCACTACGCGTTGGGTGGAGTCGCCGATTGGATGCACCGCACCATCGGCGGTATCTCGCCTCTTGAGCCCGGATACTCCAGGATCCTCCTGGCGCCCCAGCCTGGAGGCGATCTGAGCTGGGCGTCTGCGTCGCTCGTCACTCCGCACGGACGTGTCGCGGTGGACTGGCGTCTGTCAGAAGACGGGCTCCATGTCGATGTCGAAGTGCCGATGGCTACCACCGCGATATTGCGCCTGCCCGGGGTCGACGACGTGGAACTTCGGGGTGGTCGACATTCGCAGATCGTTCCATTCGACCGGGTCGGTTCGTAGCCGAGAGCAAGAAAAGCCGGGGAATAGGAGAATTACGTGCGGCGCGGATCCCGAGCCGCGTCGCGCGGCTGAGTTTTGCCGTGGGCGCGGCGGATGCGCGGATTAGTGCTGTGCAGGCGGGCGCGGCACGGCGTTCGGGGTGGGCTTCGGGCTGGCAGCCTTCGGTCCCGTCGCCTTCGGTGCGACCGCGGGGGGTGCGGCTGCGGGCGGCGCCGGGGCGACATCCGGGCCGAGGCCGAGCGCGGCCTTGAGGCGTGCCTCAGCGTCACTGGCCGCATGGGTCGCCTCGACGTTGGCCTCGCTCACCGCGCGCACGATCTCGTCGCGCTGGATGTTCACCCCTCGGGGTGCATCGATGCCTATACGGATGCCGTCACCTCGGGTGTCGAGGATGGTGATGACGATATCGTCGCCGATGAGCACCCGCTCCCCGGCCTTGCGTGTCAACACCAGCACCCGGTAAGCCTACCTAACTGCCGTATTCCCACGTCACAGGCAGGCCAAGCGTATTGACTGTTTCCGGAGTCATCGTTGCGTCGTGCTGGATGCCGACCACGGCATCCAGCTGCACGACACTGGAGACCTTGCGGATCCAGCGCGCCGTGTCCTCCTGTTTGCGGGAGGCGTCGACGACGGCCCAGATCTGGTCGCCGCGCAGCTGCGCGATCGCCGTGGCCTGAGAGGACGCATGGGCTCCGCCGCTCGTGATGCCGACGGCGACGAACAGGGTCTCGCGGCGTTCGACGCCTCGGGCGCGCGCGAGCAGGGCATCGCGACGATCGGCGACCCGCGCGAGGCCGGTCGCGTCGAGGGTTCCCGAGGTCGTGATCTCGGCCCGCCCGACGGCCTGCGCCATCTTCTTCGCCACGGGGAGAGCGTCCTGGCCGAGCCCGATCACGATGACCATGTCGCCCTGCGATGAGAGGAGCCCGGGCACCGGCAGGGGCTTCGGGGGTTCGTTCGGTGTGGGAACGGCCGTGACGGACTCGAGCTCGTCGAGGATGTTCGCGAATTCCCGGGAGGACGTCGACACGGGAAAGCCGTCGTTCGGCTGCTGGTAGCTCACGGTGTCTTCGCCGTCTGCGTCATCGAGCAGGGCGTCGAGGCCGGTCTTCATCGGGTGCATCGGTGTCGCTCGTGCGGTGCCCGCGGGCGGTGTCGTGGAGCGCGGGATTGTGGCGGATGCGGCGGCCGACGACGGCGCAGGCTCCTCCCGCGGCTCGTGCACCTGCCCGTAGTGCAGGGGAGTCTCTGGCTCGTCCTGCACCTCGACGGTCATCTCATAGTGACGGTGACCGAAGAATCCGCCGATGCCTCCCGTGGTGATCGTCTCGACCGAGACGACGCGCGCACGGGTACCGTGTTCGGCGAGTACCTTCGCCTTCAGCTCTTCGAGCGATGTGCCATCAAGCTGCAGCAATCGCGGCGACACGAACCACCCCCACGGTCTCAATCTGTGCGTTAGACGAGGTTACTTCTTGATACGACAGCACCGGTAGTCCCCCCGACTGGGCGGAGACGAGCCTGCGCACCGCCGCGCGCAGGGCCGGGGCGCAGACGAGCACGACATCCTGCCCAGTCGCCTCCGCAGTGGAGAGCGAATCCTTGACAGAGTTCAGCACGGACTCGATGGTGTTCTGGTCCATCATGATCTGGGTTCCGGCGTCGGTCTGGCGCATTCCCTCGAGCATGGACTGCTCCACACCGGGGTCGATCATGATCACCCGCAGGAGCGGGCCATCCATGTACTTCGCCGTGATGGCCGGTCCGAGTGCCTGCCTGGCGGTCTCGATGAGACCTTCCGGATCGGTGGACACCTTCGCGCGCAGCGAGAGCGCCTCGTAGATGCGGGGCAGGTCGTTGATCGAGACCTGCTCGGCGAGGAGTCCCTGCAGTACTCGCTGGATCTCCGCGAGGGAGAGCACGTTCGGCACGAGTTCGTCGACGGCGGACGGGCTGACGTGCTTGACCCCCTCCGTGAGCACGCGAACGTCCTCACGGGTCAGCAGTCGCGCCGCATTGTTCGTGATGAGCGAGGAGAGGTGCGTGACGAGCACGGACACCCGGTCGATCACGGTGGCGCCGGTGAGCTCGGCGCTGTGCCGCATCTCACTCGGAATCCACTTTCCGGCGAGGCCGAAGACGGGCTCGACCGTCGCGGCACCGGGGAGGGTGTCCAGGGCATCGCCGAGCGCCAGCACCTTGCCGCCCGGGGCGAGCCCCTGGCCCGCCTCGACTCCGGCGATGCGGATCATGTAGCTGCCCGACGGAAGGTCGACGCTGTCCCGCGTGCGCACCGGCGGCACGACGATGCCGAGCTCGAGCGCGATCTTGCGCCTGAGCGCGCGCACCCTCGCGAGCAGGTCGTCCGAGGTGCCGGACACGATGTCCACGAGATCGGGGGCCAGCAGGATCTCGAGGGCGTGCACGCGCATCTCCTCGATGAGCGCATCCGTCGTCTCGGTCTCGGGGGCGCGCGCCGTTGTCTCCGCGATCTCCTTCGCCGCCTGCTTTGCCTTCTCGGAGGCCTTGATGCGCTGCGATGCGAAGATGAGGAACACGCCGACGGTGACGAACGCGAGCAGCGGCATGCCCGGGATGAAGCCCATGACGATGGCCGCGCATCCGGCGATCATCAGAGCGGTACGCGACTGGGTGAGCTGCTTGCCCGCCGCGGAGCCGAGGTCGTTCTCCGCGCTCGAGCGCGTGACGATCATGCCGGTGGAGACTGCCATGAGCAGCGCGGGGATCTGCGTGACGAGACCGTCGCCGATGGTCAGCAGCGTGTAGGTGCTGACGGCGTCGCCGATGTCCATGCCGCGCTGCACCATACCGATGGCGATACCGCCGACGACGTTGATGATGATGATGACGAGGCCGGCGATCGCGTCACCCTTGACGAACTTGGATGCACCGTCCATTGCTCCGTAGAAGTCTGCTTCTGCGGACACCTCGGCCCGGCGGTGCCTGGCCTGGTCGTCGGTGATGAGGCCGGCGTTGAGGTCGGCGTCGATCGCCATCTGCTTACCGGGCATGGCGTCGAGGGTGAACCTTGCGCCGACCTCCGCGACGCGCTCGGCACCCTTGGTGACGACGACGAACTGGATGACCACGAGGATCAGGAAGATGACCGCGCCGATGATGAGCGACCCGCCGACCGCGACGTGGCCGAAGGACGCGATCACCTGGCCCGCGTAGCCCTGGCCGAGCACGAGGCGGGTGGATGCGACATTGAGGCCGAGCCGGAACAGCGTGGCCACGAGCAGCAGCGACGGGAACACCGAGAAGTCCAGCGGCTTCTTCACGAACATGCTCGTGAGCAGGATGATGAGCGCGAACAGGATGTTGATGATGATGAGGAAGTCGAGGATCCACGCGGGGATCGGCACCACGAGCAGCAGGATGATGCCGACCACGCCGACCGGCACGGCCATCAATGTCAGATTGCGTTTCATTTCTTCTCTCCCGCGGTCAGTGGGTGGTGCTCGTGAGTTGTCTGGGGGCCACTGCGCGCGGCGGTGGCGGTTTCTGGGGGCTCATCGTGTGCACGCCGGATGCTGTGCCGCGCTTGTGCAGGGCCATGACGAAGGCGAGCACGCGAGCGACGGCGTCGTAGAGCTCCTCCGGGATCTCCTGGCCGATCTCGCAGGCGGCGTGGATGGCACGGGCGAGCGGGATGTCGCGCACCATCGGCACGCCCTCCTCCTCGGCCTTCGCGCGGATGCGTGCGGCGACCTCGCCCTGTCCCTTCGCGACCACGCGCGGTGCGGACTTGCCCGGCTCGTACTTCAGGGCGACGGCGATGTGGGTCGGGTTGACGACCACGACGTCCGCGGTGGCGATTCCGGCCATCATGCGGTTACGGCTCATCGTGAGTTGCCGGGAGCGGCGCTGCGATTTGATGAGCGGGTCGCCATCCGTGTTCTTCGCCTCGTCCTTGACCTCTTTCTTGCTCATCTTGGTCTTCTTCTGGTTGCGCTTCATCACCACGAAGAGGTCGGCTGCAGCGAGGCCGAGACCGGCGACGACCGCGAACTGGATGAGCGCCCCCGTGCCGGAGCTCGCGGCATCCAACAGTGCGGAGACCGGCAGCCCTCCCGCACCCATGAGCACAGGCATGAGGCCCTGCACGACGACGAGGAGCACGATGCCGACCACCGCGGTCTTGATCACCGACTTCAGGCCCTCCCACAGGGCCTGGGTTCCGAAGACGCGCTTGACGCCGTTGACGAGGTTGAACTGTTCGAACTTGCCCTCGAACTTCTTGAAGTGGATTCCGCCCTGCACTGCAGAGCCCAGCAGGATGATGATGGCGACCGCGGCGAGCAGCGGCCCGAGGGTCGCCAGCACCGACTGCATCCCCTCGCCCAGGATGCGCTGGGCGAGGTCGGGGGAGGGCTCTGCCGCGATCTTCCCGATGTTGAGCATTTGTTCCGTGCCTGCCTTGGTTCCGTTGGAGAGGGTGAGCGGCAGCATGACCCCAGCGGCTGCGACGCCGAGCCAGGCGGTGAGATCCTGCGACTTGGAGAGCTGGCCCTTGGAGCGGACCTCCTTCATCCGCTTCTGGGTCGCGTTTTCTGTGCGCTCCTGCGAACCCGAATCTGACATCTAGCCCACCCCCCCGATGACCTTGATCGCCTGCCCGGTCAGGGTGGCAACGATGCCGGGGAGTGCGACGAAGATGACGCCGACCAGGGTGAGAGTCAGCAGGATCTTGATCGGGAAGCTCATGGTGAAGGCGTTGAGCGCGGGGGCGACCCTCGTGAGCAGGCCGAGGCCGGCATCCGCGAGGAAGAGGACGACGAGCAGCGGGCCCGCGATCTGCACCGCCGCGAGGAACATCTGGGTGATCCCGGCGGTCATTGCGGAGACGGGGTTGGTGAGGTCGATTCCGCCGCCGAGCGGGAAGGCGCTGAAACTGCGGTTGAGCCCCCCGATGATGATCTGGTACGCGCCGGAGGAGAACATGAGGGCGAGCGCGGTCATCTGGAAGAGTCTGGTGAACTGGGCACCGTTGATCATCGAGAGCGGGTCGAAGCCCTGGGCCATCTGGAAGCCACCGAACATGTCGACGAGGCCGCCAGCGGACTGGATGGCGGCGAACACGAGCATGACGAGCAGGCCGAGTACGGCCCCCACGACGATCTCGAGCACGAGCGCCATGAGATAGTCCGCGGTCTCGAGCATCTTGTAGTGCGGCGTGACGGCGGGCGACACGGCAAGCGAGAGCCCGATCGCGATCATCGCCTTGATCCTCGCCGGGATGGCCCGGTACGAGAATGGTGGCGCGATGAACAGGAAGGCGGTGATCCTCACCGCGGCGAGTGAGGTCGCCTCCAGCCAGTCGAGGTTCAGCGGAATGTTCACGTCAACCCCCGAGCAGATTGGGAATCGACGCGAACAATCCTTGAGTGAATGTGACCATTTCCGAGATCATCCAGTTGCCGCAGATGACCAGGGCGATACCGACGGCGACTGCCTTCGGCACGAACGAGAGCGTGACTTCCTGGATCTGGGTGATCGACTGCATGAGCGAGATCGCGAACCCGACGACGAGCGCCGTGATGAGGATGGGCGCTGCGAGCTTCGCCGAGATGAGAACACCCTGCATGGCAATGTCCAGAACGGCGTTGGTGTTCATCCTCCACCTCGATAACTGCTGATGAGCGAGGTGATGATGAGGCCCCATCCGTCGACCAGCACGAAGAGAAGGATCTTGAACGGCAGCGAGATCATGACCGGCGGGAGCATCATCATGCCCATGGACATGAGTGCGGCGGCCACGACGATGTCGATCACCAGGAACGGCACGAAGATCACGAAGCCGATGATGAAGGCCGAGCGCAGTTCGGAGATCATGAACGCCGGAATGAGCGTGAGCATCGGAACGGATGCGGGCGTCGCGGGGTTGGCAAGCCCGGCCGAGCGCGTCATGAGCGCGATGTCTTCCTGTTTCGTATGGGCGAGCATGAAGTGGCGCAGTGGCTCGGAGCCGGCGGCGAGCGCATCGTTGAACGAGAGCGTGCCGTGCAGGTAGGGCTGGATGCCGAGGTTGTTGATGTCGGCGATCACCGGTCCCATGATGAACAGCGTCAGGAAGAGCGCGAGTCCGGCGAGTACCTGGTTCGGCGGGATCGACGGAAGCGCGAGCGCGTTACGCGTGATCGCGAGCACCACGAAGATCTTCGTGAACGAGGTCATCATGAGCAGGAGAGCGGGCGCGACTGAAAGGAAGGTGATGCCGATGAGCGTGATGATCGAGCTCGACGGTCCACCGTTCGGGCCGTTGATCTGAAGCGAGACTCCGCCGAGGCCGTCCGTTGGTGACGGTGTCGATGGGTCAACCGGCGGCGTCGGGTCAGTGGGCGCGAGCGGCGCGGCATGACCCGCCGTTGCGGTGACCAGCACGATGACGACGACCGACATGAGCACGAGGGCGATTGCCACGGTCCAGCGCGCGGTCGTCCAACGGCGGTGTGACCGCGCATCGTGCACGTCGAAGAAGGTCACCGGCCCCGCCGAATGGTTGCGCCCAGCTGCTTCCAGGTGGTGGGGGAGAGGATCGATCCGGCGAGCGGACCCTGGCCGGTGAACGCGGCGACGGGGGCGAGGTCGGGGTTCTTCTTCGTGGTGGTCTTTGCCGCGGTGGCCTTCGCGGGAGCCTTTGCGGTGGTCTTTGCAGTGGCGGTCCTGGCTGCGGGCTTCGCCGCAGTGATCTTGGCCGCCGTCACCTTGCTCAGCGACTCGGCGAATGCCGCGGCGCCGGACTGTGCGGTGACCGCCTTGGTGGCGGTGGACTTCGCGGTGGAGGCCTTCGCAGCGACGATCGGTGCTGCCTCGATGGCCGGCTCGGGGACATCCCCGGTCTGCAGCACGCTCACAGCGTGCTCCGTGACACCCAGAAGCAGACGGCTGCCATCGACGTCGATGATGACGACGGATGCCTTGGGCGAGATCGCCTGCTTCGTCACGATCGTGACGGGGTGCCCCGCGGCGTTCTTCCGCGAGCCGCGCGTGAGGCGCCGCTGCAACATCCACAGCAGCCCCAGCACGACGACAAGGGAGACGACGACGCGAGCGCCGGCGAGGAAGGTTTCCATCGGTTCAGGCCATGCCCTCTGCTACATCGAGGATCTGGGTGATGCGCACCGCGTAGTCCTGGTCGATCACCACGATCTCGCCGTGGGCGATGAGTCGGCCGTTCAACAGGATGTCTGCGGGAGAGCCGGCGGAGCGATCCAGCTCGATAACGGCGCCGGGCTCGAGGTTGAGCACGTCGCGCACGGCCATCTTGGTGCGGCCGATCTCCACGGTGAGGGCCATCTCCACGTTGCTGATGCGGCCGAGCTTGCCCGCGACGTTGCGCTGCGGGTCGGTGGCCGAGCCCCAGATGGCGCCACCCTCGCGCACACGGATGGCGAACCATCCCGCGGCTGCCTTGCCCGCCTTGAGCGCGTAGACGACGGTCTCCTTGTCGGAGAACAGCGACGAGGCGTCTTCGACGCTCGCCTCCCCGAGAACGCCGGTTCCGAGGTGCTGGGCCGCGGCCTCGAGGGCGGGGCGCAGCACGTCTGCGGGCGAGACGATGCTCTCGGAGCCTGCCGCCTCGGTGAGCGCGTCGGAGTCGGCGAGAACGATGGCCATGTCTGCGGCCGTGCTGCCGACGAACGAGGCGACGACGGCCTCACCGACCTTGCCTGCGACGGATGCGTCGTCGTCGAGCAGGGCCCAGGTGACCGCGGCCGCGCTGGGCAGCAGTGCTGCGAGGGACTCTACTGCGGCGTCCTGCCGGGTGAGAGTGGTGGACTTCTTCACGGTGTCTCCTTGGTAAAGCTGGAAAAGTGGGCCTGAGGATGCGGTGCCGGCTACGACTCCGTGCCGACGACGACACAGGCGAGGCGGGAGCCGTTTGCTCCCACCGCCGCGTGGCCCATGAGGTGGCCATCGACGGCGAGTTCGAGTGGACGGTGCTGTGGGTGCGGGATCGGCAGGACATCGCCGACCGCGAGCCCCAGGATGTCGTTGGGCTTCACTGTTGCCACGGCCAGGCGCAGGGCGAGCTCGACCGGTGCCCACGCCATCTGCACCTCCATGAGCTCCTTCGCCTCTTCGAGGGTTTTGGTGGGGTTCGTGTCGCCGAGCTGGGGCAGTAGCGCCTCGGCGGGGATCGCAACGGTCGCGGGGGCGACGCCGTCTCCGACGCGGATGTCGAACCTCGCGACGATCATCAGGTCGTTGGTTGCGGCGGCCTGGGCGAACTGCGAGTTGTACTGGAAGCTGTCCATGCGGATGGAGTTCTGCAGCAGGCTGCCGAGCGAGTACCGCATGTCTTCGAGGGCGTCATCCATGAGCCGGCGGATGAGCGCCTGCTCGACCTGGGTGAACTTGCGCTCCTCGTCGACCGTGGCTCCGTGCCCGCCGAGCATGTATCCGATCCAGCCCAGCGCGGACGAGGTGGGGAACTGGATGATCGCCTTGGGGATGATGTCCTCGAGCACGCACAGCACCATCGCCGTCGTGGGCGGGAGCGACGCGGCGTAGGCGTCGTAGCTGAGCATGATGACCTGCTCGCAGCTGACCTGGGAGAGAACGCGCACCTTTGCGGTGAGCTGGGTGCCCCATTGGCGCGCAAACGTCTCGAACGCGAGCTCGAGCACACGAGAGTGCTCGCGTGCGAGCGTCGTCGGACGTCGGAAGTCGTAGACCTCCACCGTCCTGCTTGCTTTCGCGGTTTTTGCCTTGCTCGCCTTGGCGGGCATGCTGCTAACCGCTTGTTCCTGGACCGTCACAAGCTGCACTATCGGCCGGATGTACCCCGGCGTAAGGAGGAATTGCCTATCGGACTGTGGTCTACGTCCCTTCGAGGGCCTTGTCCACCTCCGCCAGCAGTGATCGCACGCCGTCCGACTGGTCGGAGAGCACGACGATATCGACTCGCCGGTTGAGGGCGAGATCGTCCGGAGTCGTCCCCGTGGCGAGCGGCCTGGCCGATCCGTAACCGACTGCGCCGATCCTCTGCGGGTTGACTCCGTCGACCTCGACCAGGTGCCGAAGCACGCCGGTCGCGCGCCCGGATGACAGCTCCCAGTTGGTGGGATACGGATAGGCGGCGTGCCGTTCGTCCGCGTGCCCCTCGACCGACACCTCGTACGGGCTTGCGCTCAGAGGCGGCCCGACGGCATCCAGCACCCGGATGGCGACCGAGCTCAGGTCGGTGCGGTTCGTGTTGAAGTAGGTCTCCGAGCCGATCAGCCGCACGGTGAGCCCTCGGCCGTCGATGTTGAACTGCACAGCCGAGCTCAGACCGGCCGCCTGGAGGTTCGCCTTCATCTCCTCGCGCAGGGCGATGAGGTTGGTGACCTCGATCGTGGCGAGCTGGCGGTTCTTGTTCTCGAGGCTCTTGGCCTTGACGTCCACCTTGTCCGGGGGCACGATGACGCCCTCGTTGATGTCGATGTGCTTGGAGACGGTCGTTCCGAACCCGGTGGCCAGCGAGTTACGCAACTCGTCGTATTTCTTCTGGTCGACGACAGACATCGCGAACAGCACGATGAACATGCACATGAGCACGGTGACCATGTCCATGTACGACGCCATCCAGCGTTCGCTGTTGTCGTGCTCTGGTTCTTCGCTCCGTTTCCGGCGCTGTGGCCGCAGACTCATGCCGCTGCCGAGTCGTCTTTGTCAGCTTTGTCGCCCTTGGCAGACTTGGCTGTCTTGCCCGGCTTGTCAGGGGACGCGGATTTTCCTGCCGGGATCATGGCGCGCAGGCGCTCGCCGAGAAGTCGTGGCTGGCTTCCGGCCTGCACGGCGAGCACTCCCTCCATGAGCAGGGTCTTGCGTTCGATCTCGAGCTCGGAGAGGCGCTTCATTCGGGCGCCGATGGGCAGCCAAAGGAAGTTCGCCGAGAGGAGCCCCCACAGAGTTGCGACAAACGCGCTGGCGATCATCGGCCCGAGGGTCGCGGGCGAGGAGAGATTCTCGAGTACGTGAGTGAGCGAGACGACTGTGCCGATGATCCCGATGGTCGGCGCGTAACCGCCCATGCTGTTGAAGAACTTCGCCGCGGTGCGCCCGAGCTTGGCCTCGGTCTCGATCTCGTCCTCGAGCAGGATTCGCAGATCCTCGCCGTCCGTACCGTCCGCGATGTTCTGCAGGGCACTGCGCAGGAAGGTGTCGTCGGAGTCGTCCGCCTCCTGTTCGAGCGAGAGCAGTCCCTCGCTGCGCGCCTTCTCGGCCAGCGAGACGACCCGGTCGATCACCTCTTCCGGGTCGTGGGTCTTGCCGCGGAAGGTGCTGGGAAGCGCTCTGAGGGCGATGAGAAAGTCCCTCATCGTCCCTCCGGCAATGCCGACGGCGATGGTCGCACCGAAGACGAGCACCATTGGTGCCGGGATCAGGATCGCGGTGACGCTGCTTCCCTCCATGGTGAGCATGGCGAGGAGCGCGCCGAACGCGACGACGATTCCGATGAGTGTTGCTGGATCCATTACAGCTTCCTAGGACGCGATGGCTCTGGTGATGAAGCTGCGTCCGTCGGGTCGGCTGCCTGCTCGGGAAAGGGGATGACGCCCAACTGCACGCTGGACTGTTGCGGCTCAGTGGCCACGAGATTCTGGGCGAGCGAGACGACGCGTGCGCGATACTCGGCGATGCGGTCGATGATCTCTCTCATGGATTCAGTGACGATGTACTTCGCACCGTCGACCATGATCAGAGTGGTATCGGGGTTGGCGTTGATTCGCTCTATGAGATCAGGGTTGACGGCGAACTGAGTCTCGTTCAGCCGCGTGACAACGATCATGATCCCATCCCTGGATACTGTAAAAACAGGCTCATCCTGAGCCATCAGGGACAACTATCGGCCGCATCCGGCGTGCCGTTAGGCGCATTAGCCGGATTGCCTGTAGGAGTGGCGGGAGAAAGCGGCTGGCGGCGGGAGTTACAACTCCCGCCGCCAGCCGCTTTCTCCCGCCATACGGGCTACTGCTTGAGGTTGGTCAGCTCCTGCAGCACCTGGTCGGAGGTGGTGATGATGCGGGCGTTGGCCTGGAAGCCGCGCTGGGCGACGATCAGGTTGGTGAACTCCTGCGAGAGGTCGACGTTCGACATCTCGAGCGCGCCGCTGTCGAGAGACCCCATTCCGCTCTGGCCTGCGACACCGATCTGTGCGGCGCCCGAGTTGAAGGTCGAGGTGTACGACGACGACCCGGCCTTCTCGAGACCGCCGGGGTTCACGAAGGTCGCCAGTGCGATCTGGCCGATCGACTGCGATGCGCCGTTGCTGAACGACCCGACGAGGGTTCCGTTCGGCGATAGCGTGTACGACTGCAGCGTTCCGGCGTCCCGACCGTTCTGGTCGGTGATGGATGCCGTGGTCAGGCCCGCGTATCCTGTCGTGTCGGTGAGGTCGAGAGCGACGGCTCCCGCGGTCAGCGAGGTGCCGCTCGTGAGCTTGCCGTTCGTGAACACCATGGCGGTGGTCGTGACGGTGGGCGGAGTGGCTCCGTCGCTGTAGCTGGCGTCCCACCCGGCCGTCGTCTTGGTGAAG
The DNA here is from genome assembly GCF_040227205.1 of Parafrigoribacterium humi. NCBI lineage: Bacteria > Bacillati > Actinomycetota > Actinomycetes > Micrococcales > Microbacteriaceae > Parafrigoribacterium > Parafrigoribacterium humi. The sequence goes on along the minus strand of NZ_JBELOA010000003.1, from coordinate 219,289 downwards.
TTGACGGTGAGCTGGGTCGCATTGCCCGAGGCGTCGTACACGGTGGTGTCGCGGCTGAGCACCGTGCCGGTTGCTGCGTCGCCCGGGAGGTTGCCGCCGACCTTCGCCGTGGTCGTGGCGACGGCCGGAGAGACCGCGTTCTTCGGGAGCATCACGTCACCGACGGGGCCGCCGGTGTCGATCACGCCGTTGTTCGCTGACCACCCCTGGATGATGGCACCGTCCGGCGTGACGAGGCGCCCGTTGGGGTCGAAGCCGAGCGAGCCCGCGCGGGTGTACGCGGTCTGGCCGCCGCTGGAGGTGATGAAGAATCCGTCACCGGAGATCATCACGTCGAGTGCGCGGCCCGTGGCCTGGGTCGAGCCCTGGCCGAAGTTGGTTGAGATGCCCGCCACCTTCACGCCGAGTCCGATCTGGGCCGGATTGGTGCCACCCACGTTGCCCTGCGGGCTGCTCGCGCCCTTGATGAGCTGTGAGAGGGTGTCTTCGAACTGGGTCGACGACGCCTTGAAGGCGACCGTGTTGACGTTGGCGATGTTGTTCGCCGTGACGTCGAGCATGGTCTGGTGTGACCGAAGGCCGGAGATTCCGGAGTAGAGCGAGCGAAGCATTTTTCTACCTTTCGATGGGTGGTGCGTGACGTTGTTGTGGTTGATTAGGCGGCTTGGGTGACACCGGTGATGGAGTCGAGTGCGACGCTGACACCGTCGATGGTCACGGTCGGCGTCTTGCCCGTGAACGACACGGAACTCGCGGTACCGGTGACCGGATTGCCATCGGAATCGTTGTAGCCGACCTGCTGACCGACGAGAGCGGATGCCGCGATGCGCATCTGCAGTGCGAAGCTTTCGGTACCCGTCGAGTTCATGCTCGTGAGCTGCTCCATCATGGCGAGTTGCGTGGTCTGGCTGATCATCTGGTTGGTGTCCATGGGCGAGCTCGGATCCTGGTTCTTCAACTGGGTCACGAGCAGGTTCATGAACGCCTCGCTGTCGAGCGTCTGCTTCGGCGCTCGCGTCGGTGCGGTGGCATAGAACGCCGTCGATCCCACTGCCGATACGTCTGTCATGGTCTTCCTCTTCTTCCTCTAGGCCATCACGTCGATGGACGACGCGTGTGCTCCGGAGCGCAGTGGCCCTGTTCGGGGCGCCTCTGTGGTTGGGGTCTCTGTTCGTGCCGCTCTCGGCGCGGCGCTGTCGCGGACATCCGCTCGGCCCTCGCCCTGGTTGTAGCCGAGTCCGGCCCCGGCGTTCTGCTGGCCCGGGTTCTGCTGGCCGCCTGCAGACTGGCTTGTGCTCGGCTGGTTGTTCGGCGAGAGCTGCAGGTTCGTGTTCATTCCGGTGCCGGCCAGGTCGCGGCGCAGGTCAGGCATGATCGCGCGCAGGGCGTCGCGACCGAGGTCGTTGGGTGCGAACAGCTCGACCCGAAGGCCCGCGCTGCTCATGTGCGCCCGCACGGTCACCGGTCCGAGGTTGTCTGGCGTCACACTGAGCGTGAGGACGTGATCGCCGGATGCCGCCCGCGTGAGCGCGAGGATCGGCTGGGCAACCTGCGTCATGAGCGGCGGTGCCGGTGGCGGTGGCGGTGCAGCAGGTGCCGGCGCGGCGGTGGGCGCGACGGATGTCGTGGTCACCGGAACGGATGCCGCGGCCGCCTGGGTCTGCGGGGCGTTGTTCGCGCTGGCGCTCGCCGCGCTCTTGGCACTGTCGAGCACTGCCGAGAAGTCCGTGGTCGGTGTCGCCGGTGCTGCGGACTCCTTCGCCGCGAGGGCGTCGGTGACCGCGGATGCCGTGGCATCGACCGCGGGGGCCGCCGGGGCGTGGGGGAGCGGAGCCTGCGCGGTGGCGGGCCCCCCGTTCGTCGGTGTTGCTGCCGGGGCTGCCGCCGTTGCCACGGCGGATGCGGCAACCGTGGCCGCCGCGGGAGGCGTCGCCGGTGTGTCCGTGGGTGTGGTCGTTGTGGGGGCGGCCGGTGTGGCCTTGCCCGTCGTCTTGGGTGTGCCCGCAGTGCCCGCACCCTCGGCGACCACCGCAACGCCTGCCGCGACCGCGGAGCTCGCGGCGGCCGTGGCGGCAGGCGTGGCAGGCGTAGCGGCGGGTGTGACCCGCGCCGGCGCGGTCGGGACGGCAGCGACGGCAGAGACGACGGGAACGACGGGAACGACAGGAACGGTCGGCGCCGGGGCCGCGGCCTGTCCGGCTGCAGCGGTTGCCACGGTAGCTTCTACCGCAGCATCCGCACCAGCGACGCTGGCAGCGGTCGTCGGAAGTGCAGTCGCCTGTGGCTGGGCGAGGGCAGTCTGTACTGCGGCCTGTGCTGTTGCGGCCTGTGCCGAGGCGTCCGGGGTCGGCTGCGCGGCGGTGCTGGCGGTGCTGGAGTCGGTGGGCTGGCCCAGTGCCGACGTCTGTGAGGCATCCGCGGCATCCGTCGCTGGCGTCTGGTCCTTCGCGCCCGCCTTCGAGGTCGTGACGCCCGTCGTCTCGGCGCTGTCGGAAGTGGGTGTCTTGGATGCGGTCTTCGGAGAGCTCGGCGTATCGGCCCTCTCCGATGCGTGCTGCGGCGCGGCGTGAGCGGCAGGACCGTGCGGTGCCGACGTCGTGGAGGGTTTGCTGCCCTTGGACGAGGTATGAGCTGGCTGTGTCCCCATCGCGTGCTGCATCGCAAGGCCGAAGGAGCTTCCCGCGGACGAGCTCTTGCTCGATGGCGCTGCGGGCCGTTCAGGTGCGCTGACCGTTGCGAGCAGGAAGTTGCTGATGCTCATGGTGTCTTTCCCTCCCGGTCGACATGCCACGATGTCGAGGCGATTTCGTCGATCACGTTCTGTTCCGCGCGCAGCTCGTCGAGCATCACGGCCTGGACGTGCTTCGCCTCGAGCTTCTCGAGGGCGACGGCCTTGGCGCGCGCGGCGCTGAAGGCCTCGTTCGCCTGCGCTGCCTCCGCGTGCTGTTGGTTGAGCATCGAGTCGAGGTCCGAGAGCATGCTGCGCATGGATGCCCGCCCGGCCGCCATGGCGTAGAGCATCTCCGTGCTGCTGGCCTCCGCCCGCGTCGCGCCGAGTGCTGCGCGGGCGCGGTTGCGCTGCACGGAGGTCGCGTCGAGACGGGCGTTCGCCGAGGCGAGCTGGCCTGCCGCCTCATCCTGCTCGAGGTGGCGCAGGCGCAGCAGCCCCGCGAGTGAGAATGGTCGGCTCATGCCGGCACCGCCATAGAGGTGTTGAGCCGATCGAGCCAGGCCCACGCTTCTGCTGCCGTGATGCGCTCGTCCATGCCCTGCTGCAGGAAGGAGTTGATCGCGTCCTCGTGTTTCACGGCCGCGTCGACGAGCGGGTTGCTGCCCTCGTGGTACGCGCCGACATCCAGCAGATCCTGCGCGGACCTGCGTGCGGCGAGCACCTTGCGCAGGGCGATCGCGGCGGCCGTATGCTCCCGGGTGTTGACTCTGCTGGCCACACGCGAGATGGAGGCGAGCGCATCCACCGACGGGAAGTGCCCGAGCACCGCGAGTTTGCGATCGAGCACGACGTGTCCGTCGAGAATCGAGCGGGCTGCGTCCGCGATGGGTTCGTTGTGGTCGTCGCCATCGACGAGCACCGTGTAGATGCCCGTCACGGAGCCGGTTTCAGCGGTGCCAGCCCGCTCGAGCAGCTGCGCGAGCAGGGAGAAGGTCGACGGCGGGTAGCCCCGCGTTGCCGGTGGCTCTCCCACGGAGAGTCCGATCTCGCGCTGTGCCATGGCGACGCGGGTGAGCGAGTCCATCATGAGCATGACGTCTGCACCGCGATCGCGGAAGGACTCGGCGATGCGGGTGGCGACGAAGGCGGCGCGCAGGCGCATGAGCGCGGGCTCATCCGAGGTCGAGACGACCACGATCGAGCGGGCGAGACCCTCGGGACCCAGGTCGTCCTCGAGGAACTCGCGCACCTCACGGCCGCGCTCGCCGACGAGGGCGATCACCGAGACCTCGGCGGACGTGCCGCGCGCGATCATCGAGAGCAATGAGGACTTTCCGACGCCGGATCCGGCGAACAGGCCGAGGCGCTGGCCCTTGCCCACCGTCGTCAGGGTGTCGAGCACGCGAACGCCGAGCGGCAGCGGCTCCGTGATTCGAGCGCGCTGCATGGCGGATGGCGTGGCGTTGTCGAGCGAGACGAAACCGTCGCTGAGAAGCGGGCCCTTGCCGTCGATGGGGCGGCCGAGGCCGTCGACGACGCGGCCGAGAAGGCCGGAGCCGGTGGGCACGAGGATGGGGCGGCGGCTGGACCGCGCCGACGCTCCCGCGTTGATGCCCACCATCTTTCCCAGCGGCATGCAACGCACGCCGGTTCTCGTGGTCGCGACCACTTCGGCCTCGACACCGGGGTTCTCCCCGATCGTGACGAGCTCTCCAATGGCGCAGTCGAGACCGCTCAACTCCACCCCGAGCCCAATAATGGACGAGACGACGCCGACGCGTTGGGGAAGCGCTGTGGCGACTGCGGCCCTGAACTGCTCGGCGTGGGGACGCCAGGTCGTCGTCATATCGTCTCCCCAAGTAGCGTGGCCCTGGCGCGAGCCAGGGCGGTCTGGATGCGGGCATCCAGGTAGCCGTCTGCGAAGTCGCCGAGTGCGTCTCCGCGCGCGACGGTGTCATCGGCAATGATCTCGACGCTCGGGGTACGGCCGGCCTCTCCGAGCTCCGCGATGTCGGCAGGGTTCATTCGCACGCTCAGCAGCGTGCGCGGGTCGGCGTGTTCGAGCACGCGGGAGAGCGCGGCCTTCGCGGAGGTGGGGCCGTCAGACAGCTCGTAGCCGAGGATCGCCTCGGCGAGCTCGAGCGCACTCGAGATGAGTGCGTCCTGCACCGTGTCGATCGTCGGAACAGCGCGGGCGTGAAGCGCTCGTGCAGCCGACTCGAGCGCGGTGAGCGCCGCATCGATCTGCGCGTTCCGCTCGTTCAGCATGGCGGTCGTCTCGGCGTTGAGCTCGATGACGCGCATCTCGGCCTCTTTCGCCGCGGCACGAAGCCCCGATGCGTACCCCGCGGCGTGGCCCTGGATGCGTGACTGGGCATCGATCGCATCCTGGCCCGGGTGCCTCAGCGCGGGAAAGGTGAGGGCGGCGAAGTTCGGGTCAAATGACATATTCGTCCTCCTCGCCGCGCTGCAGGGTGATGGTGCCCTGCGATTCGAGGTCGCGGATCGCACGCACGATGTCCGCGCGCGCCTCCTCGACCTGGGACACGCGCACCGGTCCGAGAAGCTTGATCTCATCGTCGAGGATCTCGCGGTTGCGCTCAGAGAGGTTGGTGCGGATGACCTCGACGACCGTTTCGGGCGAACCCTTCATGGCCATGGCGAGTACACTGGCGTCGATTCCGCGCAGCACCTGCTGCACGTCCCGCGCCTCGAACTTCACGATGTCGGCGAAGGTCAGCATGCGCGAGCGCACCTCTTCCGCGAGGTCCGGGTCGTTCTCGTCGAGGGACTCGAGCAGTGCCCGCTCGGTGGCGACATCCGAGCGGTTGATGATGTCGACGAGGGGCTGGATGCCGCCGACGACCTCCACGGTGTCGGTCAGCGAGACGACGGCACCGGCTCTCGTGCGCAGGGTATCGGTGACGATGCGCACGGCTTCCGGAGTCGCGGTGCCCATCGTGGCGATGCAACGTGCGACCTCCGTGCGCAGGTCCTCGTCGAGGCCGGACATGATGGGGGAGGCGTGCTCGGGGCGCAGGTGCGCGAGCACGAGCGCGATCGTCTGGGGGAGTTCGCCTTCGAGCAGGGCGACGACGTGGCGTGGCTCCGTCTGCTCCAGGAACTCGAACGCCTTGCCTGCCATGGTCGAGGCGACGCGGTTCATCACGCCCGCGGCGCGCTCAGCACCGAAGGATGCCTCGAGCAGCCCGACCGCGACGTCGCGTCCACCGCGCGCGAGAGCGGCATTGCGCACGGTCATGTCGTGGAATTCGCTGATGGTCTGCTCCGCGACGACGGAGTCGACACGACGCAGTCGCACGATCTCGGCGACGATCTCCTCGGCCTCATGCTCGCTGAACTCCTTCAGCACGCCCGCGGCGCGCTGGCTGTCCATGTTCATGAGGACGACGGCAACCTTCTGGGTGCCGGTCAGTCCCTTCTCGGTCGTCTCGCTCATACCGGCTGCCTGTCGTCCATCATGCTGCGGAGGTACTCGGCCGTCTTCTGCGGATCGCGCTGGGCGAACGCCTCGATCTCGGCACGGCGGTTGACGGCGTCGCTGTCGGCTGGCGCAATCGGTCCGCCCTCGAGCGTCTGCGTGGTGGAGGCGGGAGCGCCGAGCTGGGATGCGCTCCGCATCGCCGGAAGCTGCATGGGTACGGTCGCTGCGTCGAGCATCTCCGACAGCAGGCCCTCTTCCTCCTCGCGGCGGTGGCGGCTGCGGCGGCGGAGAAGGATGAACAGAACGAGCAGGAGGGTGACGACGCCCGCCGTGATGATCGCGGCGGTGATGATCGTGGTCATCCGGTTGGCCTCGGCAGCTTTGGCCGCTGCCCCGAGGGCGGCGCTCGCATCGGCCGCTGCGGTGGTGCTGAACGGCACGACCTCGACACTGACCTTGTCGCCTCGCGTGGTGTTGATGCCGGCTGCCGCAGAGACGAGGGCGGAGATCTCCGAGACCTTGAGCCCGGTCGCCGCCTTGGAGTTGAGCGCGACGGAGACGGTCTGGCGCGTGATGGCGCCTGCCGGGATCGTGCGGTCCTCGGTGACCTTGTTGAGCGCGTTGTTCTTGACCTGGGTCTCGCTCGTGGCGCCGGTGGTGGTGCCCGTCGCGCCCGGGACGGCGATGTTGTCAGGGCCGAGTACTCCGGTCGCGCTCGTTCCGTTGTCGGTGCCGCTCGCGCCGGTCTGCTTGTCGGTCGATTCGCTCAGAGTCGGCGATCCCTCCGGCGTCGTGTACGTCTCCTCGGTGCGCTTGGCGGACTCTTGGCTCATGTCTGCGGCAACCGCGACGGTCGCATTGCCCGGACCGACCACGCGATCGAGCATGGTCTGCACGGTGTCGCGCACGCGGTTCTCGTAGTCCGCTGACTGCTTGTCCACACTGCCGGTAGCACCCGTGCCGACGGCCGAGAGCACCTGGCCGTCGGAGTCGACAACCGAGACGTCGGTGGCCTTCATGCCGTCGATCGATGCGGAGGTGAGGTGCACGATTGCCTGCACCTGGTCTGACGTGAGGCTCACGCCTGCGTCGGTCTGGATGAACACGGACGCCGTCGGGTCGTTCTTCTGCGACGTGAAGACGGTGTCCTTGGGGATGGCCAGCTGGACCGATGCCATCTTCACGCCCTTGAGTGCCTGGATCGTAGAGGCGAGCTCGCCCTCAATGGCGCGTTTGTAGGTCACATTCTGTTGGAACTCCGAAGCGGTGACACCCATCTTGTCGAGCAGCGCGTATCCGCCGTTGCTGCTCGTGGGCAGGCCGGCGGATGCGGCCTTGAGACGTTCGTTGTAGACGCTGGCTTCCGGCACGAGGATCGTTCCGCCGCCGTCGGTGAGCTGGTATGGGACGCCGTCGGTCTTGAGCTGGTCGACGATGGAACTTGCGTCGGAGGCGGCGAGCCCGGAGAACAGCGGGCTGTACGACGGCTGGCTCACCCAGACGGTGAGGCCGGCGATACCGAGCACGAGCACGGCGACACCGATGAGCGCGAGGGTGCGCTGGGCAATGGTGAACTCTCGGATCGCACCGAAGATGCGCCGGAATGCGGACGTGACCTGGGCGGGCATCAGGCTTGCATATTCATGATGTTGTTGAACGCTTCGACGCCCTTGTTACGCACGGCAGCGACGAGTTCGAGCGTCACCTGCGCGCGGGTTGCGGCGATGGTCGCGTCGTGGATGTCGTCGAGGTTGCCCGTCACGGCCTTGACGGCGAGGGTGTCCGAGGTGCTCTGCAGCTGCTGCAGGGTGTCGATCGCGCCGCCGAGGGATGCCGCGAAGGTCGAGCCATCCGAGGCGTTCGTCTGCTGCACATCGGGAGTGATTCCCGTGCCTGTGATGCCCTGCACGGCACCGATCAATGGAATGGACATTACTTACCAATCTGGAGTGCGGCCTGGTATGTCGTCTTGGCACGGTCGATCACGTTGGCATTGGCCTGGTAGCCACGCTGCGCCATGATCAGCTCGGACATCTGGGTGCCGAGGTCGATATCGGGGCGCTTGACCATTCCGTTTGCGTCTGCGAGAGGGTTGGTCGGGTCATAGGCGAGGATGCCGTCAGCGCTGCCGAGGGCGGTGCCGGCCACGTAGACACCGGAATTGCCCTGGCCCTCCTGTGCCACGACGTAGCGTGCCTGGAACGCGGGGCCGCTCGTCGGCTTGATCGTGTTGATGTTCGCGATGTTGTCTGAGATCGCATCGAGCCAGTGGCGGTGAAGCGTGAGCCCCGTGCCGGCGATGCCGAGTGCGTCGAAGGTCATCAGTTCGTTCCGATCGCCGTGCGCATCCGGGCGAACTCGTTGCCGACGGCCTGTGCCGCGAACTGGAAGCGCAGCACGGTGTCGGTGCCGGCGACCGTCTCGGTGTCGAGGTTGACGTTGTTGCCGTTGACGTTGGTGGGCTCGAGTGAGCGCGCGATCGTGGCATCGACGTGTCCGTCGCCGGCCTCCACCGATGCGGCGAGGGCGTCTTCGAATGAGACGCGCTTGGCGTGGTAGTTCGGCGTGTTGATGTTGGCGATGTTGTTCGCGATGGTGCGCTGTCTCAGCGCGAGAGCGTCCAGTGCGCTCGTGAGCGCAACGGTCGTGACTGAATTAAGCACGGATATCCGTTCCCCCTAAAACAACGGCCGATCCGTGGCCTAGAGGCGAGCGATCCATGCTCTCCACTGCTCTCTATCGGCAGCAGGAGGGTGTGCGTTAGTTCTTTTCTGGTCTACCGGCACCCCCCGAGAGGGTGCCACGCTACTTCCGGCGGACAGTCGCTAACGTCGGAGATTTGGGGACACGCCGCGTTATTCGGGCGATTTTCGCGGCGTGTCGCAATTCATCCGTTTTTACCGTCCTCCCGCCGGTGGAGTGGCGCGCTGGAGCGGCCGTATCGAGACCGGGCCGGCAAGATACCTCAGCCCGAGATGTCGAGGTAGACCGCGCGATCACCGCGCCGTGGCGACATGGAACGCGTGGTCGCGAGGTGACGCGCAGTGGTGCGCCTGGCAGCCTCAACCCGCTCGATCGCCTGTTCCTGTGCTTCGAGGATGACCTGCGCGCGCTCCACGAGCTCCGCAGGGATCGGCCCGGGGTTCGCCGGCAGCACGAAGCTGCCCGAGGTCTCTCGAGCAGGCGCCACATGCGCTCCGCTCATGCTCTCCTTCAGCGACCGCGCACTGCTGCGCTCGAGTTGGTCTTCCATGGCGTCGAGAATCTTGGCCCAGGTCGACGAGTCTCTCCGCTGCTCAGGCAACACCGAGCACTCCCATCGGCAGGCGTTCGGTCGCCGCGGCGTCCACGGCGGGCAGCGCGGCGGCCGCCTCGTGCCAGCTCTGTCGCAGTGGCTCGAGCAGCGTGATGCACACTCGAGTCGACCCGATGTCGCGGTGCGTATTCGCGTAGATGAGTGCCCGGGTGACGAAGTTGTAGACGCCGAGCAGGCCATCCGCTCCATCCCACTTGGTCACGTCGAGCGACGAGGTGAGCTCCGCGACGATGTCCTGCGCGTGAAGCAGGTTCTCCGAGCTGGTGTCCCAGTCCTCGAGCTCCTGCGCGCTCTCCGCCCTGCCCAGGTCGAGCAGCAGGCGGTCGTAGAGCATGGTGAGCAGGTTGGCGGGGTTCGCGGTGAGAATCGCATCCCGGTTGTACTGGGCCCGGCGGAGGTTCACGCCGCTGAGGATGCTCATTTCGAACTCGTGTACTGCATCGAGGGCAGCCCGGAGAGCTGCGATGCGAGGTAGCTGGACTGGGATTTCAGGTTGCCCAAGGTGACCTCCATTTGTGCGTATGTCTGTTCGAGTGCGGCCCGGCGGGCGGCGAGACGGATGTCCCAGTTGTCGATCTGGTCGCTCATGGTCTTGATCGAGGAGTTCTGCCCGGTGATCTTCGCCGTGATCGAGCCGTCGACGGGATCGGATGCAGCGGTGGCTGCCGCGGCGACGCGTGTTGCGATGGCCTGCATCACCGACTGCACGTTGGCGGGATCTGCCGCGAGCGCCGCAGTGAACTTGTCCTGGTCGAAGGTGATCGTGCCGTCCTTGGTGATGCTGATGCCGATCTCCGAGGGGGAGTGGCCGTTCACCGGAAGGGTCGCTGCGTCCAATAGTGACTGGTTGACGTTTCTGATTGTCCCGTCACCGGTGAACACGCTCCCCGAGGTGACCGGCACTCCATTGGCATCCGTGCTCTGCACGACGGCTGACTGGGTCTTGATGGTCGCAAAAATCGCGGTGAGCGACGACACAAAGGTGGATGCAGTATCCGCTGTCTTTGCGGCGTCGCGAGCGACGGAGAGCGTGACGGGTGTCGTGGATGCGGCCGAAACCGTCACGGAGACGCCCGGCAGCAGATTGTTGAAGGTGTTGGTGGATGAGCTGATCGTCTGTGCGGCCGACGTGCCAGCCCAGAGTGACACCTGGGCATCCTGTGCTGTGTGGAGTACCGCGGCGCCGGATGCCGGATCGAGCAGGTTGGTTGCCGTTCCACCGGTGACGTCAGCGCTCGTGCCGGCATAGATCGTGAAGGCGCTGGCAGCGCCGGTGTCGGTGGAGCTGAACTGCAGTCGATACTGCTGTACGCCCCCGACGGTGCCCGAGGCGACTTTCATAGCGGTGACGCCCTTGCCCGCCGCGTTGACGGCGGCGACGATGTCGTCAAGTGAGTTGGATGCCGGGGTGATGTCGGTTGCCGTGCCGTCGCTGCCGACGATGGTGAGCGCGGTGGGCTTGGTGCCCCAGTCGGCCATGGCCGCGGTGACACCGCTCTGGCCCTGGGCGAGCTGGGTGACCGTGAGATCGATGCTTCCGATGGTCGCGCCGCTGCTTGCGGTCGCGGTGACGCCGCTCGAACTGCTGGTCGCCGTGTAGAGATCGAGTGCGCCCGCGGCGGCCGTGGAGTTGGCGAGTGTGGCGAGGCCGGAGATCTGGGTGTTGAGTCCCTGCAGTGAGGAGACGAGTTTGCTCGCGTCGCTGACCTGCGCCTTGAGCTGGTTCTGCGGTTGGGCATCCACCGCGATGAGCGAGTTGATCAGGGAGGTCGTGTCGAGCGTGCTCGAGAGGCCATCAATGCCTGTTGTCATGGTCCTCGTCCCCCTTCTGTGTTCTGCTGGTGATTCGTCTGCTGTGTCGTATTGAATTAGTCAGAAAACGCTCGGTGGCGACCGGCGAGAGAGGTCCAGATCCCTCTCCGATCGCCACCAGGCGTCGTTCTGTTACCCGGGCTTACTGCAGGAGCTTGAGCACTCCGGAGTTCGCCTGGTTCGCCTGCGCGAGCATTGCAGTACCGGCCTGCGCCAGAATGCTCGAGCGGGTGAAGTTGACCATCTCTGACGCCATGTCGGTGTCGGTGATCTGCGACTGCGAAGCCGTCAGGTTCTCCTTGGAGATGTTCAGGTTGGTGATGGTGTACTCGAGGCGGTTCTGCACAGCTCCGAGGCTTGCGCGAGCGCTCGAGACGCCCGTGATTGCGGTGTCGAGAATCTTGATGGATGCCTGAGCTCCCGCAGCAGAGCTGAAGTCCAGCCCGCCAGCAGTTGGCGCGGTCGCGCCAGTTGCGACACCGGTGCCCGGAGCCGTTGTCGTACCGACAGCGCCACCCGTCAGTGACTTGACATTCAGGTCGCCAGCCGCGTTGACAGTTGCTACAAGGTTCGCTGCGAACTGCGAGTCCTTGTTCAGCGCGTCTGCCACGTCCTGCGTGGTGGTGTAGGCGCCGGCTGCTGGCAGCGCAGCGGTCTTCACGGCCGTGACAGATCCATCGCTGTTGGTGACAGAGAAAGACTGGACGCCAGTCACGCTTGCAGCAGTCACCGTGAAGTTGGATCCCTTGTTGGCGGATCCCAAGGTACTCGCGATGGCCGTCACGTTTGCCGACTTCAGGTCGACCTGGATCTGGTTGTCTGAAGTGCCATTCGCGCCGACCTGGAACGACAGTACGGTCTGCGCGCCCGTCTGCCCTGAATCAACGTCACCGCTGAGCAGCGAGATGCCGTTGAAGTTCGTGGACGTTGCAATGCGCCCAAGCTCGGAAGTGAGCTGATCGGCTTCAGCGGTAATTGCCTTGCGCGAATCGACGTTGTTCGAGTCGTTACCGGCTTGAACAGCGAGGTCGCGCATGCGCTGCAGAATGGCCTGCACCTGGCCGAGCGAGCCTTCTGCGGTCTGCGCGACGTTGATGCCGTCCTGAGCGTTGCGGGCGGCGACCGTGAGGCCTCCGACCTGTGACTTCAGGCCCTCAGAGATGGCGAGGCCGGCCGCGTCGTCTTTCGCACTGTTGATCCGAAGACCACTCGAAAGCTTCGCGAGCGAGCTTGACATCTCGTTCTGCGTGGTGGACAGGTTCCTGTATGCGGTGAGCGCAGACAGGTTGGTGTTGATTGTCATACCCATGATGATTTCCTCCGTGATTGGGTGTGGTGCTTCAGTCCTTCCCTGGACTGACACAACTAGCTATCGGCAGGTGGTGTCGGGGCGTTAGATGTTTTTGTGGTCTTTTTCGTCTGCGGGTTGAGGTGGCCGCTCGCGGCCGTGTCGACACCAGGTCTCGATGCAGTCGTTGCGCGAGCACTCGGCCAGCGAGAGTGGCTACGCGATCGAACGCTCTACGGCCGGGTGGCCGTAGCCGAATCGGCTGATGCCCACGGCGGTGGAGTCGGCCAGACGCGAGAGATACGCGTTGCGGCTCGCGGCGGCGATGCGGGACTCCGGTGCGTGTGCAACCTCGGGGTCGTCCGCGTAGTGGGTCTGCATGCCGTCCTTCAGAAGACGGATGGCCTCGGCCCTGGTCTGTGAGACAGCGGAGTGCGTGGTGCCGAGCTCTTCAGCGAGCTCCTTCACCGACTGGTCCTCAAAGTAGATCCGAGTGACGACGTAGCGCATCTTCTCCGGGAGCGCGTCGACAGCTGCGCGCAGCATACCGAGCTGCTCGGACTCGAGGAGCGACTCCTCGGGAAGCGCGCCCTCCGCGACGAGAAACTCCGCGGTCGTGTCGTCCAGCGTAGAAATGCTGCGGGAGGCATCCGCGAGCGCTTCGGCTGCCGCCTCGCGGTCCACGCCGAGCGCGGAGGCGATCTCGTCGACGCTGGGCGTGCGACCGAGCGCGGCGGTGAGCGACTCGCTCACGGAGAGAGTCTCCTTGATGCGCTTGCGTGCGGAGCGGGTTGCCCAGTCGCTCGCGCGCATGTCGTCGGCGAAGGCGCCGAGGATCCGCTTGCGGGCGAAGGCACCGAATGGGATGCCGAGTTCCGGTTTGAAGGCGTCTGCTGCGGTGATGAGGCCGACCGCCCCAGACGATGCGAGGTCGTCACGGGAAAGATGAGTGGCGCGAGCGCACAGCTCTGACACCAAGTAGCCGACGAGCGGCAGATTTTCAACGACGAGCGCGTTCCGTTCAGAACGATTCACTGTCTTACCCCCTGGACTGAGTTGGGGGCGAGTTATGGCGCAGTCCGTTGCGCTGATCAGCCTGGACGCTGATCGCTCTGTCCCCCGAGTCGACCGGTTTCCCCTCCGGTCATCCAGACTCTATCCGCGCCGGACACCGCCGAAAAAGGTCGCGCAAGAGAATTTTTTGCCCCGCTGTCACCCCTTCGGGGGAACGTCTCCCCTGAACTGGGGGCGTGGTGTTGCCGGTCACATGGAAAAAGTTCTGGGCGATCTCCCTTACTCGGGGGGTAAACCTGCCGATAGTGCTTCTCAGCGTGGATAAGGCAGATGTCGCGAACAGCGGCAGGCGACTCCTCGCTGGGAATCGCCACCGCTTACGACAGGACTTGGAGGACAGGTTGAGTGCCAACGACGTATCCGCACTGCTCTGGCGCGAGCGTGAACTGCTCGAGCTATTGCTGTTCAAACTGGAAGAAGAGCAGCTGCTGCTGACCGCGGGCCAGTCTCGCTGGCTCTCCCACGCCACCCGCGAGGTGGAGCAGGTCATGGATCGCCTGCGCGCGGCGGGCCTCACCCGTACGCTCGAAGTCGCCACCCTCGCAGAGGAGTGGGGTGGGGGCGAGAACTCGACCCTGCGCGAACTGGCTGCGATCGCGCCCGATGGCCCGTGGCGCGACATCTTCACCGGGCACCTTCGCGCAATGACCGAGCTCACCGGCCAGATCAAGGAGGTGCGCGATATCAACGAGCGCTTCCTCCGGGCCGCGGTGCGGTCAACGCAGGAGACTCTCGCGACACTGGTTCCGGATGCGGGCACCTACGACGCCGAAGGATTCGCCGGCAACAGCAGGGCGGACGCCAGACTCTTCGACCAGAGGTTGTGAGGCACGCATGAGTTCTTTCGGCACCCTCAACACCGCATACACCGGCCTTGTCGCAGCGCGACGCGGTCTCGATGTGGTAGGTCAGAACATCGCGAACGCGAACACGGACGGGTATACCCGACAGCGCGTCACGACCTCGGCGTCTGTGACGGCACCGTCGTCGCTGTCGATGTCCCAGACCTTCACCGTCGGCCAGGGCGTGTCCGTGGACGGGGTCGCCAGGCTCGGTAGCTCGCTTCTCGACGCGCGTGTGCGCTCGGCGACCGGCGCATCCGGGTACTGGGATGTGCGTGCCTCGTCAATGAGTTCGCTTGAGGGCACCCTGCAGGAGCCCGGCCCCAACGGCCTCTCCTCGTCGCTTCAGAAGTTCTGGTCTGCCTGGCAGGATCTCGGTAACAACGCGGCCGTTCCCGCCACAGGCTCGGCACTGCTCGCCCAGGCGAGCGGACTCGTGTCCCAGATCGCGAACGGCTACCACCAGGTGGACGACCAGTGGTCGACCCTGCGCACCGACCTGGACACCAAGGTCGCCCAACTCAACGACGCGGGCGCACGGGTGGCAAATCTCAACGAGAAGATTCGCACGACGCTCGCCGCGGGCGGCTCGGCGAACGAGCTCATCGACCAGCGCAACACCATCACCACCTCGATCTCGAAGCTCGCCGGCGGCACGGTTCGCGAACTCCCGGACGGCACGAACGAAATCCTCATCGGCGGCAACCCCCTCGTCTCGGGCGGCAACTTCAACTCGGTCACGCTTGTCGGCACCTATCACATGGATGCAGCGGGCAGTGACCCGGTGCAACTGGAATGGACGAGCCGGCCCGGAAGCGCCGTTGCCCTCGACGGTGGTGAGATCGGCGGAACGATCTCCATGCTCGCTGCCGCGAATGGTTCGGGAACGGGCGGTCCGATCGCGGAGGCAGCAGCCTCATATAACGCCTTCGCCACCAACCTCGCCCAGCAGGTGAACAGCGTCTACTCGACCGGTGCAAATGCCGCAGGCACCACCGGGGTCAACTTCTTCAGCTTCAACGGTGCCCTGCCCGCAGCGCTCGGACTCTCGGTCATTCCGACGACCTCGGCCGACCTCGCGACCGCGACGGTCGGCACGGGCGCATACAACGGGGATGTCGCTGGGGCCATCTCGCAGCTCGGCGCGAGCAAGACCTCACCGGACTCCGTCTGGGCGAGCATCGTCGCCGGCATCGGCACGACCTCCCAGACGGCGCAGCAGCAGTCGACACTCGCTGATCTTTCAACGAACGCGGCCGTGAACAACCAGCTCTCCAACGCCGGGGTCGACCTCGACGAGGAGAACGTGAACCTGCTGAGCTTCCAGCGCGCGTATCAGGGCTCCGCGCGAGTCCTGACGGCCGTGGACCAGATGCTCGACACCTTGATCAATCACACGGGAGTGGTGGGGCTGTAAATCATGCTGACCAGAGTGACCAACCAGACGATCACGCGTAATGCGCAGTACAACCTGCAGACCGGCCTCACCGCGCTCGTAAAGCTGCAGAACCAGGCGTCGAGCCAGAAGGCGATCTCGGTGCCATCGGATGACCCGGCGGGGACCTCCAAGTCGATCCAGATCCGCGGGGAACAGGCCGCGACCAATCAGTACGGTCGCAACATCTCCGACGGCACTGCGTGGCTCAACACCATCGACTCGACCCTCAGCACGGTCTCGAGCATCATGGGCCGCATCCGCGACCTCACCGTGCAGGGTGCAAACGACGGGTCCATGTCGCCGACATCGAAGGACGCGATCGCTACGGAGCTCACCAACCTCAAGGGCGAGCTGCTCAAGCAGGCGAACGCGAGCTACCTGGGTCGCAGCGTCTTCGCGGGCAACACGAATGCCGGTGCCGCTTTCAACGCCGATTACACCTTCAATGGACTGCCGGGTGACACCGTGCAGCGTCGCATCGACGCGAACACGACCGTGCGTGTGGATGCCAGCGGTGCGGATATCTTCGGCACCAATCCCGGTGTACCGCCGTCGACCGACCCCGGCACGACCCCGGGATCGGTTTTCACGCTCATCGACAACATCGTCAATGACCTGCACAGCGGGGTCAATATCGGCCCACGACTGACGGAGATCGACGCGCGCAAGCAGGCGATCAGCGCACAGCAATCGATTATCGGAACGACAGAGGCCCAGATGGATCGAGCCAAACAAACGAATGCGAGTCAGACAGTGTCCCTCGAAGGCCAGCGCTCCTCAGTGGAGGATCTGGATGTCGCCAAGGTCATTCTCGACCTGCAGACCCAGCAGACCACGTACCAGACCTCGCTCGGAGTCACCGCGAAGGTGCTCCAGCCGACCCTGATGGACTTCCTCCGGTGAGCGCCTCACTGAGCTTCGTCACACCTCCGCCCGGATTCGAGCCGCTCGTGGACTTCGTCCTCGACGACATCGAGGGGGCGAACGGGCTGTACGCCCTGCGTCCGGTCAAAGACCAGGGCATGCGACTGTTCGTGCTGGACGCCGGGATCTTCCTCCCGGACTACACGCCGGAGATCTCCGACGAGCAGGCGGCCTCACTCGACCTCGTCAGCGGGGACGACGCGCTCGTGCTCGTCGTCGCGAACCCCGGTGAGAGCGGCACCACCATGAATCTCATGGCGCCGATCGTCGTCAACTCGGTCAATGGGCGCAGCGCGCAGGTCATTCTCGAGGACGAGAAGTGGCCGCTGCGGGCAGAACTCACCGCCCGTAGCGCGTAGCCTGTCGAACCTGCCTCAGCGAAGTACTCAGTCGTCGGGTATCGCGCCGAAGGCGGGGGCGTGGTGGGCCTCTATGGGCGGAGCCTTCGGTGCGATACCCGACGACGCGACGCCGTCACAACCTACTTCAGGCGGATGAAGACCGGGCTGCCCCACAGGCTCGAGGCGTGCTCGACGTAACGACCCCACACGGGTGAGTTGTACATCCCGCCCGCGCCGTCGTAGATGCCGATGTGCTGGCCCGGCCACCACACGAGGTCACCGCCCACGGCATCCGCCTTGGAGATCCGCACTCCGAGGGCCGCCTGGTGGTCGGCGCCGCGCGGAAGGTGGATTCCGAAGCCGGCGAAGATGTACTGCACGTATCCGTCGCAGGAGAAGCTCGTGGTGGGGCTGTTGCCCATGCCGTAGGGGACCTTGCCGACGAACTGTGCGGCATAGGCGAGAACGGCCGCGCCGCTGTAGGCCTGCGTCGGGGGGTTGACGGTCACGTACCGGTTCACGGCAACGGAAGGGCGCTTGGGCGCGATCGTCACGGTGTAGGCGTCGTGCGCAACTTCAGCGGGGCCGGTTGCGGTCGAATAGTTGACGAGACTCTGGGTGCTCTGGTGCTTCTTCACTGCGACGGCAGGGGTTTCTGCGGCTGCGTAAGCGGGGATTGCGACCGTCGCGATGAGACACGCGGCCGCGGCCATGGCCGCAAGCTTTCCACTGGATTTGGTCATCCGCCGTAGTACCTCCCTGGCTCGGGACACCCCCGAGGTTGCTCTATCGGCCTAGCGAGTCTAACGGAATGATCACGGTGCGGTCACCCTCTGTCTCCCCAATTGGGGGTATTTGATCTTGTTTCGGGGGTATTGCGCCGATTTTCAGCATCTTTTCGGCCCGGATCGCGATGTCGGTGGTGGGGTTTAGCGTGAGATAAGAAAAAGACGCGAAACACTACATGTAGTGGAATGACAATCGTGTGATTCCGGTTATATAGTGGGAGACCACGCAGGCGCTGCACACGCACCATCCGGACTGGACGCCGGATCGCGAGCAGTGACTGGGGGGAATCATTGGAACGAAGGAGAAGGCAATGGACAACGACAACTACGTAGGTGGCTACTCGGTTCCCGTCGACCCGATGGATGAACTGCAGTGCGACAGCTGCCAGTAAGAGCCGCACGCTACAGTTCGATGCAGCCACAGGCTTGAAAACGACCACCGGTCGGACGCACAGGTCAGTGAAGATCTGAATCGAACAGATTCGCATCCGGCTCAGTTGAAGCCCCGGAACCGTCCCCCTGGCGGAACCGGGGCTTCGTCGTTTAACCGCACTGTCTCTTGGTGACCCTTCCCTCGCACCGCGCCTCCACCCCTGTGTGAGCGCGAGTTGCCCGCTTGTGCCCCAAAATTCGCCCAATTTGGCATTTTCAGGGGCAAAAGTGGGCAACTCACCAGTTGGGACGGGCGGGCACCGCGCTAACGCCTTCCTCCTTTAAGCTGGGGCGATGCCGGTGAATCCTGAACTGCAGGGCCGGGTGTTCCCACCCGTTCCCTCCTACCTCGTGGGGCGCGAGAAGATCCGCGAGTTCTCGCGGGCCGTCTTCGCGACCAATCCGATCAATCACGACCCTGAGGCCGCGCGCGCCGCAGGGTACGCGGATGTGGTGGGCCCGCCCACCTTCGCCGTCGTCATCCAGGAGGCGACGCTGGCCCAGCTCCTCGCCGAGCCGGACTCCGGCATCGACTTCTCGCGCGTCGTGCACGGCGACCAGCGTTTCAGCTACACGCGCCCCATCGTCGCAGGAGACGAACTCACCGCGACCCTCACCGTGGCCAGCGTGAAGTTCCTCGGCGGGCATTCCATGGTGACGGCGGAGTCGGCCGTGGTCGATGCGACCGGTGCGCCCGTCGTGACCGCGACATCCACCCTCGTCGTCAGGGGAGACGAATGAACGCCGTACCCTCCTTTGCCTCGCTCAGCGTCGGCGACGTGGTGGCCGAGGCCGACTTCGGGCTCACGCGCGACTCCCTCGTGCGGTACGCCGGGGCATCCGGAGACTTCAACCCGATCCACTATCGCGACGACGTCGCCGTGTCAGTCGGATTGCCCGGTGTGCTCGCGCACGGGATGCTCACGATGGGCCTCGCCGTGCAGCCGGTCGTCGACTGGGCCGGAGACCCCGGCCGTGTCGTCGACTACCAGGTGCGGTTCACCCGCCCGGTGCTCGTGGACGCGGAGGCCGGCGCGGTCGTCTCTGTGACGGCGAAGATCGGGCAGCTCGACGCGGAGGCACTCGTGGCCCGGATCGATCTCGTGGTGACCTTCGGAGGCGACACCGTGCTCGGCAAGGCGCAGGCGCGCGTCAGCCTGGCGGAGTGAGGCGCGCCCAGTGACTCCTGTCGATGGCGCTCCTACCCTGTCGCGGCTCACCACCCTCGCGGTGGGCGGACCTGCGGCGCGCATGGTGGCACCCGCCTCGCACGATGAGCTCGTCGAGACGGCCCGCGAAGTGTGGGCGAGCGACGAGGAGTGGCTGCTACTCGGCGGCGGCAGCAACACGGTCGTCGCTGACGAGGGCTTCGACGGCACGGTCATACGGGTCATGACCCGCGGTATCGAGCGGATGGATGTCGCGGGCGCCGTGCGCCTGCGGATACAGGCTGGGGAACCCTGGGACGAGCTCGTGGCGCACACCGTCGAGCACGGGTGGAGCGGCATCGAGGCGCTGTCGGGCATCCCCGGCTCCGTCGGTGCGGCGCCGGTGCAGAACATCGGGGCGTACGGACAGGAGCTCTCCGATAGCCTCGTCGGCATCGAGTTTCTCGACTACGACACGGAAGAGGTGCTGCACCTGCCGGCTGCCGAGCTCGAACTCGGCTACCGCAGCTCCGCACTCAAGCGCGGGCGACGGGGTGTCGTTCTCTCGATCGACCTCGAACTCGTGAACGGTACTGACGCGGATGCTGCCGCCGCGCTCGGTGCGCCCGTCGCCTATGCGCAGCTCGCCTCGGCCCTCGGCGTGGAACTCGGCGCTCGTATCCCGCTGGCGGAGGTGCGCCGGGCCGTGCTGCGCCTGCGCGCGGCGAAGGGCATGCTGCTCTCGCCCGACGATCCGGACTCGGTCAGCGCCGGTTCCTTCTTCACCAATCCGATCGTGAGCGATCGCTTCGCTGCGACCCTGCCTGCGGACGCCCCGCGGTGGCCGCTCGAGCCGGATCTTGACGAGCCGATCGTCGTGCCGCTGGAGAATTTGGTGCCGGGCCAGCTCCTCACCCGCCAGATGGATGCTCGGCACTACACCGCAGAGGAAGGCTCGGTGAAGCTGAGCGCGGCCTGGTTGATCGAGCACTCCGGCGTCACGCGCGGATTCTCGCTGCCCGGTTCCGGCGCGGCGATCTCGACCAAGCACACGCTCGCACTCGTCAATCGGGGCTGGGGCACGGCATCCGATATCGCGGAACTCGCGCGTTACGTGCAGAGCAGGGTGCTCAACCAGTTCGGTGTCATCCTGCAGCCCGAGCCGATCCTGGTGGGCGTTCAACTGTAGCCGACTCCCGATCGAGAGGTGAGCCGCAACGCCGGTCGAGTAGCGAGGAACGAGCGTATCGAGACCCCGCGCAAGCGCTACCCTGGCTCCCCGCCCCGGGGTCGCCCCGCCTGTGCAGCGGCGTCGATGAGCACGCCTATCGTGGCCGAGTAGGTCGAGCGGAAGTTCGTCGCCGCAAGCTGTTCTGCGTAGCGCAGTACAGCCGGATGGGTCTGTGCGGTGACGGCGAGGTCGCTGGGCAGCCAGGCCATGCCCTCGACGACGGCGACGGATGCCGCGCCCGCCGTGAGCAGCTCGCGGCAGCTCGCGGCGACGTAGGAGACGGCGAAGCCGCTCAGCGCGCCGTAGTGGGTGATGAGCGCATCTCCGCTGAGCCCGGCGTCTTCGAGTGCCGCGAGCACGCGCTCGACGAGCACCAGTTCGGATGCGCCGACGGGGCGCGCGTCTGCGAGGTGAAGCCCGATGGCCGGATGCCTGGTGAACTCCTCGAGGATGCCGACGGCCATCGCGTTCAGCACCCCGCGCCATCCATCCGTGGAGAGCGCCATGTCGGCGACGCCCTCCATCAGGCGTTCGATCAACGCCTCCATCAGCTCGCGCTTGCTGCGGAAGTGCCGGTAGACGGCGGTCGGATCGGCGCTCAGCTCTTCTCCGAGCTCGCGGAACCGGATCTCGGTGGCGCCCGGTCGCGCGGCGATCCGCAGGGCGGCATCCAGGATCACCCCGCGGTCGAGGCGGCCATAGCCACCCACCCCGCTCGGTTGAGTTCCCGCCACCGTGCCCATACCTCACATTCTGGCGGAGAAATCGCGCCGTGGACCGCCATTGCCCGATACCCCCTGTACTGGGGCGCACGAGTTCTCCCAAGATGTCAACATCGTTTACATCTTTGCACTATCGTGGTCGGACATCAGTTGTTCGATCCGGGGGGACCTCATGACCACAGCACGACAGCACCGAGCGCCTGGCCTTCGGCCGCGCCTTTCGCGTATCCTCACCGCCGTCGCAGCGAGCGCCGCGCTCGTCGTCGCACCCGTGCTGGTCGCGGTGCCTGCGCAGGCCGTCAGCGACGACTCGGTCACGGTGACGGTCGATGACGGGGACACGACCTGGGCAAGCTTCGATCTCCCGCTCATGACCGAGGGCGCCGCGTATACGGGCTCCATCACCAATAAGTACAACACCTGGTGGCATGTCGAGAACCTTCCGGCAGGCATCACGGTCTCACCCCCCGATTACAACGGCTCGTACATGTCCGAGTCCTCGGAGGTGCTCACATTCTCCGGGACGCCGACCGTGAGTGGGCCTGTGACCGTGAGGGTGCATGCCGACCTCGGCGAGGGCAGCACGGACATCACGATTCTCTTCACTATCGCCCCTGCCTCCGTCGCACCCGTCTGGATCGACGACACGCTCGGCGCGTTCCAGCAGGGCGTTGCGTACAGCGACGGTGTCGCGGCTTCGGGAGGGACGGTCGGTTACTCGGTGACGAACGGCACGCTGCCGGCCGGGCTCGCACTCGACGCGGTGACCGGCGTCGTGACCGGCACCCCGGCATCCGCGGGCGCGTACGACTTCACGATCACCGCCAGCAACGGGTCCAGCCACATCGACCAGAGCTTCACCGGCACGGTCGCGCCGGCCGCTGCCTCCCCGGCGGCGCCGACCATCGATCTCAGCCTGAACTTCCAGACCGGCACGGCGATCGGGGATGCGTCGTCGACGATCTCGGCGGACGGCCTCAAGGTGGGTTCCCCCTACACGCTCACCATGCACTCCGCTCCGGTCATCCTGTACACGGGGACCATCGACGGCAGTGGCGGGTTCACCTGGAAGGTGGCGTTGCCCGCCAACACGCCTCCCGGAACGCACCAGCTGATCCTCACCGGCGTTGCGCCCGATGGCACGACTCTCACCAGGAACGCCTGGTTCACTCTCGGCGCGGGAGGCACCATCACGGCGGTCTCGCTGACCGGCCCGACCAGGCTCGCCGACACCGGGGTCGCCGACCCGTCACTGCCACTCGGCATCGCCCTGTCGCTGCTGCTCTCGGGCGCGCTGGCGCTGACCATCGCCCGCCGTCGCCGTCCCGCCGCGGCGTCGGTCGACTGATCTTCGGGGAGGTCTGTCGATCGGCTCTTCACCCGCCTTCGGAGGAGCCGATTGCCAGACCTCACCGAGCTGCGGTAGCGGTCAGAAGTCCTTGCGGATCCAGCGGAAGGTGAGGCGGCAGAGCACCAGTCCCACCACGAGCCAGATGGCGGTGACGAGAAGGATGCCGGGCAGATCCCAGGAGCCGCCTTGCTCGACCGCCTTGAAGCTGTCCGGCAGGAACACCGAGCGCATCCCCTGCGCCAGCCACTTGAGCGGAAAGAAGCCGGCGAAGTTCTGCAGCCACACGGGCAGCTGGGAGAACGGCAGGTAGACGCCGGAGATGAACTGCAGGATGAGCGTGATCGGGATGATGACGGCCGTCGCGCTCTTGCCGCTGCGAGGCAGGGCGCTCAGCGCGATGCCGAGCACGGCGCAGGTGGTCACGCCGAGCACGAAGACCCAGGCGAAGGTGAGCCACTTCTCCGGATCGCTCGGCAGGGGAACCCCGAATGCGATTCCCGCGACCAGCAGCAGGAGCGCGGCCTGCAGCACGCCCGTCACCAGCACCTGCCCGATCTTGCCGATGAAGTAGCTGAACACCGGCAACGGGGAGCCGCCGAGCCGTTTCAGGGTTCCGTCGCTCTTCTCGCCCGCGATGTCGATCGACATGTTCTGCAGGCCGCTGAGTAGCAGGCCTGCCGCGAGCATCCCGGGCAGGTAGTAGTCGGCGGCGGTGATGGTGTTGCCGGATGCGTCCTTGCCGAAATTCATGGCGCTGAACGCGACCGAGAAGATGGTGAGGAAGACCAGCGGGAAGAGGAAGGTGAAGAAGACCGAGTCGCCCTGGCGGAAGTAGGCCTTCACCTCGTAGGCGATGCGGCTCGCGCCGAGCCGGATGGTGCGCCCGGCCGGCAGCGGCGGGGTGACGGTGGTCATCGTGCGTTCTCCTTGTCGGTCTGTGCGGAACGTGTTTCGGCTGAGTTCTCGACCAGCCGCAGGTACACGTCCTCGAGGCTCGGGCGCACGATCTCCACGGCATCCGGTTCGCCGCCGTTCGCGGCGACCAAGCGGGCGACCAGAGTGGCCGGCTCTGTGGTGCGCTCCTCGCGGATGACGCCCCCTTCTTTCCAGCGCACGATCGGCACGCGGGCATCCATACCGCCGATCTCGTCGATGCGCCCGATGTCGATGAGCTTGCCGCCGGCGATCACCCCGGCGCGGTCGCCGAGCTGGGCGGCCTCGTCGAGGTAGTGGGTGGTGAGCAGGATCGTGGTGCCCTCGCTTTTGAGCTGGCGGATGAGGTCCCAGAAGCTGCGACGCGCCTCGGGGTCGAAGCCCGTGGTGGGCTCGTCCAGGAACAGGAGCTCCGGCCGTCCGATGATGCCGAGGGCGACATCCACTCTTCGGCGCTGGCCGCCGGAGAGCTTGCGGATGAGCGTCCTGTCCTTGGCTTCGAGCCCGACGGCCGCGATGACCTCGTCGACCGGCCTGGGGTTCGGATAGAAGCCGGCGAAGTGGCTGAGCTGCTCGCGCACGGTGACGTTGCCGCTCTCGCCGGTGTTCTGCAGCACGATGCCGAGCCTGGCCTTCCAAGCGAGGGTGCCGCGCTGCGGGTCGCTGCCGAGCACGCGCGCCTCGCCGGAGGAGCGGTCGCGGTAGCCCTCGAGAATCTCGATCGTGGTGGACTTTCCTGCGCCGTTGGGCCCGAGCAGCGCGAAGGTCTCCCCGCGCTGGATGTCGAAGCTCACGCCGTCGAGGGCGGTGACGTGTCCGTAGCTCTTGCGCAGGTCACGCACGCTCACGGCGGGGTCTGTTGTGGTCATGATGCAATGCTGGCGGCCCGCGCTCGCCGCCGCCAGCGGTGCGCCGGCTGAATCCAACATCCACCGACCGCTTGACCCGAACGCCCGGTGGCTTACGCGAGTTGCCCACTTCCGCCCCAAAATGCGCCCAAAACGGGGACAATTGGGGCCAAAGTGGGCAATTCGGGGCGGAAGACGGGAGGATGCCGCCGAACGGCGAGGATCGTTAGGCTGGTTGCGCGTCTCGCAGCACGGCGCTCGACGACGAGAACCGCAGCAGGAAGGTACAACAATGACCGAAGCAACGCACCCCGTGACACTTTTCACAGGCCAGTGGGCCGACCTGCCCTTCGAGGAGGTCGCCAAGCTCGCCGGAGACTGGGGCTACGACGGACTGGAGATCGGCGCGGGCGGCGACCATCTCGACCTCGAGCGCGCCGACCAGGACGACGCCTACCTGAAGACCCGGCTCGAGATTCTCGAGCGCAACAACCTCACGGTCTTCGCGATCTCGAACCACCTCACCGGGCAGGCCGTCTGCGACGACCCGATCGACTTCCGGCACAAGGCGATCGTGCGCCCGTCGACCTGGGGCGATGGCGACCCGGAGGGCGTGCGCCAGCGCGCCGCGGAAGACATGAAGCGAGCGGCGCGCGTCGCCCGCAAGCTGGGCGTGGATGTCGTGATCGGCTTCACGGGGTCGAAGATCTGGCCGTTCGTTGCGCAGTTCCCGCCCGTGCCGCAGTCCGTTTTCGACGCGGGCTACGAGGACTTCGCCACCCGCTGGAACCCCATCCTCGACGTATTCGACGGCGAGGGCGTGCGGTTCGCTCATGAGGTGCACCCGAGCGAGATCGCCTACGACTACTGGACGAGCGTGCGCACGCTCGAGGCGATCGACCACCGCGAGGCGTTCGGCTTCAACTGGGACCCGAGCCACATGATGTGGCAGAACATCGACCCCGTCGGATTCATCGTCGACTTCGCCGACCGCATCTACCACGTCGACTGCAAGGACACCCGGCTGCGGCCGAAGCAGGGTCGCGCCGGCGTGCTCGGCTCGCACCTGCCCTGGGGCGACCCGCGCCGCGGCTGGGACTTCGTCTCGACCGGCCACGGTGACGTGCCGTGGGAAGACGCCTTCCGTGCGCTCGAGTCAATCGGCTACACCGGCCCGATCTCGGTCGAGTGGGAGGACGCCGGCATGGATCGCCTGCACGGCGCGCCCGAGGCCCTCGCCTTCGTGCGCTCGCTGCTGTGGAAGCTGCCCGAGAACTCCTTCGACGCCGCCTTCAGCAACAACTAGCGGCGCAGCCCGGCGCGCTGGCCGCTGCAGGCCGCGCGCCGGGCACATGTTCAGGCTGCGCGCTGGGCTCGGCGGACGGCCGCCAGCAGGCCGAGCAGCAGCAGGATACCGCCCGCGGCTAGCACGACGATCAACCAGATTCCACCCGGGGTGAGCTGCGTCAGCCAGAGCGCGAAGTCCTCGCGAACGGCGGCCGTGCGCGTGATGGCGAGGGTCGCCACCGCGATCGTGCCGACGAGCAGCCCCCACGCGATCGCACCCCAGCGGATGCGCGGGCGCGGCACGCGCGGTTCGGTCGCGGTCTGTGCCACCTGTTCTGTCAGCGGCAAGGTCGGCGCCTCGGCGGTTTCCGCTGTGCCCTCGGGCTTCGACGGCGTCGTGTTATCTGTACTCACTGGGTCACTCCCGTCTCTTCAGGCTGTTGTTGTTCGACCTGCACCCGACCTTGTCCCTGCCAGATGTGCACGGTATAGCTGGGAGTGCCCGAACCCACGGTGACGTCGTAGTCGTACCGGCCATCCGCCGTTCGCGTGTGCGAGGTCGGTACGGCCACGTAGTTCCAGCTGTCGTCGTCGCTCGCGTTGGTCTTCTTGGCTTTCTCGTAGCGGGACTGCTCGAGAGTTGCCGAACCGAGATTTGCGACGACTCGCACGGTCATCCCTGTCGGCACCGTAATGTACACGTCGCCCACGCCTTGCCACAGATCGAGGGTGCCGGTGCGTGCGAGAGCCGAGTCATTGGGCGAGTAGATGTTGAAGTTGCCCGCAAGCTGAGCGTAACGACCGCCGTTCTCAATCACGGCGCTTCCGTTCGCATAAGCAAGAGTGCGATCGGGCGGAATGAACGACGCGGTCACCGTGCTCGCCACCAGCAGGAGCGCAACGAAGCCGAGGAATCCGCTGCGGCGCCGGAACAGCCCGGCGATGATCGCGCTCAGGGCGACCACGATGGTCGCCGCGGCGAGGCCGACCGTGACACCGTACCCGTTCCAGTCGCCGCCGGACTGGCTCAGAATGGCCGCGATCCCGCCTACGAGCAGCGCGGCGCCGAGCGTGATCACCACGTGGCTGCCGGTGACCCGGGGGTTCGTCAGCCGACGTAGCCGCCTGCGCTCGTCCGCGGCGGCTGCGTTCGCCATCGCGCGCGCGTGGCTCTCCGCGGCGCGCTGGTCGCGCAGTTCACGAGCGGATGCCGCCTGCTGTTGCTTCCAGGCGGCATGTTCGGTTCTCCAGTGCTCCTGTTGCTCGCGCCAGGCGGCGAGATCCTCCGGAGTCGCGTCCGCGCCGGGCTGGACGGGAGCCCGTGGTGGCGTGGCGGGGTCTGCCGTGCCGCTCGCATTCGTCGCCGAGCCCGCGGATGACCCGTCTGCCGCGACCGTCCCGCCGTCCGCCGAGGCGACGAACGCTGCGGATGCCGAGGCCGCTGAGGCTGCGGCCTGCGGCTGCGGCACCGTCTCGGGCCGGTCATCCGTCGTCGCCGGTGTCACCGTGGGCTCACTCGACGACCGCCGGGACCGCCGTGCCGCCCAGATGATCGCGACGACCGCGGCGGCAAGCAGCAGGATCGTCCACAGTGCTCGGCCGATCGAGCCGGTCCAGTACGGCTCGCTCCAGTAGCTCGCGCCGAGGAACCAGAACCCCTGAGTGACCGGCAGCAGCGACAGCACGACGAGCGCGCCGATGCCGACGTTCGCCGGATCGAAGTCACCCTTGGTCAGTCGCTCGAGGTGGATGCGGTCGTCGGCGTCGGGCAGCAGCAGCCAGGCCGCGGCGTAGAGGAGGAACGCGGGCCCGCCGAGGACGGCGACGACCACCGCGATGCCTCGGACGATGATCGGGTCGATATCGAGCCGCTGGGCCACGCCGGCGCAGACGCCGCCGACCCAGCCGTGCTGGCGCGGGACGCGCAGTGCGCGCATCCAGTCGAAGAATCGGTTCGAGTCCGGCGCGGAGGCCGGGGGAGTCGGTGGTGTCGGAGTTGCCATGCTTCGATGCTGGCGGATGGGCGCACCGCTCGCTATGAGGGTCTACCCTGAGCGCACCCTGAATAGTTCCCCGGAACCCTGCGTCACACATCCGGGTCTGCTTGGATTCAACGGTGACCGCTCTCACCACTCGTCTCACGCGCCCGCGTCGCGCGGCCGTCGGTGGCGTCTGCGCGGGGCTCGCGACGCACCTCGGCTGGACCGAGCGCAGGGTGCGCGTCGTCATGGTAATTCTCGCGCTGTGCGGTGGCGCAGGCGCGCTCCTCTATCTCTGGCTCTGGGCTCTCACTCCCATGGACGAGGCGCGGGCGGATGAACCTGTCGCGGTTCACAGGCGCGTCCCGGTCGCCGCGATCCTGCTTGGCGTCGGCGCCATCGCCGCTGCGGTCGTCGCGAACTCCTGGAACGACCCCTCGATTCTGCCGGTCAGCGCGGTGATGACCCTGCTGCTCGCTGCCGCGGTCGCCTGGAGCCTCGGCTTCGATCGCGCGGATCCCGCGCGCTCGCGGGCCTATGGCGTGACGATCCGCTCCGCCGCGGCCGGGCTGTTGATCCTCGTCGGCGGGCTCGTGGTGTTCCGTGGTTCGCAGCCGCCCGGCTCGAACGTGAACGGGGTGAGTTCCACGGCGGTGCCGCCAGCCGTGGTCATCATCGCCGTCGTCATGCTCGTGCTGGGGGTGGGCATCCTGGTCGCGCCGTACGTCGTGCAGCTGTGGACGAAGCTGCTCGGTGAGAGGGCCGCGCGGGTGCGGGAGGAACAGCGCGCGGAGATCGCCGCGCACCTGCACGACTCCGTGCTGCAGACTCTCGCGCTCATCCAGAACCGGGCGGGCGCCTCGAGCGAGGTGGCCCGCATCGCCAGGGCCCAGGAGCGCGAACTGCGCGACTGGCTGTTCGCTGGAACGGCGACCGTGGGGGATGACCTGGCGACGGAACTGCGCGATGCCGCGGCCGCGATCGAGCTCGACTACCCCGCGCGCATCGACATCGTCACCGCGGGGGAGTCGTCCGGAGCGCCGAGTGCCGCCCTGGTAGCCGCGGCCCGCGAGGCCATGGTGAACGCCGCGCGTCACGCCGGCGGCGAGGTGTCCGTCTACGTCGAGCTGTCTGCGTCCGCGGCCGACGTGTACATTCGGGATCGTGGCCCCGGTGTCGACCTGGCGACGCTTCCGGATGACCGGCTCGGCATCCGAGAGTCGATCGTCGGGCGGATGACGCGGGCGGGCGGCACCGCGACCGTCGGCCCCGGCATCGGCGGCGTCGGCACCGAGGTGCACCTGCACCTGGACAACCAGACGGGAGAAGCGGCATGACGAGCGTGCTCATCGTCGACGACCATTCGATCTTTCGCTCCGGGCTGCGCGCCGACCTCGACGAGAGTGTCGAGGTGCTGGGCGAGGCGGCGGATGTCGACTCGGCCGTCGCGCGCATCGCCGAGTTGCGCCCCGAGGTCGTCTTGCTCGACGTGCACCTCCCCGGCGGCGCGGGTGGCGGCGGGACCGAGGTGGTCCGCCGCAGCGCGGCACTCCTCGACGTGACCCGCTTTCTCGCCCTCAGCGTCTCGGACTCCGCGGAGGATGTCGTCGGCGTCATCCGTGCGGGCGCTCGCGGCTACCTCACCAAGGGCAGCTCCGGGGCCGAGGTGTCGCGCGCCGTCGCGGCTGTCTCCGCCGGGGACGCCGTGTTCTCGCCCCGTCTCGCCGGATTCGTGTTGGATGCCTTCGGTGCCGCCGCCGGAGAGCAGGCCGAGTCGAGCGAAGAGCTCGATCGCCTCTCCGCCAGGGAGCGCGAGGTCATGCGCCTGATCGCCCGCGGCTACGCCTATAAAGAGGTGGCGAGCGAGCTGTTCATCTCGATCAAGACCGTGGAATCCCACGTCTCGGCGGTGCTGCGCAAGCTGCAGCTCTCCTCCCGCCACGAGCTCACCGCGTGGGCCCTGGAGCGCAAGCTGTTGTAACTCTCTGCCTCTGCACCCGGTAGCTCTCGCCGTCCCGCCCCGCGCATTCTCCTCTCCCATTTCCGCGAGTTGCCCACTTATGCCCCAAATTCGGGCATTTTGGGCCGATTTAAGGGCATAACTGGGCAACTCGCGGATGTATCTGGGGCGCGGGCGCGCCCCTACCCGCGCCAACCGCGACGGGCCAAGAACAGGCGGATGCGGGCGACCAGCTCATCCGGGTCCCTGAGATCGTTCGCGTTCAGTTCGATCACGAGCCAGCCCTGCGCCTCCAGCCGGGATCGGCGGGTCATGTCCTTGCGCCACTGATCGGTCTTTGTGCGGTGATAGTCGCCCTGATACTCGATCAGCACCTTCTGCGCGTCGAACGCGAGGTCCGTGCGCACGACCGAACCATCCTCGGTCATCACGATCACGTGATTGATCCGTGGATGCGGCAGGCCGGCCTGCACGACGATGACGCGCAGCGTGGACTCCGGCGGTGATTCCGACCTGTCGCCCAGCAGCGGCAGCGCGATCCGGATGACCTTCATGCCGCGCCGCCCGACAAAGGTATTGCTCACGCGCTGCAGCTCCGAGATCGTCGTGTGCGGCAGCCTCCAGTGGATGAGAAAATCGCCCGCCGCCACGAGTTCGTGCAGGGTGAGCAGGCTCGCCAAATCACACCAGGTGCGGGCTGGCGAGGTGTGGATGAGACCCCACGTCGAGGCGAGGTGGTCGGGCAGTAGATCGAGCCGGTGCCCGAGGATGCCGCTGGCGTGCGGAGCTCGGTCGGGTGCCGCTACCCCGATGTGAACCCGAGTTTCGCGCTCCAGGCGGTACGGCAGCGGCACGCCCAGGAGCAGTGCGGCCGTGACGTGGCTGAAGAACGCGCCCTCGGGCATCCGCGCGGCGAACGACCTGCACTTCTCCAGGAGCTCGACCTCGCCGGGCGCAGGTAGACGGCGCACACCCCAGATCGACCGGTCGAGGTCGGCGCCACGCAGCCGTTTCGGGCTGATTCCGTGGGCAGTGGCGTCTCGATTTCTGAACGGCCCAGAGGCGAGCGGATGCGGCAGCGCGGTTCGAGGCATGGCCACAGACTGCCGTGCGCGGCCTCCTCCCCGTGCAAACCATCCACATCCCGCCCTCGTCCTCCCGCGAGTTGCCCACTTGCGCCCCAAGATGCGCCGAATTTGCCCAAAAAAGGGGCGCAAGTGGGCAACTCGCGGAAAACGCCACCCAGCTTTACAGCCCGCATCCGCTGACCTAGACTGGGTCGAGGTAGTTGAAAACTGCCATACTTTTGCATGCCTTTTTCTGGCAAATACCCTCAGAATGCAGTGTGCGAAGCTATGCGTTTTAGCTCCGAAGGGCGGTGGCTCAATTGGTAGAGCAGCGGTCTCCAAAACCGCAGGTTGCAGGTTCGAGTCCTGTCCGCCCTGCAACTCGATCCGGGCAGAGTGCCCGTAAGAGTGAATGGCCAGGTGATTCTCGGATCATCGGGCCTGTGTCCGGAAGGTAGTGACAGTGGCGAAAAACGTTATCGACGAGCCCGGTGAGGACATCGTCGCCAACGCCAAGACCGATCGCGCGCGCAGTCGCGGCCCGATCGCTCGCGTCATGCTGTTTCTGCGCCAGGTGATCGTCGAGCTCAAGAAGGTCGTCACTCCGACCCGCCGCGAACTCTTCAACTACACCGCCGTCGTCCTGGTCTTCGTGATCATCATGATGGGCATCGTCTCCGGACTCGATCTCCTGTTCGGATACGGCGTCGGCGTCGTCTTCGGCAACTAGTCGTAACAACCAGGGTCGCAAACGCGACGCACAGCTTGGCCGGGCCCACGGCTCGGAACATCGGGAAATGGAAGAGAATTTAGTGTCTGACTCAGAGCGCGACGACATCGACCTCGCGACTGCCGCGGAACAGTCCTCAGAGGAGGACGAGGCGCAGGAGGGTAACTCCCTCGCCGCCGACGAGCGCTCCGACGAGCCCGCCGAGCAGCGCGCACTTCACACCGTGAACGAGGGCGACGAAGACGACGACGTGGAGGCGGATCTCCTCGCCGCACTCGACGCAGCCCAGGCGGCGAACGATCCAGAGGCGGATGCCGTGGTCGACGACGCACTCGACGTCGACTCCGCAGACGAGGCGGAAGCCTCCGTCGAGGCGACCGACGACGAGGAAGACGCCGTCGAGGCCGAAGAGGCCGGCGACGAGCCCGAGGTCGCTCCGTACGAGGAGGCCTTCGAGGCCGAGCTGAACGGCGAGATCGCGGAGCAGAACGCCGCGGATGACGCTGCCGCAGAAGACGAAGAGGCGGTCGACCCCTACGCGGAGTTCCGCGCTGAGCTCAAGGCTGCATTCGGCAAGTGGTACGTCATCCACTCCTACGCGGGCTTCGAGAAGCGCGTCAAGCAGAACATCGAGAACCGCAAGGTCAGCATGGCCATGGAGGACTACATCTTCCAGGTCGAGGTGCCGATGGAAGACGTCGTCGAGATCAAGAACGGCCAGCGCAAGCTCGTCAACCGGGTGCGCATTCCCGGCTACGTGCTCGTGCGCATGGATCTCAACGAGGACAGCTGGTCGGTCATCCGTCACACCCCGGGTGTGACCGGCTTCGTCGGCAACTCGCACAACCCCACCCCGCTGCGTTTCGAAGAGGCCTTCAACATGCTGAAGAGCCTCGTGCAGATCGTGGAGGCCCCGGTCAAGGCCGGCGCCAAGGGCGGCAAGGCCGTCAGCCGCGCGATCCCGCAGGAAGTCGACTTCGAGATCGGCGAGACCATCACGATCAAGGAGGGCTCGTTCGCGGGCCTGCCAGGTACGATCAGCGAGATCAAGCCGGAGAGCGGTAAGCTCACGGTGCTCGTCTCGCTGTTCGAGCGCGAGACTCCGGTCGAGCTGAGCTTCGAGCAGGTCACGAAGCTATAAGGCTGGTCGAGTAGGTCGCGCAGCGACCTTATCGAGACCCGGCCGCAATTAGAAATCACCGCATCCAACCCGGATGTCGGGAGCGTCATCCATCCGGATGGCACGAAAGTAAGGAAAAGAATGGCACCGAAGAAGAAGGTCACGGGTCTGATTAAGCTTCAGATCCAGGCCGGCGCCGCCAACCCCGCACCGCCCATCGGGCCTGCGCTGGGTCAGCACGGCGTGAACATCATGGAGTTCTGCAAGGCGTACAACGCGGCCACGGAGTCGCAGCGCGGCAACGTCATCCCGGTGGAGATCACCGTCTACGAAGACCGCTCGTTCACCTTCATCCTGAAGACCCCGCCGGCTGCGGAGCTCATTAAGAAGGCCGCTGGCGTGGCCAAGGGCTCCGGCGTTCCGCACACCACCAAGGTGGGCAAGATCTCCCGGGAGCAGCTGCGCTCCATCGCCGAGCAGAAGATGGTCGACCTCAACGCGAACGACGTCGACGCCGCAGAGAAGATCATCGCGGGCACCGCCCGCTCTATGGGAATCACGGTGGACGCATAATGGCTAAGAAGTCGAAGGCTTACAGGGCCGCCGCAGACAAGCTCGAAGAGGGCAAGTTCTACACCCCGGCCGAGGCCGTTGGGCTCGCGCGCGAGACCGGCTCCAAGAAGTTCAACTCGACCGTCGAGGTCGCGCTGAAGCTCGGTGTCGACCCGCGCAAGGCCGACCAGATGGTGCGCGGCACCGTCATCCTGCCGCACGGCACGGGCAAGACCGCTCGCGTCATCGTGTTCGCAACCGGTCCGGCAGCGGAGGCCGCAATCGCGGCGGGCGCTGACGAGGTCGGCGGCGACGAGCTGATCGAGAAGGTCGCCGCGGGCTACACCGCGTTCGACTCCGCTGTGTCGACCCCCGAGCTCATGGGCAAGGTCGGTCGTCTCGGTAAGGTGCTCGGTCCGCGTGGCCTCATGCCGAACCCGAAGACCGGAACCGTGACCACGGACACCGCGAAGGCCGTCTCCGAGATCAAGGGCGGAAAGATCGAGTTCCGCGTCGACAAGCACTCCAACGTGCACATCATCGTGGGCAAGGCCGGTTTCGAGGCCACGCAGCTCGAGGAGAACATCACGGCCGCGCTCGACGAGATCCAGCGTTCCAAGCCGAGCTCCTCGAAGGGCCGCTACGTGCTGAAGGGCACCGTAGCGACCACCTTCGGTCCCGGCATCCCCCTGGACGTGAACGCGCTCTAAGCAGCACTGCACTCATCAGAAAGGGCCCGCATCTGCGGGCCCTTTCTGCATCCGCCCCAACCAATCGACCCCGAAACGGAAGTGCATCATGACCACGACTGTGCGCGAAGCGACTCCGGATGAGGCGGGTCGCCTGCACGAGCTGGCGGCGGCCACCTTCCGCCTGGCCTGCCCTCCCGGCACCACCGAAGAGGCGATCGCGGACTTCCTCGCGACCACCCTCTCCGAAACCAGCTTCGACGGTTACCTCGCGGATCCGACCAGAACGCTGCTCGTGGCCGAGGTCGACGGCAGTCCGGTCGGCTACACGATGCTGGTCTTCACCGGGCCAGCGGATGCGGACGTCGTGGCCGCCGTGACCGCGCATCCGATCGCCGAGCTGAGCAAGTTCTACGTGCTGCAGGACCAGCACGGCGCAGGAGTCAGCGGGACGCTGATGACTGCCACCCTCGCGGTCGCGCGCGAGCGCGGGTCAGCGGGCGTGTGGCTCGGGGTGAACCAGCTCAATGGCAGGGCGAACCGGTTCTATGAGAAGCACGGCTTTGTGATCGTCGGCACGAAGGGCTTCGAGCTCGGCGGCAGACGCGAAGACGACTACGTGCGCGAGCTCGTCTTCTAAGGCTTGAGAACGCGCACCCGGCTGTACCAGAGCACCAGCCAACCGACCACGGCGAACGCGATCGCGATGATCACGCAGTAGACCGCGACACTGCCGTAGCCGTTCGCGGGATCCAGGAACGGGTAAGGCACCCATCCGTCGGTCGCTCCCCGAATGATGACGACCACGAGCCAGACGATCGGGTACACCAGGATCGTCCAGAGGCGTTTGACCGCCAACCGCAGGCGATCGCCGAACAGCAGCCAGTCGATCGCGACGTAGAGAGGCGCGATCACGTGCAGCACGGTGTTGGCCCAGGGGGTGTCGATTCCCCCGGCCTGACCGGTGAGCAGGGTGTTGTAGACGATTCCCACGATCACGATGTATGTGGTGGCTGCGGCGAAGGCGAGATTCAGCCCGGCCGACCTGCGTCGTCCGGAGAGCCCCACGAGTGCGACGATGAAGAGTACGACCGCCGTGAAGATATTGCTCTGCACCGTGAAGAAGCCGAAGAAGTTGAAAGGGTTGATTGTCACCCTGGCCGCGGTGTCGAGGAATGTCGCGGTGATCGCCGCTCCGGAAAGGCCAGCGACCGCGAGACGCAGCAGGGCAAAGAGGATTCGCATGCCCGAATGCTAGTGGGCGGGCTGTCCGGTCACGGGGATGCTGAGTTGCGATGTCGCCCCGCCGTTCGGCAGGGTGACACTCTCTCAACCCTCGGCGACCCTCAGCACGATCTTGCCGCGCGTGTGACCTTCCTCGAGCAGGTGGTTGGCCTCCGCGATCCGGTCCAGTTCGAACACCCGGTCGATGTGCACCCGGATGTCGCCGGAGTCGAGCAGTTGCGCGATGCCTTCGAGCACACGACCGTCGGGGGCCAGCTTGAAGTGGGTGGCCTGCATACCTGCGGCAGCGGCATCCGCTATGAAGCCGGGCCAGCTACCGGTGGGGATATTCACGATGAGGCCGCCGGGTCGCAGGGTCCGGAGCGAGCGGGTTCCCGTGTTGTCGTGGACGTTCCCGATCAGGTCGATGACTACGTCGACGTCGTGCACGACATCCTCGAAACGGGTCGTGGTGTAGTCGATGACCGCGGAGGCGCCGAGCTCGCGCAGCCATTCGGCGTTATGCGCGGAGCCGGTCGCGATGACCTCCGCACCGAAGTGCGCGGCGAACTGCACTGCGAAGTGCCCGACACCGCCCGCGCCGGCGTGGATTAGAACGCGCTGGCCCTTGTGCGCTTGTGCGGCGTCGACCACGACACCCCAGGCGGTAAGTGCGGCGAGCGGTACAGCAGCCGCCTCGACGTGGCTGAGCTCAGTGGGCTTCCTGGCGACGTTTAGTGTGGAGACAACCAGGAACTCGGCAAAGCTGCCCTGGTAGCGGGGCACCTGTACCATTCCGAAGACCTCATCGCCCGGCTGCAGCGGGCAGAACTCGTAGGGCGACTCGACCACGACCCCGCTGAAGTCATGTCCGAGAACAGCGGGATAGGCGGGTTGGGCAGCCGATGCGGACTTGCCCGCGCGCATTTTCGCATCGACCGGGTTGATGCTCGCCGCGACGACTTTCACCATTAATTCTGCTGCGACTTTGGGTGGTTTTGGAAGCTCGGCTGAGTGGAACACCTCCGGAGCACCGGTTTCATTTATTACCATTGCGCGCATAGTCGCCCTGCTTTCTCTTCGAGATCACAATTAACCACAGCATGCCCGCGGTGCGGCAGTTGTCACGGTCAGGGTCACACTGCTTACTTATATCCCAGGTACAGTCCCCTTGCCAAAGAATGGGGTGCTCGCTCCGTACGCTGACCGGAGTTGCCTGCGGTCGAAGAGGGCGTGGGCAAGGCCGGGCGAACAGAGTATGAGAAAACCCGAAGCGTGATTTAGCGCGTGCTTGGGGAGGGGAAACCGCCGAAACCACGGCCGCTTCATGAGACGAAGTTGATAACCTCAGTGAATTACAGCATTCTTATGCGGTGACGGAACAAGCCAAGCGTGATCCCCAGGAGCCCATGGGTCGTGATCCGATAGCGAGAGCGCTGCGGATCCTGCGCTTTATCGGCGAGCACGACGGCGGCCCGTTGGGTGTAAGGGAGATTGCTTCTTCACTGGGCATGCAGCCGAGCACGGTTTTCCGCACCCTCTCTCAGCTGACCGCGGAGAGTTTGGTTCGTAAAGAGCCCGAAACCAGCCATTACACTCTCGGGTTGGAACTTTTGCGATTGGGACAGTTGGCCAGCGCGAAGTTCAATGTTGCCGATGTCGCCGATGCTCACATGCGATCCATTACCGCGAATTCCAATGAGGCAGTCTTTCTCGGCCTTTACGAGCGGGAACGGCAACAGATGTTCGTGGCCAAGGCGATTCCGTCGACCCACCCACTTCGTTATCACATTGAACGGGATCGGTGGTTAGACGTTTTTCGTGCCGCGAGCGGCCTTGCCATCTTGGCTTTTCTTCCCACTGAAGAACGAGACGGAATTCTCGCGAAGGCAGACAGCGTTGCGACCGAGCGGACTCCATGGCTGCGCCGGGAGCGGCTGGAGGAGACGCTGGAGGAGGTTCGTCAAAAAGGGTATTCCTGTACTCAGGGCTGGAACACTCCTGGTGCTGTAGGAATCGCTGCCCCCGTGTTCAATGGGCGACAGGTGATCGGTGACTTGTTTATGACCATCCCAGTGTTCCGTTTTAACGAAAATCAAGGGGATGAGCTTGCGCAGTTGGTGGTGACAGCGGCGGCGAACCTTACGAACGAGCTGGGTGGAAGACCACAAGACAGTTAGCGTAGAACTTTCAGGGCTCTGCCTCTTCTTCTCGGTTGGAGGGCTGAATGCCCTGCGAGGCGAAGATTTTTGTCGCCTCGGCCAGCGCGTTCAAAACTTTCGGGAATCCGCAGTAGACAGCGGATTGCAAGAACACTTCTAATATCTCTTCGGGCGTCACCCCCACTCTGAGCGATGCTTTGATGTGGAAATGAAGTTCTGCTTCACAGCCACCCAGAGCGGTGAGCATCCCTAAAGTCACCAATTGGCGCTGCTTGGGAGCAAGACCGGGTCGAGCGTAGATGTCGCCGAAGCCGAAGGCTATGAGGTGATGCGCGACATCCGGAGATGTCTCTTCGATGCGTGAAATAGTGCGGTCAGCGCTGTCCCCGACAACCTCTTTAAAGACTCTCAGTCCTTCTGCGTATCGCGTTGACCTGTTGCCTGGATTCGTCAAAATATCGTTCTCTTTCGCTGGTTGAGGCGCGCGCGGGATGCCCATGTGGCTTGCGCTGAGCGCTGAAATGAATTTCCCAGACTGCCTGTCTTTTGTCGACGTCGAGCGTTCTCGACCGGTACGACGAAGCAGTGTAGGCAGCGCCCGGCAGTGTGGTGTTGTCTCTGGACGGGTTGCGGTCACACCTTTTCAGGCATACCAGACATTGAGGTCGCACGCGAACGACCCAGGGCACCCGCGTCCGCCGTGGGGTGTTCCGGAGTTTCGATACAGCTCTCATATTTCTATTGACAGTTAAAAGACGGGTGCGCTAGCATCGCATAAACGGAACAAGCATTCCCTCCAGCGCAACAGCGGCTGATTGTGGCTCGTACAGCTACTTAGAGGCACCTCAGATCGTCGCGGGAAGAGAAAGCAATCGAGTCCCATCGGTATTGGCAGCAGTTAACTCAGAGAAGAGATAATCGATGTCCCCAGTCGAGAGTGTTTTAGATCTATCGTTCGACCGTCGGCGGTTTGTGACCACCGGCGCGGTGCTGGTTGGGGGTGTAGTCCTGGGAGGCCCGCTGCTTGCGGGCTGTGCTCCCACTCAGGGCGGCGCGAAGGTTGACAGTTTGACTTTGGCCATCCCCACGCCGATTACTACCCTTGATCCACCCCTCATCAACTCGACGTCCGCCGCTGCGGCAGTCGTCCCCTTGCTCGAGTCATTTGTTCGGCTCGACACCGACGGCAGTGTGTTGCCTGCCCTTGCGGAGAAGTGGGATGTCGCATCGGACGGGCTGACTTGGACCATGAAACTTCGTGACGGAGTCAAGTTCCATGACGACTCGCCGTGGAACGCAGGTGTGGCGAAGGTGAACTTGGATCGGTACCTCAGCCGTCCGGACTACTTTCCGCGGGCACAGGGTTTCGGTTTCATCGAGCAGATCACGAGCGTCGATCCACTGACGCTCGAGATTCGAACGAAGTATCCACACTCGGGGTTCATTCGGTGGATGAGCTACTACGCGACATGGATGCACAGTGGCGAGGCGATTAGGGAGTTTGGTGACGGCGTCGGTCAGCACGCCGTCGGGACTGGGCCATTCAAGATGACGAAGTTCGTCCCGAGCCAGAGCCTGGAGTTGGAAAGGTTCAAAGACTACTGGGGGCCGGCATGGCAATTGAAAAAGTTGAAGGCCGTGTCCATGCCTTCCGACCAGGGGCGTGTGTCTTCGCTTCAAAGTGGTGGCTCACAGGTCATCCTCAACGTCCCCGCAAACCTGGTGAAGACGATCGAAAAGCAGTCGTCACTCCGGATGGACAGCAGCCCGAGCGTACGAATGTACTTCATTGGCATCAACTGCCAGCTCCCCGAACTCCAGGATGTTCGCGTTCGGCAGGCTCTCAATTATGCGGTCGACAAGCAAGCGATCGTCGACACCGCGCTGCAGGGGCTGGCGACGATCTCGACGTCGGTCATGCCCAAGCAGATCCCCGGATTTGCCGAACAAACGCCATACAGCTACGACCCCGAACATGCGAAGAAGCTGTTCGGCGAGGCTGGGTGGGTACAGGATACCGACGGCTTGCTCAAGAAAGACGGTAAAACCCTGAAGCTGGAGATCAGCGCCACGGATGGAATGTTCGTCGGTGATCGTTCCACTTGCGAGGCGGTGCAGGAGTATCTGAAGAAAGTTGGAGTAGACGTTGGTTTGAAAGTCGTTGACTACAACAGCTACTTCTCCGGCCTTCAAGACACCGAATCGATCAAGACTGCAACGCTGAACTCGTTCGCTTTCGGAACCAGCATCGTCGACGCGAGCCACGCCCTCGGAGGATTCGAGGGATCGTGGCGGAACATCGTCAGCGCGGTGTCCCGTTATCGTAACGACGAGTTTGACGTTCATTACAACAAGATGCTCGCCACGGTCGATAACGAGCAAGAGCGGGACGAGGCTGCGCGGAAGGCCCAGGAGGTCGCCTGGGCAGACGCTCCGTGGATCTTCCTGCATGAGATCAACAACCTCACGGGTTCTTCGCAGAAGCTCACGAACGTCAAGATGGGCGTCAATGAGTTCCTCGATCTCTCACAAACCGCGAGCCAAAAATGAGTGGCTCGACACGTGAGGAAGCTGTCAGGACATGCTAGGAAATGAACCACTCCGCGAGGCCATCGAGACCGACGCTGCTCCTCCACCGAGTACCACTCGGGTCGGGCACAAAAGCCAGGCGATACGAAGCGGGAACTTCGTCTTCGTATCCGGTCAGGTAGGTGTCGGTCCCGATGGAGTGATGCCGGAGTCTGTCAGTGACCAGACTCGTCAGATCTGGAAGACCATCGATGAGATATTGAAATCTGCCGGCTCCGATATCCAGCACGTCGTGCAGACGACGACGTACATGTTGGACATGGCGGATGTCTGGGAGATAGACGATGTCAAGCGAGATCTTTTCCCGTCAACCCCTCCGGCGAATGCTGCCGCAGGCGTCAATCAGCTGGCGTACGGAGCGAAGGTCGAGATAGCGGCTATCGCCGTGGTGATTCCGTAGCGGCGCACAGGCCGGACGTGCCCGAATGTGGAGTGCGAGCAGTGATGGGCTTCGGCGCTGGTATAGCTCGTGCCCGTTTTCGCTGGGAAGGCGGCCGGCCTGTCCCGCTTGTTCGATGACGAAGTCAGAAAGGAGGGAGTGGAGTTGAGAACGGTCATTTTGCGGCGTCTCGGCCAGTCAGTCGTCGTTCTATTCTTGGTCTCCATCATCGTCTTCCTCACCATCCGGTTGATCCCCGGCGACCCGGCGGCCAACCTTGCTGGGCCTGATGCGACGCCGGAGCTGATAGCCCAGATTCGCGCGTCGTTGGGTCTTGACAGGCCGATCTACGTTCAATACCTGACCTGGCTCAAAGGTCTGGGGACCGGTGATTTCGGCACTTCCCTGATCACTAAGTTGCCGGTAACGGAAGAGATCCTTCCGCGGGCAGCGGCAACGGCGACCCTTGCGCTGACAGGAATGGCGATAGCGCTCATATTGGGCATCGTGCTGGGCATCGTGGCCGCGTACTACAGAGGTCGTTGGGCAGACAGCCTCGTCACCGCGCTCAGCACCTTGGGCGTCAGCCTCCCGTCGTACTGGGTCGGGCTGATCCTGGTCCTCATCTTCGCCGTCTCATTTGGCTGGTTGCCCAGCGGAGGCAATGCAGGCCCGGAGAGCATCATCCTTCCGGCGGTGACATTGGCGTTGCCCCAGATCGGTATGTTGGCTCGCCTCACCAGGGGAGCATTCATAGAGATCCTGGGGCAGGACTACATTGTCACGGCTCGTCAGAAGGGGGTCACGGAGGCACGCCTTCTCTATCGTCACGCGCTGCCGAACGGGGCCGTCACCATTCTCACCTTCGCAGGTATCCAGCTTGGACATCTGCTGGCAGGGGCGGTCGTCGTGGAGGTGGTGTTTGCGTGGCCCGGATTGGGCCGGCTTGCCGTCGATTCCCTGCAGACACGAGACCTTCCCGTGGTGCAAGGAGTGCTGCTCGTCTTCGCTCTCGCCATCTTGTTCGTCAACCTCGCGATGGATCTGCTCTACGCCGTCGCCGACCCACGGATAAGAAGGTGACACCGATGTCCGAATCCGCAGAAAAAGTGAAGAAGACGCAGGGGCCACAGGAGTCGGTGCGGAGCGCGCTGCTCGGTATCGGAGACGATTCCGAACCAGCACGGGCTGCGCGCCGCGTCAGGCGTCGGATACCTTTCCGTGCATGGGTCGGAGGGCTTCTTCTGGCCGTCATGACTCTTGGCTGCATCGTCGGGCCTTTCCTTCTGGCGCAAGGCCCATTCGATCAGGTGTTGTCGGATGCACTCAACCCGCCGAGCGCCGGGCACTGGCTCGGCACGGATGACCTTGGCCGCGACCTGCTGAGCCGACTTCTTACAGGTGGTCGGTACACGGTGGGGATCGCTGTAGCGGCGACGACGCTGGGAATGGTGTTTGGCGGGATCCTTGGAGTACTCGCCGGGTATCGTCGCGGAGTGACAGAGGTTATCATCATGCGCGCCGTCGACACGATGCTTGTCTTCCCCGACGTCCTGATCGCGTTCGTTGTTGTCGCAATCCTGGGTGCAGGCACATCAAGCGTCACCTACGCGATGATCGTGTACTCGATCCCTATTTTCGCCCGGTTCGCCTTCGGGAGCACGATCGCAGTAATGAGTCGTGAGTACATCGAGGCCACGAAGTCCCGCGGGGCCTCGGATATGCGGCTTATCTTCCGTCATGTGATCCCCAACATCCTCCCAGAGATGGTGATCATCTGGACCCTTCGGCTCGGGATCGTGGCATTCCTGGTTTCAGGTCTCAGTTTCTTGGGGCTCGGGGTGCAACCGCCTATTCCCGAATGGGGCGCGATGTTGAGCCAAGGGCAGGTGTTCATGCAGACGAATCCTGCGCTGGTACTCATCCCCGGTGCTGCGATCACGCTGTTCATACTGGCGATCAACCTTCTTGGAGACGGTCTTCGAGATGTCTTGGATCCACGAGACAGCTAGAGAGAGGTCGAGATCGTGAAGGCAATACTTGTTCGGCAATTCGGCGGCCCCGAGGTTCTGCAGCAGGCGGATGTGCCGGTGCCGGTGCCGGGACCCGGTGAAGTGCTGATGCGCGTCTCGCGGGCTGGAGTGAATTATGCGGACACTCGACAGCGCCGGGGAACGTATGTCTTGCAGGAACCGCTGCCTCTTGTGCCGGGTTTTGAGGCGTCCGGGACCGTGGCTGCCGTGGGTCCAGGGTGCGGCACACAGCTTCCCGGTCAAGGCCCGCTGGAGGTCGGCGCGGAGATTCTGGCCGGTGATGCGCGGAACGCGTATGCGGAATTCTGCATTGTGCCCGCCGACCTGGTCCTCGCCTGCCCTGAGGGGAAGTCGGTGTTGAGCGGTGCGAGTTTCTCCGTGAGTTTCACCGTGGCGTGGTTGGCCGCGATTTACAAAGGGCGGGTGCGTGCCGGTCAAACTGTTCTCGTCCATGCGGCGGCGGGTGCTGTTGGCAGTGCTGTGGTGCAGCTCTGTGCGCTCGCAGGAGCGCGCGTAGTCGCGACCGCGAGTACACCGCGGAAGCTCGAGCGCGCTCTGGAAGCCGGAGCGAGTGTCGCTATCAACTACACCGACGGAGATTTTCGGGAACAGGTCAGGGGCGCCTTTAAATCCGAACGGCCGATCGATCTCGTCATCGACTCGGTTGGTGGCGATGTCTTCGTGAAAAGCCTCGACCTCTTGGGTCGGGGTGGACGTCTGGTTGGTATCGGTCAGGCCAGCGATCAGCCCGCGACTCTGGACCTGTATCGGTCGCTCATCCCTTATCACTTGACCGTGAAGTTCCTTGCCCGCGGAAGTCTCGCTGGCAGTAGGCATCCTTCGGATCGTGCTCTATTGCGCCACGCTTTCTCGTCTGTGGTCGAGATGTGGGGGCGCGATCAGATAACCGTCGCCGACCCGGTCGTGCTTCCGCTTTCCGAGGCAGCGTCGGCACACCAGATGGTGGCGGATCGTTCCGTCGTCGGCAAGATCGTGTTGGAGGTCTGATGTCTGCCACAGATCTTGTGAGTCTTTCTGCTGTGGAGCTCGGCGGTCTCTTTCGAGAGGGCCTCGCTTCGCCGCGTGAGCTCATGGAAGAGGTATTGGCTCGAGTCGACGAGGTCAACCCCGTGATTAACGCGTTGTGCGCCGTCGATCACGATCGAGCGTTGAGAGCCGCGAAACGGGCGGGATCTCGCG
This sequence comes from Parafrigoribacterium humi, assembly GCF_040227205.1. Classification (NCBI taxonomy): domain Bacteria; kingdom Bacillati; phylum Actinomycetota; class Actinomycetes; order Micrococcales; family Microbacteriaceae; genus Parafrigoribacterium; species Parafrigoribacterium humi. The sequence goes on along the minus strand of NZ_JBELOA010000003.1, from coordinate 175,714 downwards.
GGGCGGCAGAGGACGGTGGCCTGCTGCACGGGATTCCTGTCTCGATCAAAGACACCGAAGATGTCGAGGGAATGCGCACCACCTTCGGGGCGACCAAGTTCGCGGAAAACCTTGCCCGGCAGGACTCCCTCGTCGTAGCAAGGATTCGTGCGGCCGGCGGCATCCCGTTCGCAAAGAGCAATACTCCGGAGTTCGCTGCCGGGATCAACACGACGAATCAGCTGTTCGGATCGACGAAGAACCCGTGGGATCTCGATGCGACGGCGGGCGGCTCGAGCGGTGGCGCGGCCGCCGGTGTTGCTGCGGGCCTTGGGCCGCTCGCGCACGCGACGGACCATGGGTGCTCGGTGCGTCTGCCCGCCAGCTTCAACGGTCTGGTTGGCTTAAGGCCGAGTCCGGGCCGTGTGCCGCAGTTGCCGACGTCGTGGGTCTTCGACACCTTTGCGGTGACTGGTCCGCTGGCGCGCACGGTGGACGATTGCGCATTGCTCTACAAGGTGATGCGTGGCGCTGACAGCAGAGTGCCGGTGTCATTCGATGATTCGGCGACAGTAGCCGGCCCACCTCGAAATTCAAAGCTCCGGGTGGCCTGGAGTTCGGACTTGGGGATCGCCGCCGTCGAACCCGAGGTCGCGCAGATTTGCCGCGAGGCGGTGATGACCTTCGAACGGCTCGGCTGGGAGGTTGAGGAAACGGCGCCATCGTTCGACGGGATACGGGACATCATCGATCCGATCCGCGCGGTCCGTCAGTTCGCTGTCGCTGCCGAGCGAGGACCCGCAGGAGCAAGATCGGACAACGCGTTTGTCGAGGAGTACGTGTCTCGTGCCTCCCAGATCACGGCTGCGGATGTCGGCCGCGCCGAAGCACTGCGGAATGCACTGTGGTTTCGCATGAGCGAGTTCTTTGATCGGTTCGATCTTTTGGTCACTCCGACCACCCAGACGGCTGCTTTCCCGATCGAGATGATGTATCCCACATCCATCAACGGCGCTCCGATGGGTGATGTCATCGATGCATGCCTGCTGTGCTACGCCATCACAATGACGGGCTTGCCCGCCTTGTCGATTCCGGCCGGGTACACCTCCGCGGGCATGCCCGTCGGCCTTCAGCTGATTGGCCGCCCGCGTGCCGAGGACTTTCTTTTCGATGTCGGCCGCGCCTACGAAACAGCATCTGGAGTGGAGAAACGGATTCCACCGCTTCGCCGGTCAGGGGAGATGGCGTCATGACAGGAGATACCTTGCTGGAGATTCGCGACCTCACTACCCGATACGACGTCGGCAAGCGTTCGGTCCGTGCGCTGGACGGCGTGAGTTTCACCATTGCCCGCGGGGAGACGCTTGGGATCGTCGGTGAGTCTGGAAGTGGGAAGAGCACGATGGCGCGATCTCTCATCGGGCTTGTTCCACCGCCCGGGCGGATTACTTCTGGGGACGTTGTGTTCGAAGGCAAGAATGTCCTATCGATGAAGCAGAGTGAGATACGGCGGCTGCGGGGGAACCAGATCGGTTTTGTGCCGCAAGACCCTTTGAGCAGTCTCAACCCGCTCATCCGCATCGGAGAGCAGGTGGCGGAAGGTTTACGGATCCATCGCGGACTGTCCAGGAAAGCCGCAGAGGAGCGCGTGATCGACCTGCTCGAGCGGGTGGATATCGTCGACCCCGGCCAACGGATGCGCGACTACCCTCACCAGTTGAGCGGAGGGATGAGACAGCGTGTCGCGATCGCGATCGCGATCGCCTGCGAACCCAAGCTGCTGATCGCCGATGAGCCTACGAGCGCGCTCGATGTCACGACCCAGGCGCAGGTTCTGGGCATCATGAAGCGCCTCAGCGCTGAGCTCGGGATGTCCATGGTACTTATCACCCACGACTTCCGTGTCGCGGCAAAAATGTGCGACTCCATCGCGGTGATGTATGCGGGTCGGATCGTCGAGGCCGGTCCCTCGAAGTTCGTGTTCGGCGCGCCGCAAATGCCGTACACGCGGGCGCTTCTCCAAGCGATGCCGACCGTGGAAGCACATACACCGCGCGAGCGCTTGCAGGTGATTCCCGGACTCCCACCGGATTTGGCGGAACTCCGTGACGGATGCCGTTTCGCGTCCCGATGCGCTTATGCCAAGGATGAGTGTCTGGCTCACGAGCCGTCGCTGACCAGACGGGAGAACGGTCAGGATGCCAGATGCTGGGCGACCGAACCAGGGGGGTGGCTCGAGTGACTGCCAGCGAGCTGGTCGACGATCCCGTTCTGGCGCATCTTGAAGAGTTATCTGTATCGTTCCCCGTCGCCCGGTCGGGGCGCTTGCGCAAAGGCAAGACGCCGGTGGCTGCCCTCGGAGGCATTACCCTCGATGTCTTCCGTGGCGAGACGCTGGGTGTGGTCGGCGAGTCCGGTAGCGGCAAGAGCACGCTGGGCAAGGCGATGCTGGGTATGCAGGCCGCGAGCACCGGATACGTGGAGTTTGACGGCCGCAAGTTGGCTTCCATGAGCGACTCAGAGATTCAGCGTTTTCGCCGTCGGGCACAGATGATCTTCCAGGACCCGTTCAGCTCTCTCGATCCGCGGATGAGGGTTGGGGAACTGGTGAGTGAGCCCTTCGCGATACACGGTCTCATGCGCCGGAGATCGCGCGAGTTGGCGGTGGACGATTTGCTCCGCCTGGTTGCCGTCGATCCGCGCGACAAGTATCGGTATCCACACCAGTTTTCCGGTGGGCAACGACAACGTATCGGAATCGCGCAAGCGCTCGCTGTCAGCCCCGAATTCATCGTGTGCGACGAGCCCACCTCGGCATTGGATGTGTCCGTGCAGGCCCAGATTTTGAACCTGTTGATGGACCTCAAAGAGCGTCTCAATTTGACGATGGTCTTTATCAGCCATGACCTCGCAACCGTACGGGTCATCAGTGACCGTGTCGCGGTGCTGCACAAGGGCGAGCTGGTTGAGATCGGATCAGCAGATCGCATCTTTTCTGACCCGCAGCATCCGTATACGCGAACACTCCTCGCTTCGTCTTCGGACGTTATGGCCACCTCGGCGTCGGATGGGTTCATGGGGAGCGATGCGATATGAGTGGCCGAAAGCCGGCGAGGTTGCCTGTTACGTGAGAATCACGTCGCGCTGGTCGAGACGGAATTGCCCGCTGCCAGAGGGCATGGATAGAAGCCGAATATGGAGGAAGCAAGATGACAATAAATAAGGATGCTCCCGGAGCACCCGTGGCGACGGCCATGCCGATTGAAGATCTACGTATGGCCGCTGATGCTCGTGCGGTCGAGGGACCAGAGGGATATCAGTTCGAGGGATCCGAGTGCCTGTCGTGCGGCGAAAAGTACTTTCCACCGCGTCAGGTGTGCTTCAGCTGTTCCGGGACGCAGATGCGCCCGTACCTGCTTCCCTCTCATGGAACTCTCTATTCGTACAGCAGGGTGCATGTCTCGCTCCAGCGAGAGACGCCATACGACGTCGGCTACATCGATCTGGACGACGGCGTGCGTGTGTTCTCCGTCCTTGCCAGCGACGGCACGCCGTGGGCAGTCGATATGCGGGTGCGCTTGACCAAGGTTCGTGAGAGCTGGGCGTTTTGCCCCGCCGATGAGGAAGAGGTAAGAAAATGACCGGCGTCAGTGTGGTTGGGGCATCCATGATCCCGTTTGGCAAACATCGCGATTCCAGTTACGCGGGGCTGGCCGTCCCGGCCATCTTAGGAGCGCTGGAGTCTTCGGGCGTAAGTCGCGAGTCGATCGGGGCAGTGTTCTGTGGGCATACGTACGGAGGAATGCTGACCGGGCAGCGCATTGCGAAGGATGTCGGTATTGGGGGTATCCCGGTCGTCAATGTTGACAATGCTTGTTCGAGCGGTGCTTCCGCACTGCACCTGGCGGTGCAGTACGTCGCAGAGGGACGAAGCGATGCGGTGTTGGTGATAGGAGTGGACAAGCTGACGCAGTTCGGTGGCGGGCCACTCCCTTTGATCACGGAGGACTGGGAAGTGCAGCAGGGGATGGTCTTGCCTGCGTTGTATGCCATGCGAGCACGGAGGTACATGTACGAGCATGGCGTGGCCTCATCTGATCTCGCACGTGTGAGTGTGAAAGCGAGAAAGCATGGCGCTCTGAATCCATATGCGCAGCTGCGGAAGGAGACGACGGTCGAGGAGGTGCTTGGTTCTCGGCCTATTGCGGACCCACTGACGTTATTCCAATGTTGCCCGACGGGTGATGGAGCGGCTGCGGTGGTCGTGGTGTCCGATGACTTTCGGGCCCGGCTTGGCGTCCCTTCGATCAAGGTTTTGGCATCGATACTCCACTCTGGGCAAGTTACTGGCGGGTTTAGAGACATGATCCGCCCAGACATCTCTTATGACTCGGCTCGCGACGCATACGAAGCCGCAGGGGTTGGTCCATCTGATCTCGATCTGGTTGAACTGCATGACGCCTATTCAATTGCCGAATTGGTGTACTGCGAAGCGCTTGGCCTGTGTGCAGAAGGTGAAGCTGTGGGGTTTCTGAAGGATGGAAGCAGCACATTCGGGGGAAAGGTCGTCGTAAATCCCAGCGGTGGGCTGCTCGCGAAGGGACATCCGGTGGGAGCCACGGGAGTCGCCCAAGTTGTCGAGATGTTCTGGCAGTTGACGGGCCAGGCGGATGCCCGTCAAGTGGAGAAGGCCCGGCTTGGGTTGACTCATGTCACTGGCGGGGGAATATCGGGATTCGATCACGGTGCCTGCGCCGTCCATATCTTCGAGGGAGCCGCCTAAGGATCGGTTTCACCTGCATAACGCGACGGGGTGCTGCGATCGTAAGCGGCGCGAGCAAAGAATAAAAATAAGGAAGACGAATGGTTGAGGATCAAAGAAAAGGCACCACGAGCAAGGGGAAGCTTCCCCTGGCGGGAGTGACTGTCCTCGATCTGACGACGTTTCTTTCGGGGCCGTTCTGCACGCAGATATTGGCGGATCTTGGTGCGGAGGTGTTGAAAGTCGAATCGCTCGATGGCGATTCGAGTCGCGGGATCCCACCATATTTCGTTGGCGACGACAGCGCCTACTTCCTGGGAAACAACAGGAGCAAGCGCAGCATCGCTCTGAATTTGAAAACACCGCAAGGGCTCGAAGTCGCGCTCCGGCTGATTGGGGAATGTGATGTCGTCGTGGAGAATTTTCGGCCAGGGGTGTGTAAACGCCTTGGCTTAGATGCGGATCGCCTACGAGAGCAATATCCCGGGCTCGTGTGGGCGTCCATAAGCGGCTTCGGGCAACACGGTCCCTGGCATGACCGACCTGCTTACGACATGATCGTGCAAGCGCTGTCCGGAGTGATGAGCCTGACCGGGGAAGAGAGCGGCCCCAGCTTGCGCCTCGGAATCCCGGCGGGGGACCTGGTCGCAGGCATGTATGCGGCTATAGGCGTACTGGCCGCGCTGGTACAGCACGAGCGGACCGGTAAAGGGGCCGCTATCGATGTATCGATGCTCGATTGTCAGCTTGCAATGCTCTCCTATCAGGGGGTGTATGCCCTGTTCAGCGGGGTCGATCCCAAGCCCCAGGGCCGCCACCACGACTCAATCCCCACCTATCGCTCATTTACCGGAGCGGATTCCCGAGAACTCGTCGTTACCGCGAACACTGAACGAATGTGGACCGAATTATGCGATGAGCTCGGTTTGCCCGAGCTCCCCGTAGACGCGCGATTCAATACGTCCGCATCGAGGCTGGACAACAAGGTGGAGCTGTGGGGACTGCTGGAGAGTGCCTTTAGAGTTGCACCAGCAGGCGATTGGGTTGATCGGCTCAATGCGCGCGGCGTGCCGGCAGCGCTCATAAACTCCGTCAACGAGGCGCTCATCGACGCGGGTAATTCGGGCCGGGGAATGGTTGTCGAGCTCAAGCACCCCGACGGCCGCGCTGTCAGCGTGCTCGGCAATCCGATAAAGATCGACGGCGAAGTCGGTATCGAGGCACGGTATCCTCCTGCGCTGGGCGAAGACACTGCCGACGTGCTCGTTCAGTTGGGATATGGCGCGTCGCAAATCGAAGCGATGCAGCTCTCTGGTGTTATCCGATCTGGAGGGTAGGAAGCTCGGCCCGTCGCTTCCATGGTCGTGGGAGTGGCGGAGTTAGGAGCGCTGCGATTGAGTGACAAGGGCGAGCACGCGATCGGCCAGGTCGACGAGCACGTGGATCTCGTTCTCGTCGCGCGCGATCCAGCGGCACTCCGGCTCGGGCTTCACCGGCACGAAGTTGTCGTGCTGCTCCCACACGAGCAGCGTTCGCTCCGCCCCGAGCACGTACTGCTGCCACCACACCTGGCGCAGATACGAGCGCGGGATGCTGCGCCAGGCCGACTTGGTCGTCTTGATCTCTGCGAGCTCAAGCGCTCCATTCGCGGTCAGGGCCACGCCATCCGGAGTCGCCAGGTGCTCGGGATGTCCTGCGGCATGGAACAGCGCCGTGCTGGGATCTATGCCAAAGCGATCCTTCACCCAGCGCGCTATCTCGGGTTCACGCGCGCGACCGTGTTCGGTGTAGGCATTGCCGGAGAAACCGTTGCCGTGGAGTTTGTCGAGCGCCACGGCCTGCACCGATCGCTGGCTGGAGAGCCTGGCCACATCCGTCGCGGTGATGCCACGGCTGCGGGCTAGGAGCCAGGCTGCGCGATCCTCCGAGTGGGCGAGGATGCGTCTGCGGTGATCCGGGGTCGACTCTGCCCAGAGCGAGAGGGTCGGCTGCAACGTCACCCCCCTATTGTGCGCGCTCCGCTCGCGCGCTCGGCACTCCCGTTCGGTGCGCCCCCGGCAAAGCTGATGGTGCGACGCTCGAAAAGTAAGGAGAAAGTGCGGATGTGGACAAGAAAAGTCCTTCGATCTTGGCCAAAACGCAAAAAGCTCCTTCAATCCGCCCGGTGAGGCCGCTCGACCGGCGGGACCCTAATTGTTCGGCGTCGGGGCACCTCCCGGCCGCGCACCGAACCCTCCGCGCAGCCCCGCGCCCTGCGAGATGGTCGTGGCCGCGACGGTGCCATCGGAGCCGGTCGCGCCGATCACCGTGACGGTCTCGCCCTTCTTCAACGCGCCGACGCTGCTGGTCGTGGTCTTGCTGACCCTGGTCTTGGCGGTTGTGGACACCTTCTTCAGCGTGCCATCCGGTGCCTTCACGGTGATCGTGGTCCCGTCGATCGCGGTGATCTTACCCGTGGTGAACCCGCCGCCGGCGAATGCGCGGCCGGTTCCACCACCCTGTCCGCTGCCGCCCTGTATCTGGGAACTGTCGCCGCCCGCGAACTGGCCACGAGCGAAGGCGCCCGGTCCGGCGTGCGCCGCACCGCTACGTCCGATGAACACGCCGCCGACCATGCCGACGGCGAGTGCCGCGACGATCGCGAGTGTCGGCGTGAGCCACCGCGTCGAACGCTTGCGAGCGGCGAGCGGGGCGGCGGCAGGCGCGGCAGCGGGGGTGACCGCTGGCGACTCCGGCACGCGGTCGCCCGACGGCGACACCGGGTTCGTTGGATCAGTCATGATCGTCTCTTCTCTCCTGAGGGTTCTGTTGTCGAGTTGGTGAACGCGTTCATACCGCCCTGAGCGCCTGGATGGGACGCAGGGCCGCGGCCCTGGCCGCGGGGTAGACGCCGAAGAACACGCCGATCGCGACGGAGACGCCGAGGGCGAGAGGAATCGAGAAGGCGAGGATGACCGGCTGCGTTCCATTGAGAGGGAACTGCGCCCCGATGAGCGCGGCGATCACCCCGAGCACGCCGCCGAGCAAGGTGAGCGTCGCCGCCTCCGCGAGGAACTGGCCCAGGATGGCGCCCCTCGTCGCGCCGAGCGCCTTGCGGATGCCGATCTCCCGCGTGCGCTCCGTGACGGTCACGAGCATGACGTTGGTCACCCCGATCCCGCCCACGAGCAGGCTGATCGCCGCGACGGCTCCGAGCAGCACCGTGAAGCTCGCCGCGCTCGTGGCTGCGGTCGCGAGCAGTGAGCTCTGGTTGACCACCGTGAACGGCTCGTTCGTCGTGTCCGTCACGCCGAGCAGCTGGTTGAGCATGATGGTCAGCTCGCCCTGCGCGGCGGTCACCGCGTCGGCATCCGTCGCCTCCACGGTGAGTGAGGAGACAGCCCCGTAGCCGGTGAAGGAGTCCTGCACCCGACTGATCGGCGCGATGACGACGGAGTTGGGGTCGTTGAACCCGACGGCGGATTGCTGCGACAGGATGCCGACCACGCTGAACGAGGTGCCGTCCACCGTCACGGTCTTCCCGAGCGCCGATCCCGTCGGGTACAGTTCGGTGGCCAGCGTCTGTCCGATCACGGCGACCTTCGCCGCGTTCGTGACGTCGGCATCCGTGAACGCGGCTCCCGACGCCACCGTGTTCGTGCCGACGGAGAAGTACTCCGGCGTCGTTCCGAGCACCGTGGTCGAGCTCTCGGACACGGTCGTGCTCGAGACGGTGAGACTCGTGTTCACCTCGGGGATGACGGTGCGCACGTGCCCGAGCCCCGCCGCGGCCAGCTGGTCGGCCACCGTGCGGGTGATGCTCGTGCCCGAGCTCGCTGTTGCACCGCCGCCGAACCCGCCTCCGGATGCCCGCACGGTGAGCGTCGTCGTCCCGAGGTTCGAGATGGCATTGTTGACCTGCTGCGCGGAGCCGTTCCCGACGGCCAGCAGCAGGATGACGGACGCGACCCCGATCATTACGCCGAGCAGCGTGAGGACCGACCGCAGCTTGTTCGCGGTGATCCCCCGGAGGGCGGAGAGCAGCATCTCGGAGAATCTCACAGCGCCCGCCTGCCATTCGTCCGCGGCGCCCCCAGCAGCGAGGCAGAGACGCGATCGGAGACGATCAGTCCATCGCTGATGGTGAGCACCCTGTGTGCCTGCTCCGCAACGTGCGCTTCGTGGGTGATGACCACGATGGTGCGGCCGTCCCTCGCGAGCAGGTCGAACATCCCGAGGATCTCGTCGGTGGAGGCGCTGTCGAGGTTTCCGGTGGGCTCGTCGGCGAGCACGAGGGTGGGGGAGGTGACGAGCGCCCTCGCGATCGCGACCCTCTGCTGCTGGCCGCCGGAGAGCTCCTGAGGCTGGTGATCGGCGCGATCCGCCAGTCCGACGGTGTCGAGTGCCTCGAGTGCTCGCCGTCTGCGCTCTGCCCTGCCGACCTTTCCATACACGAGAGGCAACTCGACGTTGCCGAGCGCGGACATCCGCGGCACGAGGTTGAACGACTGGAAAATGAAGCCGATCTGACGATTCCGGATGTGGGCGAGCGAGTTCTCATCGAGCGTGCTCACGTCGTTGCCCGCGAGCCTATAGCTTCCGTGCGACGCGATGTCGAGGCAGCCGAGGAGGTTCATCAGCGTGGACTTACCCGAGCCGGACGGCCCCATGATTGCCACGTAGTCTCCCTCGGCGATGGCGAGGTCTATGCCGCGAAGGGCATGAACCGCGGCATCCCCGCTGCCGTAGACCTGGTGCACCGCGCGCAGCTCAAGAACGGGTGGGCGCGTGGCCCGTGCGGCAACCTCGGTCATCCGTTGCCCCCGCGGACGGTGCCGCCGCCTGCACCGCCGAAGCCTCCACGGAACCCGCCGCCGAAGCCTCCCGTGCGGCCCGTGCCGCTCGTGCCCGCGCCGCTCGTGCCCGCGCTATCCGACACGGTGCCGAGCACGACGGTCTGGCCCGCCTTCAATCCGGATGTGATCTCCGTTCCCTCGGTGCCGACGACGCCGAGCGTCACGGTCACCGTCGTGGTCTTCGAAGGATCGCTCGAGTCGACGACCTTGACCGTGGAGACGCCGTTCGCCGTCGTGATCGCGGCGCTGGGAACATAGAGCGCGTCGGCTGCGGAGGTCTTCGTCGTGATGGCGACGGATGCGGTCTGGCCGAGCCTGAGCCCCTTGGGGATCGAGTCGAGGGTGAGGGTGGTCGCGTAGGTGACGATGGAATTGCTGCTCGTCGCGGTGGGGGCGATCGCGGTGACCTTGGCGTCGGCGCTCACACCGGCTATCGCGGGGAACGTGACCTTTGCCGCCTGGCCGACGGTGACGGAGGCGATGTCGGCCTCGGCGATGTTCGCGGTGACGGTCATCGACGACACGTCGGCGATGGTCGCGAAGCCGGACGAAGAGGAGCTGGAGGAGGACCCAGAATTACCCGTGGAACCGGACGACCCCGATCCGCCCGATGTCCCCGACCCGGCAGACGATCCGGATGAGCCCGATGACACGGACGAACCGCCCACGCTGCCGTTGACCGCGATGACGAGACCCGCGATGGGTGCCGTCAGAGTGGTTGCGCTCAGATTCGACTTGGCGGTGGTGAGCGCATCGAGCGCAGTGTTCAGCTGGGCCTGTGCGGACAGAATGGCCGATTTGGCGCTGTTGATCGACTGGGTGCTGTTGCCGGACGGGTTGGAGTCTTGCGTGCTGGCGGTCTCCGCCGCCGCGAGGTTCGTCTTCGCATACGCGAGGTTCGTCGCCGCGTTGTTGTAGCTGGTCTGCGCCTCGTTCTCCGTCTGTTGCAACGAGGTCGGATCGAGGGTTCCCAGCGTCTGCCCCGCCGTGACGGTCTGTCCGAGCGAGACATCGACCGTGGCGATCGTCCCCGAGGCCTTGAACGAAGCGTTCACCTCGCTGAGCGGTGCGACGGAGCCGGTCGCCGTGATGGTGTTGCTGACCGTGCCCTGCTGCACGGTCGAGGTGAGTTGGGTGGAACCGGAGGCCGACGAGGCGGTCGGCGGGTTGATGACGAAGTATGCCCCGACGATCGCCGCGACGACGATGACGCCCAGGGAGGAATTGATGATGACGCGCCTTCTCAGCTGCATAGGAAAAAGCTGGCGACACAAGCTATGAAAGTCGTAAGAATGAACTGCAAATGGCGCTTACATCCGGTCGGCCGGCTAAGCGGTTTCTCAGGATCGATCGGTATTCCTCATAGGAGTCTCCAAGCCCAGCGCGACTAAATAGCACTGTGAACACAGACGCTGCCAACCTTTCGTCCAGCCGTGAGTCGAGCGCGAAACTGCTGCGTGCAGACCGCTCGCCCGTGCGCGTCGTCGTGGTCGACGACGAGGCATCCCTCAGCGACCTCCTCGGCATGGCGCTGAGATACGAGGGTTGGGACGTGCGCACCGCCGCCGACGGGCACAGCGCGCTGTCGATCATCCGCGAGTTCCGACCGGATGTCGTGGTTCTCGACGTCATGCTGCCAGACATCGACGGGCTGCAGGTTCTCAAGCGCATGCGGGCCGACGGCCGAGACGTCCCCGTGCTCTTTCTCACCGCGAAGGATGCCCTCGACGACCGCATCGCCGGGCTCACCGCGGGCGGCGACGACTACGTGACCAAGCCGTTCAGCCTCGAGGAGCTCGTGGCGCGACTTCGCGGGCTCATCCGTCGCTCCACCGTCGTCATCACTGACACGGTCGATCCTGTGTTGCGCGTCGGCGAGCTGACCCTCGACGAGGAGAGCTACGAGGTGCGCCGCGGCGGCCGGCTCATCGAGCTGACCGCGACCGAGTTCGAGCTGCTGCGCTTTCTCATGCGCAACCCGCGCAGGGTGATGAGCAAGGCGCAGATTCTCGACCGGGTCTGGAGTTATGACTTCGGGGGCCGATCGAGCATCGTCGAGATCTACATCTCCTACCTGCGCAAGAAGATCGACGCGGGTGTCGCCCCAATGATCCACACCGTGCGGGGCGTCGGGTATCTGATCAAGGCCGCCGGATGACCCGGGTCGCGCCGCGCAGGCATTGGTCGTTGCGCAGGCGCCTGGCCCTCGCCGTCGTCGGCCTGCTCGCCGCGGTCGCCATCGTCATCGGTGCCGTGAGCGTGCTCGCCCTGCAGGGGTTTCTGATGAGCCGTCTCGACGACCAGCTCACGGCCGCAACCGGCCGCTCGCAGGGTGGATTCGGCCCGCCGGGGTCCGGCGAGGCACCGGGTTCCTCAGCCGAGCGCTTCATCCTCACGCTCAACCGACAGGCTCCGGGCACGGTCATAGCCTTCGTCTCGAACGGCGTGACCCTGGCGGTCGAAAAAGACCAGAAGACGGGTCGGCAACAGCAGTTGCCCGCCTCCGACGCGCGCGTGCTGGAGGCCGCATCCACCCGCAGCGACCCGATGACCGTCGATCTCGGCGGGGACCTCGGCAACTATCGTGTCGCCACGGCGACGTTCTCCAACGGTGACCGCGTCGTGACCGGGCTTCCGCTGAGCGATGTGCAGGAGATCCTGCTGCAGCTCGTCGTCGTCATCGCGATCGTGACTGTCGTCGGCATCGCGCTCGCGGCAGTGCTCGCGACCATCATCGTGCGCCTCGCGCTCAGACCTCTGCAGCGGGTGATCGCCACGGCGACGCGGGTGTCCGAACTGTCGCTCGACCGCGGCGAGGTGGCGCTCGCGGTGCGGGTTCCTCCGAGTGATGCAGACCCGAGAACGGAGGTGGGGCAGGTGGGTGCCGCCATCAACCGGATGCTCGGCCACGTCGCATCCGCCCTCACGGCGAGGCAGGCGAGCGAGCGCAAGGTGCGGCAGTTCGTCGCGGATGCGAGCCACGAGTTGCGCACACCGCTTGCGTCGATCCGCGGCTACTCGGAGCTCACCAGGCGTGGCGACCACGACCTGCCGGAGGATGTCGTGCACGCGATGGGCAGGGTCGAGTCGGAGGCGACCCGCATGACCTCGCTCGTCGAAGACCTGCTCCTGCTCGCGAGGCTCGACGAGGGCCGTGACCTCGACCGTGCGCCCGTGGACCTGTCCAGGCTGCTCATCGATGCTGTGAGTGATGCGCACGCCGCCGGGCCTGATCACGAGTGGTCGCTCGATCTCCCGGAGGAGCCGGTCGAGGTGATCGGCGACGCCGCGCGGCTGCACCAGGTGGTGGCGAACCTGCTCGCGAACGCCCGGGTGCACACGCCGGCATCCACGCGAGTGACGGCGGCGCTCGCGAAGGATGCCGCGGGCCATGCGGTCGTGACGATCTCGGATGACGGGCCCGGCATCCCCGATGACCTGCGGCCCGTGCTGTTCGAGCGCTTCGCACGCGGCGACGGCTCTCGCTCCCGGGCCGCGGGCAGCACGGGCCTCGGACTCGCGATCGTGCGTGCCGTCGTCACCGGCCACGGCGGCACGGTCTCGGTCGACAGCGTGCCGGGCAAGACGAGCTTTCGCGTCGAGCTTCCGCTCGGCTGAGATGCCTTCGGGGAGCCTTCCTCGGCGTGGCTCTGCGCGGGGTCTGCATCGCGGCCTCGCCCGTGCGAAAATGGCAGCAGTCACACACTGCAAAAGAGGACCCGAATGGACATTGCGGTAACGGGCGGCAACGGAAAACTGGGCGGCGCCGTCGTTCGGTATCTCCGGGATGCCGGCCACACGGTCACGGCTCTCGACGTCGCCGGCCCGAGAGAGCCAGGCTTCGTCCGTGTCGACTTCACCGACTACGGACAGACCGTCGACGCCCTGTTCGGGATCAATGACGTTCATGACGGCCTCGACGCCGTCGTGCACCTCGCCGCCGTGCCGGCTCCGGGGCTGATGGCAGACTCGCAGACCTTCCACAACAACATGACCGCGACCTTCAACGTGTTCCAGGGCGCTCGCCGGGCGGGAATCAAGACCATCGTCTATGCGTCGAGTGAGACAGTGCTCGGCCTGCCGTTCGATACGACTCCGCCGCCCTACTTCCCCGTCGACGAGGAATACCCGACCAGGCCGCAGAGCGTGTACTCGCTCACCAAGCACCTCGAGGAGGAACTCGCCACCAAGCTCGTGACCTGGGATGCGGAGCTCAGCATCACCGCGCTGCGGTTCTCGAACGTGATGACACCGGAGGACTATGCCGAGTTCCCCTCCTTCGACGCGGATCCGAGGCTCCGCAGCTGGAATGCCTGGGGCTACATCGACGCGAGGGACGGCGCGCAGGCCATCGAACTGGCGCTGAAGGCCAACCGCCCCGGATTCGATCGCTTCGTCATCGCGGCGGCAGACACCGTCATGAGCCGGTCCAGCGCGAGCCTCGTCGCCGAGGTGTTCCCCGACGTCGAGGTGAAGCGCGAGCTGGGCGAGCACGAGACACTGCTCTCGATCGACAGGGCCCGTCGCATCCTCGGCTATGAACCCAGGCACTCGTGGCGCGATGGCGTCTGAAAACCGCCTCCGCGCGGGTCGACGAGGATCGCATCGCCTCGCTCTCGCGCTGATGGTCGGGTTCCTGGCCCCGTTGGTCGCCTCACAGGTGGCGACGGCCGAGGAGCCGCCGGTGCCGGAGGACGTCGCGGCATACTTCGCAACCGGGCTCATTCCCCGACTCGCGGACCTCTACGGCACCGCGAACAGCACCGACCCGGATACGACCTTCGGCGACACGACCACGGTGGGCACCATCCGCCGGTTGCTCGCTTGGACACCGGGCTTTCTCGCGGGTGACAAGACAGACACCCCCACCGAGCTGACCAACACCTGGATCGCCCCGGTCACGGCCAAGAGCGGCGCGATTCTCGGTCTCGCCGCCGTGTGGATCAACCCGGGGAGCGACAAGGCAGAGTTGGCGGACTTCGCGCGCGGCCGCGCGCTCGTCGACGCACTGGGGCGCGCGCCGAAAGACACCCAGCTCATCGACGACACCGTGCAGCAGGCGTGGTTTGCCACCGACGGCAAGACTCTCACGCCTCTCGTCACGGGCAGCTCGGGCACGAGCGGCCCCCTGACGATCGCGGAGTACCAGAAGATCCTGCGTGAGAAGGCCGCAGCGACACAGCCCCCGGCTGCACCGGCGAACCCAGGGCTTCTCATCTCAAGCATCACACTGGGTGGCGTCGTGGTGCTGCTCGCGATCTTCATCCTTCTTCCAGCGCGCAAGCGCAAGAAAGACACCGCCGCGGATGTCCCCAATCGGCCACGCAGAAATCCGCGCGGAGAGTCCGAGCGGGCCTTCGATCGCCAGGCATCCACCACGGAGGCGCGAGCCATCTCGCTGGCCCGCGCGGCCGTGAGCGCGGAGGCGGGCCTCGTGAGCGCCATGGCCGGTGCCAGCGTGCATCCCGCCCCGACTCTCGTGCCCGTACCCGAACCTGAGCCCGTACCGCAGCCTGAGGCTGCGCCCGCGGCCCCTAGGCCCGCAGCAAAGAAGAAGTCCGCCTCCGCAACTAAGCGGACCGCCCCGAAGCAAACAACGACAAAGCTTGCCCCCGCCAAGTTCGCTGGGGCGACGAAACCTTCGACGGAGAGGCCCGCGACGGCGCAGAATCCTGCAACGACAAAGCGCGCGGCCGCGACACCTTCCGCCGAGAAGCCAAAGGCCGAGAAGCCTCCCGCCGAGAAGCCAAAGCCTGAAAAGCCTTCCGTCACCTGATCAACCCGAACGCTGCAGAGAAGGTCGACCTGCGCGGCCAGGATGCCGACGGCCGGGACAAATCGGTCCGGTCGTGGAGCGTTCCACGACGGTGGGGGTGTCGGGCAGTGTGGTGAAGTGGTTGGCCACGGATGCGCAGAACAGTGCCATGATTCGCCCTTGGTTTCGTTCCTGGTATTTTTCGGGGGCGGCGGTTGCCGTCCCGCTTCAAAACGTGTCGACGGGACTGCCGAGGGGTCTAATACGAATTGGATGCGAAGAGCTCCGCAAGGAAGTGCGAACGCGTCGTCGATGTCGAACAGTCCACGGCTGAAGCCGGGGATTCAATCCATCGCGGCTTGGATGCGTCGATCGAGTTCGTCGAGCTCGGCCAGTGCCTCTGACGCAGCCCAAACGCGGTTCTTCTTGCGCCCCGTGATTTCCTCGATGAACCCGGCCCGCGTGAGTCGATCGAGTGCGCGGTATGCCTGAGAGGCAACTGAGCCAGACCGGATCTCGATCTCGTCCGCGCTCATCACCGGGTGGTCGTAGAAGGCGTGGATAAGTGCTGCGGCAGCAGAGCCAGCACGTGGGCGCAGCTCCGCGGCCCACTCGCCGGGCATTGCCTTCAGACGAGCGATGCTCTCGCGCGAGCACTCGGCGGCAGCACGCGCCGACCGTGCGAAAAGGTCAATGAGCGGCGCGGGGTCACCCCGGCGGTACGTGCCGAGCGATGCGAAGTAGCCATCGCGTCGCGCGAGGAGGCCACTGGCGAGCGGCACAACGGCGTTACGGGTGACTCCGCGACGGCGTAACACAGCGGATACCAGCGCGCGGCCGATGCGACCGTTGCCATCAGTGAAGGCGTGGATTGATTCGAACTGTGCGTGACCGATCGCCGCCTGCACCATCACCGGCACGTCGTCGCGATTGAGGTACGCCACGAGATCCGCCATCAGTTCAGGAACCCTTTCGGGCGCTGGCGGCACATGGAGAGCATCGCGGGGTGAGTAGTCGCTTCCGCCTATCCAGTTCTGCACGTCTCGCAGGCGGCCAGCATAATCGGCCTCGTCTGGGTCGTTCGCCATCAGAGCGCGGTGCGCGCTCGTGATGTGCTCTAGCTCAAAGTGCCCGTGCTCACTCACTGTCGTGATGAGTTCATGCAGCGCAGATGACGCGGCGACCATGCTCACCGCAGCGGCGTTGCCTCGCCTGCCTGCGATCGCCTTGGCGTAGTCAACCGCGGTTGCGGTGATGCGCTCGATCTTCGATGAGGCCACGGATTCCGAACGCATCATGAAACGGCTCAGCGCCGCGGAGTGCCCTTCGGCATCGGTATCGGCCTGCGCGACAGTGAGGAGAGCTTTCTCAGTTTTCAGCAGCACAGTCAGTGGCGGCACATAGTCGAGCGCCTCGATCAGTGGGGGGATCGTCGCCTCGACCGATGTTAACATCCGGTCTTCGCGCGTGCCACCTCGCACCTGCTGACGCCAGGGCAGCGACTCAACCCCATGCGGAGGCCAGGTCGGATCGGCGGCGTCGGTCTGCATAAGCACGATTCTACCACTGCAAAATGGTGTTTATGCCCATTAACCACAAATATATGTACGAATGGCAGTGATTATTCGACTCACCTGGATGGGCCCCGGGTCGAGATGCCTTCGCCTTGTCCTGACGCGCTCAACATCCGCGTGGGTTTGCACTGGCCCCGCGCATCCCGTAGCCTGAGTGAGGCCAAAGACCGCAGGTTGTCGGTGCGCGTAAAAATGCACCGACCTAAGGCTCGCTCAACGAGTGGGAACCCGCGCAGGTGTGTGAAGTAGATGTCTTCAACAAGACTCCAGCTCCGTGCGCTTGCGCCGGAGCTTTTTTCGTGAGCGGCCCGCCCAATCGGCCGAGGCTGGTGCCCGTTCGGGCACAGCACCGTTTAGGTGCATTGCAATAACGAAATTGAGGAGCCACATGGCGAACAAGGAAGCTTCGGTTGCCGAGCTTACGGAACTGTTCCGTAACTCGACCGCTGTTTTGCTCACCGAGTACCGCGGCCTCACCGTTGCGCAGCTGAAGACGCTGCGAAAGAGCATCAGTGAGAACGCAACATACGCCGTGGTGAAGAACACGCTGACCAAGATCGCGGCAAACGCGGCCGGTATCAGCTCGTTTGACGACGAGCTGGTCGGCCCATCCGCCATCGCATTCGTGCACGGAGACCCCGTCTCCGTCGCGAAGGGCCTGCGCGACTTCGCCAAGGCAAATCCTCTGCTCGTGGTCAAGGGCGGTTACTTCGACGGTAACCCCCTCACGTCTGCAGAGGTCATCAAGCTCGCTGATCTCGAGTCCCGGGAAGTGCTGCTGGCGAAGTTCGCCGGCGCAGCCAAGGCCTCGCTGTTCGGCGCCGCTTACCTGTTCAACGCTCCGTTGTCGAAGGCGGTTCGTACCGTCGACGCGCTGCGCGCGAAGCAGACCCAGCAGTAAGACTTCGCGCGCCACTGCCTGATTTCCGGGTACGGCGACGCGGCGATAAATACCAGATAGAAGGAGAAATACCATGGCAAAGCTGTCAAGCGACGAGCTCATCGAGGCGTTCAAGGAGCTCACGCTCGTCGAGCTCAGCGACTTCGTCAAGAAGTTCGAGGAGGTCTTCGAGGTCACCGCTGCTGCCCCCGTCGCGGTTGCCGCGGCCGGTGGCGCTGCTGCCGGTGGCGCTGCCGCCGCCGACGAGGCTGAGGAGAAGGATTCCTTCGACGTCGTCCTCGACGCTGCAGGCGACAAGAAGATCCAGGTCATCAAGGAGGTCCGTGCACTGACGAACCTCGGCCTGGGCGAGGCCAAGGCCGTCGTCGATGGCGCACCGGGCAACGTGCTCGAGGGCGTCAACAAGGAGACCGCCGAGAAGGCGAAGGCTCAGCTCGAGGCTGCCGGCGCAACCGTCACCCTCAAGTAAAATACGCTGTAACACGCCTCGGAGGCGCCGTCCCGTCATGGGGCGGCGCCTCCGTGTCGTTTGCGGCAGAATCCGCCCCCAAAGAAAACGAAAAGTACTTGCGTTGCTCTCGCCATGTCCGCCATAATGGGGACGTAATCGACGCACGGAAAGCTTGTCGTACCTGCAGTCACGTGTGAGCTTGATCCCCATCGAAGCGCGAGACTAGACAGTCTTACCCTCTGGCTAGCCCCCGGCTCGACGCGCCGAACGGGGTGTGGTTTTCCCCGCGTCGGGGTGATGATTCCCGACGAAGCTCCACAGAACCCAAGATGGCATTACACCGTGACGGTGTGGTGGAACAGCACAAGTGGGCGCCCCCGACGGAGGCGCCCACTGTTTCTTTGTGGGGTACAGGGTCTCAGCCGCGCACCCGCGAGGAGTGTTCAGAATTCCTCTTGTATTCGGAGGCACGCCAGCCTAGCGTTTAAGGGTCGGCGTCATTGCTAGGAATGGCGCTGCGCGATTTCACCAACCGATTGTCGGCCGACTTCGGACGGCCGCGATTGGCGATGGACGGGAAAATCCCGCTCGTGTGATTCGACTCCAATGAAGGAGGAGACACATGCGTTTTCACAGGCACCATCGAGTGCTCGTCCCGATCGCAGCAGCCGGAGCCATCGCCATGGCCCTGGCCAGTTGCAGCGGGGGCAGCACGTCCTCATCCGGAGGCTCGGGAGACCAGAGCCTCAAGGGCACAACACTCAATGTCGCAGCAGACTGGTCAGGCGCTGAGCAGGCGAACTTCGAGAAAGTACTCGCCCAGTTCTCCTCCGAGACCGGGGCCAAGGTCAACTACACGAGCTACGGAAGCAACGTTGCGACCACACTGAACACCAAGATCGCGGGAGGGGACCCGCCGGATGTCGCGGTCATCCCGCAGCCCGGCCTGCTGCAGTCGCTCGCCAAGGCCGGCAGTCTCGTCCCGGTCTCCGCCTCCACCGAGGCCGCGGTCAAGAAGAACTTCTCGCAGGACTGGATCACGCTCGGCTCCGTCGACAACAAGCTCTACGGCATTTGGTTCAAGGGATCGAACAAGTCCACGGTCTGGTACAACACGGCGGTCTACACGAACGCGGGCGCGACCGTGCCGAAGACCTGGGATGACTTCGTCGCTCAGCTGAAGAAGGTGTCAGACTCCGGCGTCCCTGGTCTGTCCATCGGCGCCGATGTCGGCTGGCCGCTCACCGACTGGTTCGAGAACGTCTACATCCGCTCTGCCGGAGCGGAGAAGTACGACGAGCTCACGCAGCACAAGATCCCCTGGACCGACCCGTCGGTGATCGACGCGCTCACGATCCTGTCGAAACTGTGGAGCGACTCGACCCTGATCGAACCGGGCGGTGCACAGCGCACCTTCGGCGATTCTGTGACCGAGGTGTTCGGCGACCCGCCCAAGGCCGGAACGGTCTACGAGGGCGACTTCGTGGCCGGCAACATCACCTCGCAGACCAAGGCGAAGATCGGAACCGACGCGAAGTTCTACGATTTCCCGTCGATCAACGGGTCTGGGCCCGCGGTCGTGGGTGGTGGCAACGCCGCCATCCAGCTCAAGAAGAACAAGGGTGCGAGCGCCCTCATGACCTACCTGGCATCGCCCGAGGCGGCCACCATCTGGGTCAAGCTGGGCGGTTTCACCTCGCCGAACAAGAACGTGTCCCTGTCGGCATACCCGGATGCGACGTCGAAGCAGATCGCCGAGGCACTGATCGGTGCGAAGACCTTCCGCTTCGACATGTCGGACCAGGCGCCGAGCGCGTTCGGTGGCACGCCGGGTGCCGGCGAGTGGAAGATCCTGCTCGACTTCTACAAGAACCCGAGCGATGTGCAGGGCACGGCACAGGCGCTCGAGGCGGCAGCAGCGGCCGACTACAAGTAGAGAGAACGAGCGGATGTCCGCCGGCCAGCTCGCGGAGACCACGACAGTCACGGGGAAGGGCGTTGGAGTTCTTCGCAACAAGAACTCCCGTCCTCCCCGTGGCGGTGGTCGGCGCGCCCTCGTCACGGCGCTGATCTTCCTCGCCCCCGCGCTGTTCCTGCTCGGAGTCCTGGTCGGCTACCCCGTCGTGTATTCACTCTGGCGCTCGCTGTTCGACGCGAGCGGCGACGCCTTCGTCGGCGCGGGCAACTACGTGACAATGTTCACAGACCCGGCCACCTTTCTCTCGATCAGGAACAACGTCATCTGGGTCATCGTCGCGCCCATCACCTGCACGATCCTCGGGCTGATCTTCGCCGTGCTGATGAACCGCATTCGGTGGGCGACCGCGTTCAAACTCATCGTGTTCATGCCGATGGCGATCTCCATGGTCGCCTCCGGCGTGATCTTCCGCACGCTGTTCCAGGAGAACCCCAACCTGGGTGCCGTGAACGCTGGCATCGTCGCGGTGCACGACTGGTTCTCCCACGGGGCGGCGTATCCGGGCGCGAGGCCCAGGGACAACACCGGAATCAGCGCGCAGAAGGACGGTTCGATCCTCACGGATTCCGCTGTTCGCACCGGATCTGCGCAGGACTTTCCGCTGGTGGGCATCCTCGGCACGTCCCTGCCTGGCAGCGCGAAGACGGCGGTTGCGGCGAGCAATGCCGCAGGGTCAGAGATCACCGGAACGGTGTGGCTCGACTTCGTGACCGGCGGTGGCGGGACACCGGGTCAGCTCGGCGACCACAAGAAAGGGCTGCCCGGGATCACGGTGGAAGCCGTCGATTCCTCCGGTGCGGTCGTCGCCTCCGCAACGACCGCGGATGACGGCCGCTATGCCATCACCGGGCTGAAGTCGGGCAGCTACTCCGTGGGCCTTCCTGCGTCCAACTTCTCGCAGGGCTATGCCGGGGTCTCGTGGCTCGGGCCGACTCTGGTCACGGCGGTGATCATCCTCGCCTATGTCTGGATCTGGGCCGGGTTCGCGATGGTGATGATCGCATCCGGGCTCTCGGCGATGGACATCTCGCTGCAGGAGGCGGCGAGGGTGGACGGCGCGAGCGAGTGGCAGGTGTTCAGGCGGATCACGGCGCCGCTGCTCTCGCCCGTGCTCATCGTCGTGTTCATCACGCTCGTCATCAACGTGCTCAAGATCTTCGACCTCGTCTACGTGATCCCTCCGGGCTCCTCCCTGCCCGACGCGAGCGTCATCGCGGTGCAACTGTGGACCGTCTCCTTTGGCGGCGGAAACGACCAGGGCCTCGGCAGTGCGCTCGCCATCCTGCTGCTCGTGCTCGTGCTGCCGTTCATGATCATCAACGTGCGTCGCTTCAGAATGGATCGGGAACGATGACGGCGCCGGTGGGAATCGTCAAGGCGAAGCGCACCGTCGCGGGGCGTATCCTCGACTTCTTCGGCAAGGGCGTCGTCAACGTCGTCCTCGTGATCGTCGCCGTGTTCTGGCTCGTGCCGACGGTCGGACTGTTCCTGTCCTCGCTGCGCTCCAGCACGGACAACAGCCAGAGCGGATGGTGGACGATCTTCACGAGGCCGGCGCAGCTGACCATCGAGAACTACGCGAACCTGCTTGGCAACTCGCAGTTCATGGGCTCGTTCGTCAACACGATCGCGATCACCGTGCCGGCGACGGTGCTCGTCGTCGTCATCGGATCCCTCGCGGGGTACGCTTTCGCCTGGATCCGGTTTCCGGGTCGGGACTGGCTGCTCATCGTCGTCATCGTGCTGCTCGCCGTTCCGCTGCAGGTCTCGCTCATTCCGATCGCGAAGCTCTACGGCAGCATCGGGCTGTTCGGCTCGATCGCCGGCGTGATCCTGTTCCACACCGCATACGGTCTGCCGTTCGCCATCTTCCTGCTGCGCAACTTCTTCACGCAGATCCCGGGGGAGATGCTCGAGGCCGCCCGCATCGACGGCGCGAGCGAGTGGCGCATCTTCAGCCGCATCATCCTCCCGCTCGGACTGCCGGCGATCGCGAGCCTCAGCATCTTCCAGTTCCTGTGGACCTGGAACGACATGCTGGTCGCGCTCATCTTCACGAACGCCACATCGCAGCCGGTGACCGTCGCCATCCAGAGCCAGTTGCGCCAGTTCGGGGCGAACATCGACATCCTGTCCTCCGGCGCGTTCCTCTCGATGATCGTGCCGCTCATCGTGTTCTTCGCCTTCCAGCGTTTCTTCGTCTCCGCCCTGCTCGCGGGCTCCACCAAGTAGCTCGTCCCTTTCCGTAACTGCGCTCTCGTGCTGTGCTTCCTGCTTGTTTTCTCGCGGCGGGAGAAACGTGCTCGCGGCGGGAGTTAGGACTCCCTCCGCGAGGGGGCTTCTCCCGCCATCCGTGGTGGTTTCTCCCGCCGTGAAGACACCTTTCTCGCCACGAAAGGCGCGAGACACGTGCGTTGCGGCCGCTCACGCCTGCGGCGAACGGGGGCCTGTTGGGGGCATGCCGAGTCGTAGGGTTTACGAATGAGCGGAATGCGCGGGATGCGCGGCGGAGGCAGGGGCGGCCGCGTGAGTGGCGGGGATGTGCGTGCGCAGCGAGCCGCGAACGCTGCGGCCCCGAAAATCCCTGGCCTGCTTCGCCGCATCGGTGCGCTCTTCGTGCCGCACCGCGTCGCGCTCACGGTCACTGTCGTGCTCGTCGTCTTCAGCGCGGGACTCTCCGTGCTGCCTCCGCTGTTGACCAAGGAGGCCTTCGACCTCGGCCTGTTCCCGAAGGGCGGGCCGAACCTGCCGGTGCTTGTCGGCATCGTCTCGCTCATGATCCTGATCTACGTCTCGTCCGCCGCGCTCGGCGTGTGGCAGACCTGGCTCACCGCGACCGTGGGCAACAAGGTCATGGGGGCCCTGCGCATCCGGCTGTTCAGTCATCTGCAGCGGATGGAGTTGGCCTTCTTCACGCGAACCAAGACGGGCATCATCCAGTCCAGGCTGCAGAACGATGTCGGCGGCGTTGCGAGCGTGCTCACCAACACCGTCGCGAGTGTGCTCGGCAACACGGTCACGGTGATCGCCGCGTTCGTCGCGATGCTGCTGCTGTCGTGGCAGCTCACCGTCGTCGCCGTCGTGCTCATGCCGCTGCTCGTGATCGCGCAGCGTCGGGTCGGCCAGGTGCGAGCCCGCATTGCCACCCTGACCCAGGAATCGCTGAGCGACATGACGGCGATCACGCAGGAGACGCTCTCGGTCTCCGGCATCCTGCTCGCCAAGAGCTTCAACCAGCAGCGGGCGGAGGTGGGCCGCTACTCGGACGAGAACGACAACCAGGTGCGGCTGCAGGTGCGCCAGCAGATGAGCGGCCAGTGGTTCTTCGCGCTCGTGCAGATCTTTCTCGCCATCATTCCCGCGGTGGTATATCTAGTCGCGGCCTGGCTCATCCTGGGGAATGTACCCGTCACGGCCGGAACGATCGTCGCGTTCACGACCGTGCAGGCTCGGCTCATGTTCCCGCTGCTCGGACTCATGCGGGTCGCCCTCGACCTGCAGACCTCGCAGGCGCTGTTCGCCCGCATCTTCGAATACCTCGATCTGGTCCCCGCGATCGTCGAGGCTCCGGATGCCCGCCCGGTGCGCGAGAGCGAGCTCGGCCGAGTGGAGTTTGATCGCGTGAAGTTCGCCTACCCGGACGCCGGACCGGATGCCCACCCCACCCTAGATGACGTCTCCTTCTCCATCGAGCCGGGCCAGTTCGCCGCCTTCGTCGGTCCGTCCGGTGCGGGCAAGACCACGGTGTCGTACCTGATCCCGAGGTTCCACGAGGCCACGAGCGGGCGCATCCTGTTCGCCGGAGAGGACGTGCGCGCTCTCAGCCAGGAGTCGCTCGTCGCCAACATTGGCATCGTCAGCCAGGAGACCTACCTGTTCCACGCGACGATCGCGGAGAACCTGCGCTACGCGAGGCCGGACGCGAACGATGCGGAACTCGTCGAGGCGGCGAAGGCAGCAAACATCCACGCGACCATCACCTCATTCCCCGACGGGTATGACACGCTCGTCGGTGAGCGCGGCTACCGGCTGAGCGGAGGCGAGAAGCAGCGCATCGCGATCGCGCGAGTCATCCTGAAGGACCCGCGGGTGCTCATCCTCGACGAGGCGACGAGCGCGCTCGACTCCGTCTCCGAGCGGGTCGTGCAGGATGCCCTGGATGCGGCCTCGCACGGCCGAACGACCATCGCGATCGCGCACCGACTCTCCACCATCGTCGCGGCGGACGTGATCTTCGTGGTCTCGGGCGGGCACATCGTCGAGCGCGGCACCCACGCGGAGCTGCTCGCGGCCGGTGGTGTCTACGCGACCCTCTACACGGAGCAGACCTCCCGCCGCTGACCTTTCGTCCTGTGGCATCCCTTTCCACCACCGATCCCGCGGTGTCCCAAATGAAGGCATATCGCGCTCTTGACCCTGAGCAGACCCTAGATTCCGGAAGGGCGGATGCTCGATGCCTTCATTTGGGACAAAGGACGCGGGTGGGATGGCCGGCCGTGTTCGGCGTTCCAATTGCGAGTGTGCCTCCCACCCGTCACACGGGGTGGGTTCGCAGCGGTACTTGGTAGATTGGGTCGGTGAAATACGCAGAGACCGTTCTCGACCTGATCGGCAACACCCCGCTGGTCAAGCTGCAGCATGTGACCGACGGTATCGCCGCGACCGTGCTCGTCAAGGTGGAGTACCTCAACCCCGGCGGTTCGTCTAAAGACCGCATCGCCACGCGGATCATCGACGCGGCAGAGCGCGAAGGCAAGCTGAAGCCCGGCGGCACGATCGTCGAACCGACGAGCGGAAACACCGGCATCGGACTGGCCCTCGTCGCCCAGCAGCGCGGGTACCGCTGCGTGTTCGTGCTGCCGGACAAGGTGGGCGAGGAGAAGCGCAACGTGCTGCTCGCGTACGGCGCGGAGGTCGTCGTCACCCCCACCGCCGTCGAGCCTGCGAGCCCCGAGTCGTACTACTCGGTGAGCGACCGGCTCGCCCGAGACATCCCCGGGGCGTTCAAGCCCAATCAGTACTCGAACCTCAACGGCCCGCTCAGCCACTACGAGACCACCGGGCCAGAGATCTGGCGCGACACCGAGGGCAAGGTCACCCACTTCGTCGCGGGCGTCGGCACCGGCGGCACCATCAGCGGTACCGGCAGATATCTCAAAGAGGTCTCGAACGGTGCGGTGAAGGTGATCGGCGCAGACCCGGAGGGCTCGGTCTACTCGGGCGGCACCGGGCGGCCCTACCTCGTGGAGGGAGTCGGCGAAGACTTCTGGCCCGAGGCCTATGACCCGTCCGTCGTGGACGAGATCATCGCCTCATCCGACGCGGAGTCCTTCGACTTCACCCGCAGGCTCGCGCGTGAGGAGGGACTACTCGTCGGCGGGTCGAGCGGCCTGGCCGTGGCATCCGCCCTCAAGGCCGCCAAAAACCTGCCAGCGGATGCCGTGGTCGTCGTGCTCCTGCCGGACGGCGGTCGCGGGTATCTGGGCAAGGTGTTCAGTGACAGCTGGATGCAGTCCTACGGCTTCACTCAGCTGTCGGACGAGCGCACGGTCGCCGACGTCATCAGCAGCAAGACGGGCGCGCTGCCCGATCTCGTGCACGCGCACCCATCCGACACGGTGCGGGACGCCATCCAGATCATGACCAAGTACGGCGTCTCCCAGCTGCCGGTGCTCACGGCGGAGCCGCCCGTTGTCATCGGCGAGGTGATCGGCGCGCTCGAGGAGCGCTCGCTGCTCGAACACGTCTTCAGCGGCGACGCCCAGATGACCGACCCGGTCGAGAAGTTCGTCGGCAAACCCCTCGGGCTGATCGGCATCTACGAGTCGATAGGGGTGGTGCGCGAAGCACTCTCCGACGCGGACGCCCTGCTCGTCGTCGAAGACGGCAAGCCCGTCTCCGTGGTCACTCGGCACGACCTGCTCACCTTCGTCTCCGACTAACCCACCAATCCATCGCCGAGTTGCCCACTTACGCCGCGATTTCGCTCCATTTCTTGCGAAAAGAGGGCGGAAGTGGGCAACTCGGCCACAACGACAGAAAAGAACCCCGTGTCAGAGCAAGTCAATTCAGGGCAGCAGGATTTCAGTACGCGCGCCATCCACGCGGGCCAGGCGTTTGACCCGCGCACCGGGGCGGTCGTGCCGCCGATCTTCCAGACCTCGACCTTCGTGCAGGATGGCGTCGGCGGCCTGCGAGACGGCTACGAGTACTCGCGCAGCGCCAACCCCACCCGCGATTCGCTGCAGCAGCAGCTGGCGAGCCTCGAGGGCGGCAAGCACGGCTACAGCTTCTCGTCCGGCCTCGCAGCGGAGGACTCCCTGCTGCGCGCGGCACTGACCCCCGGCGCACACGTGCTCATGGGCAACGACGTCTACGGCGGAACCCACCGACTCGTCAACAGGGTGCACGTGCCGTGGGGTGTGAAGCTCAGCACGGTCGAGATGTCCGACCTGGATGCGGTGCGCGCGGCCCTGCGCCCCGAGACGCGCGTTCTGTGGGTGGAGACCCCGAGCAACCCGCTCATGAAGATCACGGACATCGCCGCGCTCGCCGAGATCGGCCACGCGGCCGGAGTGCTCGTCGTCGTCGACAACACCTTCGCCTCTCCGTACCTGCAGAACCCGCTCCTGCTTGGCGCGGATGTCGTCGTGCACTCCACCACCAAGTACATCGGTGGGCACTCCGACGTGATCGGTGGCGCGGTCATCCTCAACGATGACGAGCTCGCGAGCGCGATCGGCTTCCTGCAGTTCGCGGCGGGCCCGATCTCTGCACCGATGGATGCGTGGCTGACGAGCCGCTCGCTCAAGACGCTCGCGGTGCGGGTGGAGCGGCACTCCTCGAACGCGCAGGCCATCGCCGAGGCGCTCGTCGGCAATCCGAAGATCGAGCGCGTGTACTACCCGGGGCTGCCCAGCCACCCGGGCCACGAGCTTGCCGCCCGCCAGATGCGCGGCTTCGGCGGGATGCTCTCCGTCGCCGTGAGCGGTGGGGCCGCGGCCGCGCGCTCCTTCGCTGAGTCGACAGAGATCTTTCAGCTGGCGGAGTCGCTCGGCGGCGTCGAGTCGCTCATCGGCTACCCGTCGGAGATGACCCACGCCTCCGTGCGGGGAACCGAACTCGAGGTGCCGGACAACATCGTTCGCCTGTCCGTCGGCATCGAGGGTGTCGACGACCTGATCGCGGATGTCATCCAGGCCCTGAAGTAGTATCTGCGGGTCGAGTAGCGAGGCACGAGCGTATCGAGACCGGGACGGCGTAACTCGCACCGTGGTCTCGATACGGCTGCATCTTCCTCGCGGCCTACTCGACGCGCTGTGGTACGTCGGTAACGACGGATGAAATGCGACACGCCGCGAAAATCGGCCGGATAGCGCGGCGTGTCCCCGAATCTCCGACGTTAGCGACGGGCCGGTCTCGAGCGCCGTACCGAGCCTGTCGAAGTGACCCCACGCGGGGTGACGGCGGTTGCTGGCACGATAGAGAGATGACCGAAGGCGCGCCCGAACCGCTCGCGGGTGTGACCGTCGACACGGGTGCCGTGCCCGCGCACGCCGCGGGAAGTGTCGGCCTGCTGCAGGGCTCCGCACTGTACATCGCGGCGGTCCTCGGCACCGGGATCCTCGTGCTGCCGGCGCTCGCAGCAACGAGGGCCGGACCGGCCTCCATACTTTCCGTGCTCGCCGTGCTGCTGTTGTCGATCCCGTTGGCAGGAACCTTCGCCGCACTTGCGGCACGCTATCCCGACTCGGGAGGCGTCGCGACGTTCGTACGGCTTGCGCTCGGCAAGACGGCGGCGCGGATGGCCGGATACTGGTTCTTCTTCGGCGTCTGCGTCGGTGCACCGGTCGTCGCCGTGCTCGGTGGCTCCTATGTCGTGGCGATCTTCGGTGGCCCGCGCTGGGTCGTCGTGCTCGTTTCGGCGCTGATTCTCATTCCGCCCCTGGTGTCGAACGCCTACGGGTTGCGAGTGTCCGGTTGGGTGCAGTTGCTGCTCACGGGCGGCCTGGTCGTGATCGTTGTCGGTGTCGTCGCGGTCTCGGCCCCCGCATCCGACCCGGCCAACTTCGCTCCGTTCATGCCGCATGGCTGGCCAGGTGTCGGCGCGGGAATCAGCCTGTTCGTCTGGGCATTCGCCGGATGGGAGGCCGTGACGCACATCGCGGGGGAGTTCCGCAATCCGCGTCGCACCATCCCGCTCGCCACGGCGATCGCGATCGCCGCGGTGGGGCTCGCCTACCTCGCGCTGCAGCTCGTCACGGTGGCCGTGCTCGGCGGCTCCGCGGGCGACAGTGCCGTTCCGCTCCTGGACCTGGTCGCGCGAACGGCCCCGGGGATCGGCCCGGCATTCGTCGCCGCGATCGCCGCTATCGTTGCCCTCGGCGTGCTGAACGCCTACCTCGGCGCCTTCGCCAAGCTCGGAGCGTCGCTCGGGCGGGACGGAGACCTGCCGAAGTGGATGGCGAAGGGCGCCGAGAGCGGCGGCATTCCGAGACGCAGTCTCGCGGTCGTCGGCGTGCTGGCCGCGATCTACCTGGTCGCGTTGGTCATGACCGGGCTCGATCTCGCCCCGTTCATCCTCATCCACACCGGCTGCATGGTCGCCGTCTACGCGCTCGGCATGGCAGCCGCGGTGAAGCTTCTGAAGCGGTGGTCGCTGGGCTGGTGGCTCGCGCTGACCTCCTGTGTGCTCGTCTCGGGCCTGCTCCTGCTCGCCGGAGCCAACCTGCTCATCCCCGCCATCCTCGCCGTCGCCGCTCTCGTCGTCACGATCACGAAGCGGCTGCGCTGACCTCCGCATCCGCACAATATTCGTCGAGCGTGCCCGCCTGCGCCGAGCGTGCCCGTTTACACGCGTTCAAAGAGGCACGCTCGGCGCGGACGGGCACGCTCGACGGAAGGGGCGAGGCGTGCGCAAAAAAATTCTCCACCAATTTATGGGCGTCATTCGCGTCGTCGACGGGGATCGGGCGCACCCTCGTGGGCGTTTCACGCTCCTTGACGGAGTTCCATCTGGCGCGGAGAAACCTACGCAATGTCGCACGCTAACATTCGCACAGTGCCGTGGCATCCGAGTGAGCGAGCCAGTGTAACTTTCGGAACACACGGCCTCGGTCATGGCGAGCCGTGCGTGCGACACAGCGCGTCCGCGGCCCTGTGCGCGGCGAAAATAAAGCCGAGCACGGATGTCGCGAGTCGCATGGCCGCGTTGCGAAACGTTTCGTTAAACCGGAGCTGTCCACGGGTATCAGCCCTGAAAATCAAGGGTTTCTCCCGAGTTGAAGTATCGTCGCCGGCCGCGCGTGAGCCGTTCACTCTGGGTATACAGGCGGCGGGAGCCGCTCGCCCCAGGGTCGCTCTTGTGTCTCGTCTCGAGGTGCTCGTCGGTGGGCGGCCTGCTCGCGCGGGGTGACTGAATCAGCCGAGTTGCGATTGACAAGCGAGGAGTCGTCTGTTCTACTGACACCCTGAATGTGAGCGATCACATTTCTCCGCACCCACAGCCAGAAGTGAAACGGAACCGTCAATGATGTTGGTTATTCGCCGCATTCCCGCTCGTCGCGGACGAGTGCTCGCAACCGGATGCGAGGCGCGGGCATGAGCGCACCGGCGTCGGGGGGAACCACCCTGGGCCGGGTGGCGGCTGCGGGGCTGGACTATGAGATCCGCGGAGCCTTCAAGGCCTTCTCGGGGGTTCCGGTTCTGAAAGACGTGAGCATCGACTTCCACCCGGGCGAGGTCCACACCCTGGTCGGCGAGAACGGCGCAGGCAAGTCAACGCTGTTGAAGCTCATGTCCGGCGTGTACACGGCCGACCGTGGGGAGTTCATCCTCGACGGTGTCGACCTCGGTTCCCCCAGCCCGGCAGAGGCGCAACGCAAGGGCATCTACCTCGTGCCTCAGGAACCGCGACTCATGCCTGACCTCTCCGTCGCCGAGAACCTCTTCCTGGGCGCGCTGCCCGTGGGCAGGCTCGGGTTCACCGTCGACTGGAAGACCATCAACGATTCTGCGGGCGAGTTGCTCGCCGCGGTCGGGCTCAACAGCAATCCGCGTACGCTGGCCGGGCGACTCTCGCTCGCGCATCAGCAGCTGCTCGAGTGTGCGCGCGCCCTCGCCCACGGTTGTGGCGTGATCTACTTCGACGAACCGACGTCGCCGCTGTCCGGGCACGAAGCCGAGAAGCTCTTCTCGCTCATGAACGAGCTGCGCGAGCGCGGCCTGACCCTCGGATTCATCAGCCATCGCCTCGACGAGGTGGAGGCGATCTCCGATCGGATCACCGTGCTGCGCGACGGTGAGGTCGTGGCTCGCGCAGACCGTGGCGGGATGAGTCGCGGCGAACTCATCCGCGCGATGGTGGGCCGCGAAATCAGCCTCACGCAGCGTCCCACTCGCAACCGGGTCACCGAGGCCGCAACCGTCCTGGTGGTCGACGGTGTGGAGAGCCTGCCGGAGGTCAAGCGCATCTCCCTGCGTGTGAGCTCCGGCGAGATCGTCGGTCTGGCCGGTCTCGTGGGGAGCGGCCGCACCGAACTGGCCGAAAGCGTCTTCGGACTTCGTGGCGCGACCGCCGGGCGCGTCACGATCGACGGCAGGGACATCTCCGGAGCAACGCCGAGCGAATGCATCGACGCGGGGCTCGTTTATCTCGCGGAGGATCGCGGCCGAAACGGCATCTTCTCCGAGGTCGACCTGACGCGCAACGCGACCTCGGCCATCGTTTCGCGCCTGTCACGCAGGTTAGGTCTCTTGAAGCGTCGCTCTGAGCAGTCTGACGCGCTGGCGGCAGCAGAGGAGCTCGGCGTGCGCGCGGCGAACATGGACCTGAGCATCAAGTCGCTGTCCGGCGGAAACCAGCAGAAGGTCCTCCTCGCGCGCTGGGTGCTCGCCGCCCCCCGCGCCGCGATTTTCGATGAACCCACGCGTGGCGTCGACGTGGGGGCCAAGGAGGGCATCTACGAAATCATCGAGAAGCTCGCGGCCGATGGCCTGGCATCCGTTGTCATCTCCTCCGAACTCGAGGAACTCGTGCGCCTGTGCGATCGGGTGTACGTGATCTACGAGGGCGAGGTTGCGGGAGAACTCGCTGGCGATGAGATCACCGTCGACGCACTCGGTGCCTTCGCGCTGGGAGCCGCATGATGTCCGTCGCGCCAACACTGTCTCCGCGGCTCAGCCGCTCCGGAGACGGCACGGTCCGAGCGCTATTGGCACGGCGTGATGTGCAGCTGATTCCGATCATGGTCGTCATTGCGGTGGTGAGCGGGATCGCGAACCCGGCCTTCCTGTCGTCGCGCGTGATCTCAAGCCTCCTGATCACCGCGATGGTCACGACCCTTATGGCGCTCGGCCAGACCTTCGTGATGCTCACCAAGGGCATCGATCTGTCGGTCGCACCGATCCTTGGGCTCTCGGCCGTCATCGTGGGCTTCCAGGCGCAGGACCACGGCCTGCCGCTCGGCCTGGGATTGCTGCTGGGGGCCGGGATCGGCGTCGTGCTCGGCGCGGGTAATGCGCTGCTGGTCAGCATCCTGCGCGTTCCGCCGATCATCGCGACCCTTGGAACCTTCACTGTCTACGGCGGCCTGCAGTTCCTCGTCACGAACGGAAGCCAGGTCAACACAGTCCCGAGCGAGTACACGAGGTTCGGTGTCGCGTCATTCACGGTGGTCCCCGGCGTGCCCTGGTTGCTCATCGCCGGTGTGATCGCGACGATCGTCGCCGGCTACGTGCTGCGTTACACCGTGTTCGGTCGGAGCCTCTACGCGGTCGGTGACGACGTGGAGGCCGCGTTCCGCGGTGGCATCCCGACCGCTCGCGTGACGTTCATCGCCTACGTCGTGTGCGGTTTCTTCGCTGGGCTCGCCGGCGTGATCTACCTCATGCGCACGGGGTCGGCGGATGCGTTGACGGGCACCCAGACGAACGAGAACCTGAACTCCATTGCCGCCGCGCTGATCGGCGGCGCGGCGCTCACCGGTGGACGGGGCAACGCGCTCGGAGCGCTGCTCGGCAGCATCTTCCTCTCGCTGACGCTGTCCGCGATGGGTATCGCGGCACACATTCCCGACGAATGGCAGCCCGCTGGCATCGGCGTTCTTATCCTGCTAGCCGTCGTCGCGGACCCGCGTGCGCGGCAGGGCACCCGGGTGAGATCTCGCCTGCGCAAGAAGAAGGACGGAACCCGATGAGCAGCATAAGTCCGGCTCGCCCCTGGCGCACGCCCGTCTGGGGTGGAATCCTCACCGCCGCACTGATCGCGGAGCTGGTGTGGTTCTCCGCCATCAATCGCAACTTCTTCGGTGGCGGCGCGGGGATGCTTTCGCAGATCGAATCGTTCATCCCCACCGGCATCCTCGCGATGGGAAGCGCGCTGGTGATCCTGACCGGCAATATCGACCTGTCAGTGGGCGCCATGGCCAGTCTCGCCTCGGTCGTCGTGGGGGCGGCGCTCGTCGCGCACGTGAACATCTACCTGGCGATCCTGCTCGCCATCGCGATCACGACCGTCATCGGCCTGATCAACGGGTTGATCGTGACGCTGCTCGGGATCGACTCCTTGCTAGTCACGCTTGCGACGCAATTCATCGCGAGCAGTCTTGCCGTCTCGCTGGCCGGAGACAGTCCGCCGTCGGGGTTCCCGGATGCCTTCATCACCCTGGGTGAGGGAACGCTCGGCCCGATTCCGGTCATCCTCGCGATCTTCGTGGTCGTCTCCCTCGGTGTTGCACTCCTGTTCGGACGCACGCGGTTCGGTCGCCGCGTCGCACTCGTCGGCTACAACCCATCCGCCGCGAAGTACACCGGCATCCCGGTGACGCGCACCGTCATCGGAGTGTTCACGCTGAGCGGCGTAATCGCGGGGGTCGCAGGTGTCGTGCTCGCCGCCTACTTCAATGCCGGGCGGTCGGACTCGGGACTGTCGCTCCTGTTGCCGGCGATCACCTGCGTCGTGCTCGGGGGGGGTGGACATCTTCGGCGGTCGCGGTCGGGTAGGCGAGGTGTTCGTCGCTGTGCTGCTGCTCGGGTATCTCACCCAAGGCATGCTCAACGCGGGCTTCAGCTCGCTCATCGCGAGCATGGTAACCGGCCTGCTGCTCATCGTCGCCCTCGTCATCAAGATCGCGGTCGAGCGCCCCGCGGGGGCAACATTTCTCGGTGCACTCCGTCACCGGGTCACGACACGAGTCGGAACACTCGTGCGAAAACGATAAGGAGGACCGAAGCCACACACATCAACTGAACTAACGAATTCAGAACTTAGCACGCTTGTCAACCGCGCTCGCGCGTTCCTTCAGCGATGCCATTTTCGGTTGGCAACCACTCTTTTCCAGAAATTTGTCACCACAATCATCAGAAAGATGAGGAGTCCCAATGTTGCGCTCACGTAAATTTCGTCGCGCTGGCATAGCGACGGTCGCTGTCACAGCAGCCGCACTCGTGCTTGCCGCGTGCTCTTCGGGAACTGGTAGCTCCAGCTCTTCGAACAACTCCGGTTCCACCAAGGGCAAGGAGATCACCGTCGCGATCGTCCCCAAGCTGCTCGGCCTTCCCGTGTTCGAGGCGAATGTCAAGGGTGCGAAGCAGGTCGCGTCGCAGCTCAAGGAGAAGATCAAGTACACCGCTTCGGTCAAGGCGAGCGGTGCTGACCAAGCCCAGGTCATCATGGGCCTCGTCAACAGCAACAACCCGCCGAACGTCATCGCATACTCCGCCAACGACCCGACGTCGATCGTTCCGGCCCTCACCGCCGCCAAGAAGGCGGGAATCAAGGTCATCGGCTTCGATTCCGACGTGACGCCGTCTGCGCGCCAGTACTTCATCCAGGACACCGCCTACCCGGCCATGGGTAAGGCCCTGATCGACGCAGTGGTTGCTCACGGTGGCGCGACGGGGTCGTACGCGATTCTCTCGTCGACCAAGGATGCCACGGTGCAGAACGCCTGGATCGACGCGATGAAGTCATACGCCAGCAAGAATGACCCGGGCCTCAAGCTCGTGGACATCGGCTACGGCCAGTCCAACCAGGCGACCAGCCAGACCCAGGCCGTCAACCTGATCAACTCCAACCCTGACCTCAAGGCGCTCATTCCGATTGACGGCGCCGCCGTGCCTGGCGCGCTCGCCGCGGTGAAGTCACAGGGAGTGGTCGGCAAGGTCGGCGTCTTCGGTATCGGTGACCCGAATCCGAACGCGCAGTACTTCGAGGACGGCTCGCTGACCGGCCTCTTCCTCTGGGATGAGGTCAAGCAGGGCCAGCTGATCGCCTACCTGGCGCGCGGGGTCGCAGACGGCACGATCACGGGAAGCAGCCCGACGTTCACCGCTGGTTCGCTCGGATCCTTCACTGTGACGAGTGACCCGACGCCCGGCACGATCATCTTCTCGAAGCCGCTCCAGTTCACAAAGGACAACTACAAGCAGTACGACTTCTAGGAGTCGACGCTCGGAGGGGCCGGAGTGATCTGCCCGGCCCCTCCCCTCGGCGGCTACTTCCCCGAGTCGCCGGAAGCGGTTCGCCCTTTCCGGCGCGGGTTGGATACTATCGATCCAAGTGTTGTGAGCGCTAACACCCGCAACAAACCGTAAAGATGAAGGAGTCTCGTGCCCAAGCCCGTTCTGTCCGCGCACGCCGATGAGCAGTACGTGATCGGCCTCGATTTCGGGACGCTCTCAGGCAGAGCCCTCATCGTGCGAGTCTCCGACGGCGCCGAGCTGGCCTCCGCCGCCCACGACTACCGCCACGCGGTCATGGACGCCGAGCTCGCCTCCACCGGAAAGACCCTTCCGCCAGACTGGGCGCTACAGGTGCCGTCCGACTACGTCGACGTGGTGAAGATCGCGGTACCCGAGGCAATCAGGCTGGCCGGCATCGACCCGGCCCAGGTGATCGGCATCGGAACGGACTTCACGGCGTGCACCGTGCTGCCCGTGCTGGCCGATGGCACGCCGCTCAACGAACTTCCCGAGTACGCGGATCGTCCGCACGCCTACGTGAAGCTGTGGAAGCACCACGCGGCGCAGCCGCAGGCCGACCGCATCAACGAGCTGGCCGCGGAGCGTGGCGAGTCCTGGCTCCCGCGCTACGGCGGGCTGATCTCGAGCGAGTGGGAATTCGCCAAGGGACTGCAGCTGCTCGAAGAAGACGCCGAGATCTACGAGCGCATGGACCATTGGGTCGAGGCCGCGGACTGGATCGTCTGGCAGCTCACCGGCCGCTACGTCCGCAACGCCTGCACCGCGGGATACAAGGGCATCCTGCAGGACGGCGAATATCCGTCCGAAGACTTCCTCGGGGCGCTCAACCCCGGGTTTGCACGCTTCGCTCTCGACAAGGTGGCGCACGAGATCGGGCAGCTCGGGGCATCCGCCGGTGGTCTCACCGCAGAGGCCGCCGCCTGGACCGGCCTGACGGAGGGCATCGCGGTGTCCGTGGGCAACGTCGACGCGCACGTCACGGCCCCGGCGGCCCGAGCGGTGCAGCCCGGCCAGATGGTTGCGATCATGGGCACATCGACCTGCCACGTCATGAACGGCGACCGCCTGGCCGAGGTTCCCGGGATGTGCGGCGTCGTCGACGGCGGCATCGTCGCTGGTCTCTACGGCTACGAGGCCGGACAGTCCGGCGTCGGCGACATCTTCGCCTGGTACGTGAACAACCAGGTGCCCGGTGATTATCGTGAGGCGGCGAAGGCTGCGGGGCTGAGCATCCACGAGTACCTCACCGAACTCGCGCAGGACCAGCCGGTCGGCGGCCACGGCCTCGTCGCCCTCGACTGGCAGAGCGGCAACCGCTCCGTGCTGGTGGATCACGAGTTGAGCGGCGTCGTGCTCGGCACGACCCTCACAACTCGCCCCGAGGAGATCTATCGGGCGCTGTTCGAGGCCACGGCCTTCGGCACCAGGAAGATCGTCGAGACCTTCAACGCGAGCGGCGTGCCGGTCACCGAGTTCATCGTGGCGGGCGGACTCCTCAAGAACCCCTTCCTGATGCAGGTCTACAGCGACGTGCTTCGGATGCCCATCTCGACGATCGCGAGCGACCAGGGCCCCGCGCTCGGCTCCGCGATTCACGCCGCCGTGGCCGCGGGTGCCTACCCGAACGTGCTCGCCGCGGGAGACGCGATGGGCAAGCTCGACCAGAACGTCTACACGCCGGATGCCGCCAGGGCCGATGCCTACGACCTCCTGTACGCGGAGTACTCGACCCTGCACGACTACTTCGGGCGCGGCGACAACGATGTGATGCACCGCCTGAGGGCACTGAAGCGGAGCGCACTGACCGAGGGAGGTCTGTCATGAGCACGCGGAATGCAGAGGTGGATGCGGCCATCCGCCAGGTGAGAAACGACGTGGCCGCGCTGCACGCCCAGCTCGTGCGCTACGAGCTCGTGGTCTGGACCGGGGGCAACATCTCCGGCCGTGTGCCCGGCGCCGACCTCTTCGTGATCAAGCCGAGCGGCGTCGAGTACGACGACCTCACGGCGGACAACATGATCCTCTGCGACCTCGACGGCACGGTCATTGAGGGAGATCACGCCCCGTCGAGCGACACCGCGGCCCACGCCTACGTGTATCGCGAGATGCCGCAGGTGAACGGCGTCGTGCACACCCACTCCACCTACGCCACCGCGTGGGCGGCGCGCGGCGAGGCGATCCCGTGCGTCATCACGGCGATGGCGGACGAATTCGGCGGAGACATCCCGGTCGGTCCATTCGCCATCATCGGCGACGACTCCATCGGTCGCGGAATCGTGCAGACGCTGTCTGGGCATCGCTCACGCGCCGTGCTCATGCAGAACCACGGTGTCTTCACGATCGGCAAGAGTCCACGCGACGCCGTCAAGGCCGCGGTCATGGCCGAAGACGTTGCACGCACTGTGCACATCGCTCGCCAGCTCGGCGAGGTCATCCCCATTCCACCGGACAAGATCGACTCACTGTTCGATCGCTATCAGAACGTCTACGGGCAGCCCGCGGCAGAAGGAAAGAAGTAATGAGCGCAAGCATCGTCCCCGATCTTTCGACCTACGAGGTCTGGTTTCTCACCGGCAGCCAGGGCCTCTACGGGGAGGAGACGCTGCGCCAGGTCGCGGACCAGTCGCGCGAGGTCGCGCGGGGGATCCAGGCCTCATCCCAGGTGCCGGTCACGGTCGTGTGGAAGCCGGTGCTCACCGACAGCAATGCCATCCGACGGGTGATG
The DNA here is from genome assembly GCF_040227205.1 of Parafrigoribacterium humi. Classification (NCBI taxonomy): domain Bacteria; kingdom Bacillati; phylum Actinomycetota; class Actinomycetes; order Micrococcales; family Microbacteriaceae; genus Parafrigoribacterium; species Parafrigoribacterium humi. Next base: position 138,270 of record NZ_JBELOA010000003.1, on the reverse strand, counting down.
CTCGAGGCCAACAGCGCAGACAATGTCGTCGGCGTGATCGCCTGGATGCACACCTTCAGCCCGGCGAAGATGTGGATCGCGGGGCTGGACGCGCTGCAGAAGCCGCTGTTGCACCTGCACACCCAGGCCAACGTCGAGCTACCGTGGAGCGAGATCGACTTCGACTTCATGAACCTCAACCAGGCCGCGCACGGCGACCGCGAGTTCGGCTACATCCAGACCCGGCTGAACATCGCGCGCAAGACCGTCGTCGGCCACGTCTCCAACCCCGCGGTCACCGCGCAGATCGGCACCTGGTCTCGGGCGGCATCCGGCTGGCACGCGGTCCGTTCGCTGAGGCTCGCCCGCTTCGGCGACAACATGCGCTACGTCGCCGTCACAGAGGGCGACAAGACCGAGGCAGAGCTGCGCTTCGGCGTGAGCGTCAACACCTGGGCCGTCAACGAGCTGGCCGAGGCGGTCGACGCAGCGAGCGACGCAGACACGGATGCCCTGGTCGCCGAATACCTCGATCTCTACGATGTCGCGCCAGAGCTTCACCCCGGAGCTGCGCGCGCGGACTCCCTCCGCTACGGCGCCCGCATCGAGCTCGGCCTGCGCTCCTTCCTCGAGGCGGGCGACTTCGGCGCGTTCACCACGACCTTCGAGGACCTCGGTGCCCTGCGCCAGCTCCCCGGGCTCGCGGTGCAGCGGCTCATGGCCGACGGCTACGGTTTCGGCGCAGAGGGCGACTGGAAGACGGCCGTTCTCGTGCGCGCCGCCAAGGTGATGGGCGCGGGACTCCCCGGAGGCGCGTCCCTCATGGAGGACTACACCTACGATCTCGTTCCGGGCGACGAGAAGATCCTCGGCGCCCACATGCTCGAGGTGTGCCCATCGCTCACGACCTCGAGGCCGCGCCTCGAGGTGCACCCGCTCGGCATCGGCGGCAGAGAAGACCCCGTGCGTCTTGTCTTCGACACGGATGCCGGCCCCGCCGTCGTCGCCGCCTTGAGCGACATGCGCGATCGCTTTCGCCTCACGGCCAACGTGGTCGAGGTGGTCGACCTGCCGCAGCCGCTGCCCAAGCTCCCGGTTGCCCGTGCGCTGTGGAAGCCCGCGCCCGACTTCGCCACGAGCGCGACCGCCTGGCTCGCGGCCGGCGCCGCCCACCACACGGTAATGTCGACCGCAATCGGCATCGAGGCGTTCGAGGACTTTGCCGACATCGCTCGCACAGAGCTCCTCGTCATCGACGAGAACACAACCGTCCGCGGCTTCCAGCGCGAGGTGCGCTGGAACGCGGCGTACTACCGTTTGGCGCAAGGAATCTAGACGGCGTCGCCACCGAGATTCCGGTCGCCTGACACCCGACGGAAATGGCCCCCACACCGGGCTCGCGGAAGGATATACCCGGGGCGGCATAATTGAGAGCACAGGTCATGCGTCCGTGAGACCAGACAATGAGAAGTCGGAGAACCAGGTGACAGGCGAGCAACGGGCTCGGGCCGTGACGATCTTCGACGTCGCCAGATACGCCGGTGTCTCCCACCAGACGGTCTCACGCGTGCTCAATGACCGACCCAATGTGCGCCTGTCGACGAAGCTCCGCGTCGAGAACGCGATCGAGCAGCTCCGCTACCGGCCGTCAACCGCCGCGCGCACCCTCGTGACGCGACGTTCGCGCACGATTGGGCTCGTGACATCCGGAGCACCGGATTTCGGCCCGACCAGCACCGTCATCGGATTCAACGAGGCGGCACGGCAGGCGCGCTACGCCGTGAGCATGGCGAGCATGCTCGACGCGGATCGCGAATCGGTGCGAGCAGCCGTCGACCTGCTGCTTCGCCAGAACGTCGAGGCGATCGTCGTCATCGCCGCGCGACATACCGCCATCGAGGCGATTCGGGGCATCGAGCTCGGCGTTCCGTTGCTCGCGGTCGAGGCCGGCGACCAGGTCGGCTTCCACAGTGTGGCCATCGACCAGTACCAGGGTGCCTGCAACGCCGTCGAGCACCTGATCTCGCTCGGCCACCGCGCCATTCTTCACTTCTCCGGCCCTCAGGATTCGATGGACTCCGTGGAGCGCGTGCGCGGCTGGCGAGACACGCTGTCCCGGCACGGCCTCGTGGCGCGCGAGCCCATGGTGGGGGACTGGTCGCCCGCGAGTGGCTACCGCTACGCCCTCACCCTCACGCCACCGTTCGACTTCACCTCCATCTTCGTCAGCAACGACCAGATGGCGCTGGGTATCGTCCACGCGCTCGCGAGCCGGGGTGTCCGGGTTCCGGAGGACGTGAGCATCGTCGGCTTCGACGACATCCCCGAGGCGGAGTTCTTCTCCCCGGCGCTCACGACCATGCGGCAAGACTTCGGTGAACTCGGCCGCGAGATCATGGCCGGGCTGCTCAGAGTGCTCAAGGGCGAAGACGTGCGGGAGCACACCTCGATCCCCGAGCTGATCGTGCGCGAATCCACCGCGCCGCCGCGCGTCCAGGCTTAACGCAGTACGTGCCCGCCGGCACGTGCCCGAGTGAACGGGCGGCGCGGCGGGCACGCTGGACTTCGGTGGGGATCAGCGACCCGCGAGGGAGCCGCCGATACCTCCAACGCTGAAGTACTTGTTGAGCAGTGCGAACAGCAGCACCGGCGGGAGCATCATGATCACGGCGACAGCCATGACGAGACCCCAGTTGGTCTGGTTCTGCTGGAAGAACGTCTGCAGTCCGATCTGGAGCGTGTAGTTCTGGTCCGAGCGGAGGAACACGACGGCCACCAGGTAGTCGTTCCAGGCGAGCAGGAACGCGAAGATGGCAGTCGACAGGATGCCCGGCAGCGAGTTGCGCAGCACGACCCGAGTGAAGCTTCCGAATACGGAGCATCCGTCCATCCAGGCCGCCTCTTCGAGGGTGATCGGAATCGAGTCGAAGTAGGCCGCCATCATCCAGATCGCCACCGACATGGTCGAGCCGACGTAGATGATCGTGATGCCCGCGAGGTTGTCGACGAGACCGAGCTGCGCGAACAGGATGAACAGCGGGATGACCGCGGTCACAACCGGCAGCGACTGCACGATGAACAACACGAGCGAGTAGCTGGAGACGAGCTTGCTGCGTCCGCGGGAGAGCACATAGCCAGCGGGCGCAGCCACGATCACGGCGATGACCACGGTCACGATCGTGACGATGAGGCTGTTCGCCAGCCAGGTGCCGACCGAGGTCTTCTGGAACACCGTGCCGAAGTTCTCGAAGGTGATCCCCGTCGCCGTGCTGCCGAGCGACGGTTGCAGTGAGAGGAACACAACGGAGACGATCGGAACCAGGACGACGGCCGAGATGATGAGGATGCCGACGAAGCGCCACCACTTGCCACGTTCCTGCATCTGGGTAAGCGTGCGTCGCCTGCCCGGCTTGGCAGTGTTCTGTGAGCTACGGCCGAGTACGATCGCTGCGGTTTCTGTACTCATTCGATGTTCACCTTTCGGATCTGGCGGTACAGCAGGGTCGAGATGATGACCAGCACGATCGTCATGATGAACGCGATAGCCACACCGGGACCGGTCTGGAAGTTCTGGAAGACGGTCGAGTATGCGAGCACGACGAGCGTCTGGGTGGAGTTGACCGGGCCACCGCCGGTCAGCAGGAAGATGCTGGGGAAGTCGTTGACACAGAAGATCGTCATGAGGATCCAGCTGATGAATGTCGAGCGCGAGATCATCGGCAGCGTGATGCGGCGGAAGGTCTGCCATGCGGTGGCGCCGTCGACCTTGGAGGCCTCGTAGACGTTGATGTCGACCGACGCGAGCGCCGACGACATCATCATCATCATGAACGGGAAGCTGATCCACACCTTGAACACGCACACCGTCACCTGCGCGAGGAACGGATTCGCGAGGAACAGGACGTTCCCGAGTCCGAGCGCCTGAGCGAGGATCGGCAGCGGTGACTGTGGAGTCGCAACGAGCCAGTTCCACGACGTGGCGGAGACGACCACGGGAACGACCCAGGGAAGAAGAAGGAGCACCTTGAAGATGCCGTTGCCGGGGATGCGCGTCCTGAGGAACAGGGCGAGCGCGAGGCCGATGGCCCAGCTGCCGAAGACGCCGACTACGGTGAAGACGATGGTGAAGATCGTCGCGTGGATGAACTGCGGCGTCTGGACGATCGAGATGTAGTTGGTGAAGCCGACGAAGTCGCCGGCGCTGAGCAGGTCGCCATTGCGCAGGGACTGCGCACCCGCGTAGATCACGGGGTAGACGTTGAGAAGTACCAGGAGGATGAGTGATGGCAGCACGAACAGGGTGAAGGTGCGCGAGTGCGAGAATGCGCGCTTTCGCTCGCGGTTGCTGGGTGAACGGCCGGAGCCACCAACTCCCACGCCAGTCTGGGCTCTTTTGAGCGCTCCGATCACGGACTCGGTCGTCATGTACGTTTCTCCTTTGAAGGTCTTCTCATTGGTCAAACGGATGGGCCCAGCTCACGCTGGGCCCATCCTAGTTCGCTTGTTACTTCATGAGACCTTCGATAGAAGTCTGCAGGGTGGTGAGAGCATCCTTCGACTTGACGTTGCCGCCGAGGATCGCCTGCGTGAAGGTGAGCATCGGAGCAGTTCCGTCAACAGTGTTGGCGATGTTGTAGAACAGTCCGGCACTGCCCGGAGCAGCCCAGGTCTTGTAGATGGGCTGCCACTCGTCGAGGATCTTGACGTTGTTCGGGTCCGACTTGAACTCGGCGGTGTCCGCGATGGACTTGAGCGGCGGGAGGCCGATACCCGTCTTCTTCGTCCACAGCTCCTTCATGTTCTGGTAGTAGTACGTGAGGAACGCCTCAGAACCCTTCTGGCTCGGGGTGTTCTTGTACATCATGATGTTGTTCGGGAAGTACAGGCCACCCTTCTTGCCGCTCGGGCTGGTCAGCGGGTCGCCGACAACCAGGTCGCCTGCAACGTCTCCAACGGCACCCGCCGCGAGGCCGGCACCATCCCAGCCGAAGCCGAACTTCTTCGCCTTCCACTGCGACTGCACGTTTGCGCTCGTGTAGGTCGCAGCAGCCGGGTCGCTGTAGCCGTTCTTGACGAGCTCGAGGATGAAGTCCATCGCCTCGATGTTCTCGGGGGTGACGCACTCCGGCTTCTTGTCGGCGTTGAACAGGCCGCCACCGTTGTTGATCATGAAGGCGGTGAGGATGTGGCTACCGGTGAAGCTACCCGCACCGGAACCGAGACCGAAGCCGTAGACACCGATCTTCTTGAGCGCGGCACACACGGCGAGGTACTCGTCCCAGGTCTTGGGCGACTCGACACCGGCCTCAGCCATGAGGGACTTGTTGTACCACGAGCAGCGAACGTCGAGGTTGTACGGAACTGCCGCGTAACCGTCGTCGGTCTTCATGGTGTCGATGAGGCCCGGAAGGAAGTCATCGTAGATGCCATTGCTCTTCCAGCTGTCGAGCAGGTTGTCCGCGTATGCGATCTTGCCCTGGTGTGCGAACTGGAACGCCTGTGTTCCACCGCCCGAACTGACCGCGGGGCCCGTGTTGGACGCGACGGCCGAGGAGAAGGTCTGGGTGAAGTTCGCCCACTGGATCTCCTGGTAGGTGGCCTTCGGCAACCCGTTCTTCGGCTTGTATGCGAGGGTGATCTTCTTGTCAGTGGGGTTGAACTCTGTGCCACCCCAAGGCATGTTCCAGAACTTGATCGGCTTGCTGGAACCGCCTCCGCCGCTGCCTCCTGTCGAGCATGCTGCGAGAGCTGCAGTCGCAGCCACGCTTCCCGCGATTCCTAAGAATCCGCGCCTAGAGAAGGAAGATCCTGTGGATTGTGATGCCATGACAGTTCCTTTCCAGCCGTCGCTTCGTTGGGTGCGGCGGCCATGATTCGTCGTTGGATGCATGTGTCGCTCTATTGGTGAAAAGGTTTCGTGCTGCGACGGCATTAGTATTCATGGCTTCTGGAATGTTGTCAACACGAAAATCCGTTTAGTTATCTGAAAGAGACCGCTCCCACGCAAACGCACTTGCCCGCTAACATGAGCGGATGAGCAAGCAAAAGGTTTCGTCGCTGAGGCCCACTCTTGCCGAGATCGCGCGCGACGCCTCGGTGTCGATGTCGACCGTGTCAAAAGTGCTCAATGGCAGGGCTGGAGTCTCAGATCCGGTGCGTGAACGCATCGAGAGCCTGCTGCACTCCGCGGGTTACAGCAGGCGTGGTACCGCCCACTCCCAGGGCAGGATGCTCGAGCTCGTCTTCGAGAACGTCGACAGCGAATGGTCGCTCGAAATCATCCGCGGGGTCGAGCGCGTCGCGAGAGAGAACGGCCTCAGCGTGATCCTCACCGAAAGCGGCGATCACTACGCACCTGCTCCGGACTGGATCGACGGCATCCTGCGTCGCCGCCCGATCGGCGTGATCCTGTTGTTCTCGAAGCTCTCGGTCGATCACAAGCGGCAGTTGCGCACGAGGAACATCCCGTTCGTCGTGCTCGATCCTGCAGGGGATCCGGACCCGGACGTCGCGTCGGTCGGCTCCGGGAACTGGTCGGGCGGGCTCGCTGCAACGCGCCACCTGATCGAGCTCGGACACCGCAGGATCGCAATGATCAACGGGCCGGAGGCGATGCTGTGCTCCAGAGCGCGGCTGTCGGGGTATCGCTCTGCGCTCGATGAGGCCGGCATCTCGTTCGACCCCACTCTCGTCGGGGCCGGGATGTTCCACTACGAAGACGGCGTGAACACCGGCAAGAAACTCCTGAGCATGGACAACCCGCCGACCGCGATCTTTGCGGGCAACGACCTCCAGGCCTTCGGCGTGTACGAGGCCGCTCGGCTGCTCGGGCTCTCTGTTCCCGACGATGTCTCCGTCGTCGGGTACGACGACGTTCCGAGCGCGAGCTGGATGGGGCCGAAGCTCACGACCGTGCGCCAGCCGCTCATCGAGATGGCCGAGCAGGCGACTCGGCTCGTGCTCGCGCTCAAGGAAGATCCGCTCCGATCGGTGGTGAGGGTCGACCTCGCGACGAGCCTCGTGGTGCGATCGAGCACGGCGCCGCCGCGGGGGTGATTCGGGGGCCTCCGGGCCGGATTGCGATACTTCTTCACGACATGTTTCTCCAATCTGAGAGAAAACTTGCGTAAACATTCCCCTGCGTATAGCGTGACGAGCGCACAACCGGTCGGTGACCTGCCCCGATCGAGGATGAAGGAGTCTGCACCGATGAGCAAAACACCTCTCGGAATCGCACTGTTCGGACACGGCTTCATGGGAGCGGCCCACTCACAGGCCTGGCGGGTCGCACCGCGCTTCTTCGACCTGCCACTCGAACCTCGGATGTCGGTGATCGTCGGCCGTGATCTTGCGCGCACAGAGGAGGCGGCGCAGAAGTTCGGCTGGGCCGAAGCCGCGACGGACTGGCGGCGTGTGATCGAGCGCGACGACATCGGGCTGGTCGATATCTGTACCCCGGGATCCAGTCACGTCGACATCGCGATCGCCGCCCTCGAGGCAGGCAAGCACGTTCTGTGCGAAAAGCCCCTCGCGAACACGGTTGCCGAGGCTGAGCGGATGGCCGAGGCCGCCGAGCAGGCCGCCTCGCGCGGTGTCTTCGCCATGGTCGGGTTCAGCTACCGCCGTGTTCCCGCGATCCTCCTCGCCCGCCAGCTGGTTGCCGACGGTCGCATTGGCGAACTGCGGCAGGTGCGCGCGCTGTACCTGCAGGACTGGCTCGTCGACGCGGAAGGGCCGATGACCTGGCGCCTCGACAAGGACCTGGCGGGCTCCGGCGCCCTCGGCGACATCGGCGCCCACGCGATCGACGCCGTGCAGTTCGTGACCGGCCGCACCGTCACCAGGGTGAGTGGCACCCTCGAGACGCTCGTGCACGAGCGGCCGCTCCTCGGCGAATCCGTGGGACTCAGCGGAACCGCATCGAGCGAACGCGGCCAGGTGACCGTCGACGACGTGGCCCTGTTCAGCGGGCGACTCGACAACGGCGTGCTCGCCTCCTTCGAGGCCACGAGGTTCGCCACCGGGCGCAAGAACGCGTTCCGCCTCGAGTTCAGCGGCTCCGACGGCGCGATCGCCTTCGACTTCGAGCGGATGAACGAGCTCGAGTTCTACGACCGCACGAACCCGGCCGGCGAGCAGGGCTTCCGTCGCATCCTGGTGACCGAGCCCGAGCATCCGTATATGGCGTCGTGGTGGCCGACGGGGCACGGCATCGGCTACGAGCATCCGTTCTCCCACCAGGTGCGCGACTTCGTGGTCGACATCGTCGCGGGCACGCAGCCGCGCCCGTCCTTCGCCGAAGGGCTGCAGGTGCAGCGGGTGCTCGACGCGATCGAGACCAGTTCGGCATCCAGCAGCAGCTGGGTTGCGGTGGGAGCAGACAACACGGGCGCCGCGCAGGCGGACGCCGCGAAAGGACAATAACGATGACCGAACAGCCGACACGCGAGCGCCAGGCGCTCATCGTGCGAGGGGGATGGGACGGTCACCAGCCCGTCGAGACCACCAACTCGATGATCCCGTTCCTCGAGCGCAACGGATTCACCGTGCGCGTCGAGGAGGGGCCGGCAATCTACACGGATGCCGACTTCATGAAGACCGTCGACCTGGTGCTGCAGATCAACACCATGGCGACCATCACGAAGGAAGAGTTTGCGGGCCTCCAGGGCGCGGTGCTGAGCGGCACGGGCATGGGCGGCTGGCATGGCGGCATCGCGGACTCGTACCGCAACAACGCCGACTACCTGCACATGATCGGCGGACAGTTCGCCCACCACGCGGGCAAGGACCCTGCCGAGCGCACCGGCGAGCAGTCGGACAACTACATCCCGTATACGGTGCACATGACCGAGCTGGGCAAGACGCATCCGATCACCCAGGGCATCGCGGACTTCGATCTCGTCACGGAGCAGTACTGGGTGCTGAGCGACGAATACAACGACGTACTCGCGACCACGACGCAGTCCGTTCGCCCGTGGGACGCGTGGAACCGGCCCGTCACGGCTCCGGCGATCTGGACCCGTCAGTGGGGCAAGGGCCGCATCTTCGTGTCTGCGCCCGGCCACCGGCTCGAGGTCCTCGACAACCCGAACGTGCGCACGATCGTGGAGAGGGGACTCCTGTGGGCAGCCCGCTGAACATCGGAATCATCGGCGTCGGCAACATCAGCACGCAGTACTTCGCGGAGTTCCCCAAGCTGCCCGGCCTGAAGCTCATCGCTGTTGCGGACATGAACGAGGCGCGCGCGGCCGAGGTAGCGGCGGAGCACGGGGTGGAGTCGCTGAGCGTCGACGCCTTGCTCGCGGATGACCGCATCGACGCCGTGCTCAACCTCACGATCCCCGCGGCCCACGTCGACATCGCAACCCGTGCCCTCAGGGCGGGCAAGCACGTCTACGGCGAGAAGCCGCTCGCGCTCGACCCGGTGGAGGCCGCGCCGATGCTCGAGCTCGCGCGCGAGCGCGGGCTGCGCGTCGGGAGTGCTCCTGACACGGTGCTCGGCACCGGCGTGCAGACCGCACGGCACCTGCTCGACACCGGCGCGATCGGTGACGCGGTTGCCGCGGCGGTGCACTGGAGCGCCCCCGGTCACGAGGCCTGGCATCCCGCACCGCAGTTCTACTACCAGCCGGGCGGTGGCCCGTTGTTCGACATGGGGCCGTACTACCTCACCTCGCTCGTGACCCTGTTCGGACCCGTGCTGCGGGTCTCCGGCGTCGCGACGCGGTCGGCGAGGCAGCGCACTGTCGCGACGGGCGACCAGGCCGGCGCGGCCATCCCGGTGAACATCGACACGCACGTGAGCGCGATCCTGGAGCACGCCAACGGTGTGACCTCTACGGTCACCGTGAGCTTCGAGGTGTGGGCATCGCGCACGCCGCTGTTCGAGGTCTACGGCACCGCGGGCACGATCTCCGTTGCTGACCCGAACCGGTTCTCCGATCCGACAGAGGTCTGGACGGCCGAGACGAAGGAGTGGGCCGAGGCGCCCGTCTCCGCCGGATACGTGGATGCCGGCCGCGGCTTCGGACTGGCCGACATGGCGCACGCGATCGAGACGGATCGCCCGCACCGGGCATCCGGAGACCTCGCCTTCCACGTGCTCGAGATCATGGATGCCGTGGTGCGTGCAGCGCACGACCACACGGTCATCGAGCTGACCAGCACGGTCGACCGGCCGGAGCCGGTGGCCGCAGGGTCGACTCCCGACAGCTGGTAGACGCGCTTGACGGCAGCGGCCCCGCTCGACCAGGTCGAGCGGGGCCGCTTAGGTCTGTCGGCTCAGCGCCGCGCGGCATACTGCTCGCGGATGATCGGTCGCGTGTCGTGCAGCGGGCGAGCCGTCATCTCGACGGTCCAGTCCGGGCGAGCGTTCTTGAGCGCCCATGCCGCCTGCACGGTCGCGCCGAGCGCGACGTACTCGGCGGGGGAGGGGACCTCCACCGGGATGTCGAACACCTGGCCGGCGATCGTGGCGACCGCCTCGTTCTGGGCCGCGCCTCCGATGAGCAGGATGCGGCGTGCGTCGACGCCCTGGGCCCGGATGGCGTCCAGGCCGTCGGCGAGGCCGCACAGCATCCCCTCGATCGCGGCGCGCGCGAGGTTCTGCCTGCTCGTGGAGGCGAGTGTCATGCCGAACAGGCTCGCGGTGGCGTCGGGCAGGTTCGGGGTTCGCTCTCCCTCGAAGTAGGGCTGCAGCACGAGGCCGCCCGCGCCGGGCTTCGCCTCGAGGGCGAGGCGTCCGAGTTCGGTGTGGTCCACCCCGAGAAGACCCGCGACGGAGTCGAGCACGCGTGCGGCATTCATCGTGGCGACGAGCGGGAGGAAGGCGCCGGTGGCGTCGGCGAACCCGGCAACCGTGCCCGTGGCATCTGCGGTCGGTGTGTCTGTGACGGCGAAGACCGTGCCGCTCGTGCCGATCGACACCACGACGTCTCCCGGGCCCGCACCGAGGCCGAGTGCCGCCGCGGCGTTGTCTCCGGCGCCGACGCCGATGACGCGCGCGGTCTGGATGCTCTGCTCAGGGAACTTGGCGCTCTCGCCGCCCCAGGCCCCCGGCTTCATGACGCGAGGGAGCATGGCCGGATGTCCGAGAGCGAGCTCGAACAGCTCACGGTCGTAGCGCCCCGTCGTCGGGCTCCAGTAGCCGGTGCCGCTCGCGTCGGAGCGGTCGGTCACGAGCTCCTCCAGGCGCGGACCGCTGGGGCTCTCGCCCTCCGGTCCGAAGCCGCGCAGGCGCCAGGTCAGCCAGTCGTGGGGGAGGGCGACCGCCTCGACCCTCGCTGCATTCTCCGGCTCGTTGTCGCGGAGCCAGCGCACCTTGGTTGCGGTGAAGCTCGCGACGGGCACGAGGCCCGTGCGCCTGGCATAGTCCTCGGCACCGACCTCGGCGATCAGGTCTGTGGCGGCCCGCGCCGAGCGGGTGTCGTTCCAGAGCAGGGCCGGGCGGATGACGCGGCCATCGGCATCCAGCACGACCATGCCGTGCTGCTGGGCCGCGACCGAGAATGCCGAGACCCCCTTGAAACCGCCGGCGTCGTCGATGGCCGCGAGCAGCGCATCCCACCAGGCGTTCGGATCGACCTCGGTGCCGGCGGGGTGGGATGCCCGCCCGGTGCGAACGATCTCTCCGCTCGCGAGGTCGCGGATGACGACCTTGCAGCTCTGGGTGGACGAGTCGATTCCTGCAACCAGCGTCATGCTGCTCCTCTTAGTCAGTGCACACCCGTGCACTCTCATTATTCAGGTGTGTATGCGCCAGTGAGGTCTGGCGATCGGCTGCTTGTTCGTGGAACGAAGAGCCGGTCGCCAGACCTCACCAGAGTGTGCGTGGTTAGCGGGCGCCCATCAGGTGCTCGAGAGCGAGCTGGTTGAGACGCACGAAGCCGAAGCCCTTCGCACCGAAGTACGAGTCGGCGTCGAAGTCCTCGAACGCGCTGCGGTCGGCCAGGAGCTCCTTGTAGCCCTCACCAGTGCCGAGCGTCGGCACCTGGATCTCGGGCACGCGCGAGGCGGCGAGAGCCTCCTGCACCTCGGGGTCCGCGCGGAACGCCTTGGCGCGCTCCTTGAGCAGCAGGTAGTTCTGGATGTTGGCGCGAGCCGAGTCCCAGACGCCGGTGATGTCTTCGGTGCGGCTGGGCTTGTAGTCGAAGTGGCGGGGACCTGTGTAGGCCTGGCCGCCGTCCGGTCCGCCGTTCTCGAGCAGGTCGACGAGGGCGAAGGCGTTGGCCAGGTCACCGTGGGCGAACACGAGGTCCTGGTCGTACTTGATGCCGCGCTGGCCGTTGAGGTCGATGTGGAACAGCTTGCCCTGGTAGAGCGCCTGGGCGATTCCGGCCGCGAAGTTGAGTCCGGCCATCTGCTCGTGGCCGACCTCGGGGTTGACGCCGAACAGCTCTGGGCGCTCGAGGGTCTCGATGAAGGCGAGAGCGTGACCGACGGTGGGCAGCATGATGTCGCCGCGCGGCTCGTTCGGCTTCGGCTCGATGGCGAAGCGGATGTCGTAGCCCTTGTCGGTGACGTACTGGGCGAACAGGTTAACGCCCTCGCGGTAGCGCTCGAGGGCACCCTGCAGGTCCTTGGCCGAGTCGTACTCGGCGCCCTCGCGGCCTCCCCACATGACGAAGGTCTTGGCGCCGAGCTCTGCGCCGAGGTCGAGCTGGCGGAGTGCCTTGCGCATCGCGAAGCGGCGAACCGCGCGGTCGTTGGAGGTGAAGCCGCCGTCCTTGAAGACGGGCGCGCTGAACAGGTTGGTGGTGACCATCGGGATGATGAGGCCGGTGTCGGCCAGGGCCTGCTTGAGGCGGTCGATCTGCTTCTGGCGCTCGGCATCCGTCGAGCCGAAGGGGAAGAGGTCGTCGTCGTGGAAGGTGAGGCCGTATGCGCCGATCTCGGCGAGTCTCTCCACAGCCTCGACAACGTCGAGGTGCGGGCGGGTCGGGCCACCGAATGGGTCGGTGCCGTTGTATCCGATGGTCCACAGACCAAAGGAGAATTTGTCGTCGCGAGTCGGCTGCAGTGCCATGGTGTTCCTCATTCTTTTCGCTGCCAGTGATAGTTTGTTGGCTTGCAAAACATATTATCGCTTTGCGGTGTGAACGCAATGGTAATTTTCGGCTCGGATAAGGTGATGTCGGCACGATGAGGAGACAGGTGAACGGCGACAACCTCGACCGGGTACGGCAGCGCAATCTCTCCACCGTGCTCCGACTCGTGCACGAGAACGGATCACCGTCGCGCGCATGGCTCACCCGCAACACGGGGCTCAATCGGTCCACCGTCGCTGCACTCGTCGCCGAGCTCGTCGAGCGCGATCTCGTGATCGAAAGCGAGCCGGACCAGACCAGGCGGGTCGGCCGCCCGAGCCTCATCATCCGCCCGAGCGAACGCAGCGTGGCCATCGCCGTGCACCCTGAGCTGGATGCCGTCGAGGTCGGGGTCGTCGCGCTCGGCGGCACGGTGCTGCAGCGACGCAGGCTCGAGACCACGCACATCCCGAGCGTGTCGGAGGTTGTCGATCTCGTCGCCGCCGCGGTCAAAGACATCAGTGCCGAACTCGGGAAGGCCCACCGCATCGTGGGCATCGGACTCGCGGTTCCCGGCCTCGTGCGCAAGAGCGACGGCGTCGTGAGCGTCGCCCCTCATCTCGGCTGGACCAACGAGCCGCTCGCCGGTCTCCTCGCCGAGGCGACGGGGTTCTCGGTGGACTCGGCGAACGACGCCAACGCAGGCGCAATCGCGGAGCGCGTCTTCGGCGCGGGCCGCGGAGTCGAGGAGTTGATCTACCTCAACGGCGGCGCGAGCGGCATCGGCGGTGGCGTGATCTCCTCGGGGGAGATGCTGCGCGGAGCATCGGGTTTCGCCGGTGAGATCGGCCACACCATGGTCAACAGCGCGGGCGTGCGGTGCCACTGTGGATCGAGCGGATGCCTCGAGACAGAGGTCTCGCGCGCTCCACTCCTCGACGCGCTCGGCCTTGCCGCGAGCGAGGCAGAGCGTCTCGACGAGGCGCTGGTCGCCGCCTTCGCGTCGGGCGCATCCCCGTCGCCCACGCTCGTCGAGCTCGTGCACAGGCAGCTCGGCTTCCTCGGTCGAGCTCTCGGCAACACGGCGAACATCTTCAACCCGCAGCTCATCGTGCTCGGCGGATTCCTCGGCTCGCTGTATTCCGTGGCGCCGGAGGTACTCGACGCGGCGATGCGGGCAAGCGCGATGGCGGCCGTCAGCGAGTCGATCCAGATCAGGAGGGCGGAGCTCGGCAGCAGCATCCTCATGATCGGTGCCGCCGAACTTGCCTTTGCGGGAATATTAACCAACCCGGCCGCTTAATATTGTTGAACAAGTCGAAAGTGCAGGAGAACCACGTGACAGCAGGCAACGAGGACTATCGCGACTCGGGGCTGGTGTTTCCGAGCGACTTCATCTTCGGCTCGGCGACGGCCGCCTATCAGGTCGAGGGCGCGTGGGACGAGGATGGCCGCGGTCCGTCGATCTGGGACACCTTCGCACATACGCCCGGGCGCATAACCGACGGTACCTCCGGTGACGTTGCCGACGATCACTACCACCGTCTCGAGGAAGACCTCGACCTTATGAAGAGCCTGGGCCTCGAGGCCTACCGCTTCTCCATCTCGTGGTCGCGCATCATCCCCACCGGCTCTGGCGCGGTGAACCAGGCCGGTATCGACTTCTACTCGCGGCTCGTCGACGGACTGATCGCCCGCGGCATCCGGCCCATCGCGACCCTGTACCACTGGGACCTGCCGCAGCCGCTCGAAGACGCCGGCGGCTGGCCGAACCGCGAGACCGCGTATCGCTTCGCCGAGTACGCGGCGGTGATCGGCAAGGCCCTCGGCGATCGCGTGCACACCTGGACCACGCTCAACGAGCCGTGGTGCTCCGCCTATCTCGGCTACGGCTCCGGCTCGCACGCGCCCGGTCGCACGAACGCAGCGGATGCGCTGACCGCGGTGCATCACCTCAACCTCGCCCACGGGCTCGCGGTCACCGAGCTGCGCAAGGTCGTCACCAACGACCCGGAGTTCTCGATCACGCTCAACCTGCACGTGCTGCGGGGCGACGGCGACACCGGTCCCGAGGCGGTGCGCCGGATCGACGCGATCGCCAACCGCGCGTTCACCGGGCCGCTGCTGCGCGGCGCATACCCGCAGGACCTGTTCGACGACACCGCGGGCATCACGGACTGGTCGTTCATACGCGAGGGCGACCTCGAGATCATCCACCAGCCCATCGACTTCCTCGGGGTCAACTACTACTCCACGACCACGGTGCGCATCTGGGATGGCGTGAGCGACCGTTCGGCCGGGGACGGACACAAGCCGGCCGCCGGCTCCTCGTGGCCGGGCGCAGACAGAGTCGAGTTCGTGCAGCAGGCCGGTCCGTACACGGCCATGGGATGGAACATCGCCCCCAGTGGATTCGAGACGCTGCTGACCGAGCTGCACGATCAGTTCCCCGACCTCCCGCTCATGGTCACCGAGAACGGTGCGGCCTTCGATGACGTCGTCGTGGGCGGCGCCGGCCACCCCGGCGACCGCCCCGCCCAACACCCACGCCCCACCACCCCGGGACCACCCGCGCAGC
>NZ_JBELOA010000003.1:0-122678 GCF_040227205.1 Parafrigoribacterium humi | reverse complement strand
CCCTGGCCGGCGCCCCCCCCGGGGGGGCCCCCCCGCCCGCCGCCCCCCCCCCCCCCCCCCCCCCCCCGTCGAGCGCACCGACTACCTCCGTCGCCACATCACCGCGGTACACCGCGCGATGCAGCGCGGCGTGGATGTGCGTGGCTACCAGGTGTGGTCGCTGTTCGACAACTTCGAGTGGGGCTACGGCTTCTCCCGGCGGTTCGGCATCGTTCGCGTCGACTACGACACGCTCGAGCGCACGGTCAAGGACAGCGCGCACTGGTACGCGGCCCTGGTGAAGAGCAAGACGATTCCGGAGTAAGCCCCATTTGACAACAGTCGTTCACCCTGGCGATTCCCTCTCGAACCGCCAGCGGCTCGTTTACGTGCTCGTTTTAGGGGCGCTGACCGCACTAGGCCCCTTCTCCGTCGACCTCTATCTCCCCGCGTTCCCCGCGGTGGAGTCCGAGTTGGGCACGACGGCGGTCGCCGTGCAGCTCACCCTCACCGCGACGACGATCGGTTTCGCTCTCGGGCAGCTCTTCGTCGGCCCGTGGAGTGACAAGGTCGGCCGCCGCCTCCCGCTCATCGCCGCGACGCTCCTCCACATCGGCTCGAGTCTCGGCATCGTGCTCGCTCCGGATGTCGTCTGGGTCGGGATCTTCCGCGTGCTGCAGGGCATCGGTGCCGCCGGCGGTGGTGTCGTGGCCATGGCGATGGTGCGCGACCTGTTCGGCGGGCTCCCGCTCGTGCGGATGCTGTCGAGACTCGCGCTCGTCAGCGGGCTCGCGCCGGTGCTGGCCCCGGTCATCGGCTCGCAGCTGCTGCGGATCGTGGACTGGCGAGGGATCTTCGTGTTCCTCACCATCTACGGGGTGCTTGTCGCGATCGCGGCCGTTTTCTTCCTCGTCGAGACGCAACCGGCGGCCCGGCGTGCGGATACGGGACACAACTCGATCGGCCAGCGCTATCGGGCGCTGTTCTCCGACCGGGTGTACGTGGGCACGATCATCATTGCCGGCATGACCTTCTCCGGCCTGTTCGCCTACCTGTCGGTCGCGCCCCTGCTGTTCCAACAGGTCTACGGGATGTCCGCCCAGGAGTTCGGCCTGCTGTTCGCCATCAACTCGATCGGCATCATCATCGGAGTGCAGAGCAGTTCGCGGCTGGCCAAGTACATCGGTCCGCAGTGGATCCTGTTCGGTGCAGTGTGCCTCATGCTCGTCTCGGCGATAACCATCGTTGTGCTCGACCTCGCGGGCGCTGGTCTGTTCGGCATCCTCATTCCGCTCTGGTTCTTCATCACCGCCTGCGGCTTTGCGTTCCCCTGCCAACAGGTGCTCGCGCTCGCGGGGCACGGCAGCGAGGCGGCGACCGCGGCATCCGTGATGGGAGCGGTGAACTTCGGTTCTGCCGGAGTGATCTCACCCATCGTCGGCCTGTTCGGGGTGACGACCGCCGTGCCGATGGCCGGTGTGATGATCTGCACCTCTGTGGTGTCGCTCTTCGTCATGTGGCTCATCGTGCGGCCGCGCTCGGTGCCCGCTCTCGCGCGTTGACGCATCCGCTCCGCGCCTCACGGTTCGCGCCCGGTGTTCCCCGGTGTTCGCCCGGTGTCCCCCGGTGTTTGCCCAAATGAAGGAGTGGCGAAATCCGAGCCCCGTGTTTTCGGGGCGGCCCATTCCGACACGCCGCGCAACTCCTTCATTTGGGCGAAGCGAGCACGGGATCGGGAGGCCGAGGGGACCGTGCGAGTTCAGGCGCGGGCTATGACGGTGATGATGTGCATGTGCTTGTCGCCGAACGGGGTGGTCGCAGGGCCCTCGTGTTCGGTCAGCTCGAGGATCTCGAGCCCGTCGAGGAGCGATTCGACCTCCTCGCGGCTGTGGAAGTTCATCCCGGGGCGCCCCACCCAGGAGTCGTTCGGCCCGAAGAAGTCACCGACGAATAGGCCGGAGGTGATGAGGGACCTGCGGATGAGCGTCCACAGTCTCGGAAATTCCGGCTCGACGCAGAACGGCAGCGATCGTCCCGCGTACAGCAGCTCGTTCGCGGGCAGGGACTCGACGTCTTCGAACGCGACGCGCGTGGCCGTGATGCGCGCGGCATCCTCGGGGGAAAGGCCCGCCACGACTCTTGTCTCGGTGCCTTTCGCCCCATCGAGGGCGTGCACGCGCCAGCCGCTGGTGGCGAGATAGCGCGACTCCGTGCCGTCACCGCAGCCGAGATCGACGGCCACGCCGGGTGCAGCGTCGCGGCGCAGCTCGAGTGCGTGGGGGAGAAGGGGTCGCACGTCGCGGCCGGATGATGCGTCGAAGAACGTGAGCCAATCCATCTTCTGACTCTATGCCGCGCGTTGCCGCGCTCCGCTCGTCCGTGGGTACCGACATCCGCTCCCCTGCGTTTCGCCCAAATGAAGGAACCGCGGCGCGCGACCCCCGTGTTCTCGGGGCGCCCATTCCGACACGCCGCGCAACTCCTTCATTTGGGCGAAACGCAGGGGAGGAGAAACTGGGCGGATGCCGCGGGCGAGAGGGGCACTCGCTGGCGCGCGCATTCCCCGCTAACGTTTGGGGATGAGAATCCTCTTAGTCGGTGCGGGTGGGGTGGGCGACGCCATCGCCAAGATCGCCGCACGGCGCGATTTCTTCGAGGTGCTGGTGGTGAGCGACTACGACGAGGAGCGTGCCGAGCGCACCGTGGCGTGGATCGAGCAGAAGCACGGCCCGCAGAACGGTCGCTTCCTGACCGCGCAGATCGACGCCTCCGACCCGGACAGCGTCGCATCCGTCGCCCTGGAGTTCGGTGCAACCCACGTGATGAACGCGGTCGAGCCCAAGTTCGTGCCGACGATCTTCGCCGGCGCGCTCGCGGCGGGCGCCAATTATCTCGACATGGCGATGAGTCTCTCGGAGCCGCATCCGACCGATCCGCACGAGCAGACCGGCGTGAAGCTTGGTGACGACCAGTTCGCGCAGGCCCCGGATTGGGAGACGGCCGGCCTGCTGGCCCTCGTGGGCATCGGGGTCGAGCCCGGCCTCAGCGACGTGTTCGCGCGCTACGCTGCCGACCACCTGTTCAGTGAGATCGACGAACTCGCCGTTCGCGATGGAGCCAACCTGGTCGTGCGGGATGCCGCGGGAGAGGAGATCTTCGCGCCATCCTTCAGCATCTGGACCACGATCGAGGAGTGCCTGAACCCGCCCGTGATCTGGGAGAAGGATCGCGGCTGGTACACGACGGAGCCGTTCAGCGAGCCGGAGGTCTTCGAGTTCCCCGAGGGCATCGGTCCGGTTGAGTGCGTCAACGTCGAGCACGAGGAAGTGCTGCTCATGCCGCGCTGGATCGACGCCAAGCGGGTGACCTTCAAGTACGGCCTCGGCAACGAGTTCATCGGCATCCTGAAGACGCTGCACCAGCTCGGCCTCGACAAGACGGAACCGCTACGGGTGCGCTCGCCCAATGGCCCGGTTGAGGTGGCACCCCGTGACGTCGTTGCGGCTGGGCTCCCCGACCCCGCCACTATCGGGCCGCGGATGACCGGCAAGACCTGCGCGGGCGTGTGGGTGACCGGTAGGGGCCTCGATGGCACCCCGCGCGATGTCTACCTCTATCACGTGAGCGACAACGAGTGGACGATGGCGGAGTACGAATGCCAGTGCGTCGTCTGGCAGACGGCACTCAACCCGGTGATCGCGATGGAGCTGCTCGCCACTGACGCGTGGGCCGGAACAGGTGTGTGCGGCCCGGAGGCGTTCGACGCGAAGGTCTTTCTCGATCTGATGGAGCGACCGCTGGCCGAGGGCGGGTACGGGCAGGCGTGGGGGCTCGAGGAGAGGACACCAGAGGCATGAGCCCAGCGAAGTCTGTGCGCAGCGAGGAGGTTCTGGAGTTGGCCCTCGGCGTTCTCGAGCGCAACGGCCTCGAGGCGTTCAGTCTGGTCGAGGTGGCCAAGGCGGCGGGCGTCAAGCCGCCGTCGCTCTACAAGCAGTTCGACGGAAAAGCCGACATCGAAGCCCAGCTCATCGAGATCGGGTTTCGGATGCAGGGCGACACGACGAAGCGCGCCATCTCTGCGCTGGGTCCATCGCCGACGCGCAGGATGATCGTGGAAATGCTGGCGCGTGCCTATCGCGACTTCGGCCTCCGGCATCCGCAGCTCTACCGGCTCATGCACGAGCGACCCCTTCCCGCGAGTCTCCCGCAGGACGTCTACGACGCGCGGGCACTCGACTATCGGGCGCTTTTCGCCGACCCCACGGCCGCGGTGAGTTTTTGGGCGTGGGCCCACGGCCTTCTGATCCTCGAACTGGCAGGCCGCTACGAGACCGAGGTGGATGTGGACAAGCTCTGGGTCGTCCTGGTCGAGCGGATCGTCGCAGAGGCCGACTGAGGCGAGTGTACGACGCCGTGTTTTGACAAAGTTCCGAAGCGCACCTACTGTACTGGTGTACATATACAGTAAGAGCGGCGAGGAACTCCGTGCACATCATTTTGTCGAGCACCAGTGGTGTGCCGCTCTATGAGCAGATCAAGGTGCAGTGCCGCGCGGCGATCCACGGGGGAGACCTCGCGGAGGGCGAGTTGCTGCCGTCGCTGCGACAGCTCGCCGCGCAGCTGAGGGTCAGCCTCATCACGGTGACTCGCGCGTACAACGACCTCGTCGGGGAAGGGCTCGTCACCAACGAGCACGGGCGGGGCTTCGTGGTGAAGCCCATCGATCCGACGCTCGCGGATGCGGCCCTGACCGAACGCTTCGACCGGGCCATCGAGGAGACCGTCGCCGCGGCGCGGGCCGCACGAATTGGCCGGGACGTCGTGAAGGAAAGGGTGGAGCAGCAATGGAACCGATGACCACGGGCGATGCTCTCGTGAGCAGGCAGCTCACGGTGCGGCGCGACTCCTTTGCACTCAGGGAGGTCGACATCCGAGTGCCGCGTGGATACGTGACCGGGCTGGTCGGACCGAATGGCGCGGGCAAGACCACGTTCCTCAAGTCCGCGCTCGGCCTGCTCGCGCCGACCTCGGGCGAGGTCACTGTCCTCGGGCACCCCGCGGGGAGCGCCGCGGCGCAGGACCGCATCGGCGTGGTGCTGGATCGCACCGCCGCGGCACCGGAATGGCGTGTCGAGACGATCGGCAAGCGGATCGGGAAGTTGTATCGCCGCTGGGACGAGCAGCAGTACCGGCACCTGCTGGACCGGTTCGACGTTCCGCTGCGCAACCGGGTCGACGGGTTGTCGCGGGGGCAGACGGTGAAGCTGTCGATCGCGATCGCGCTGTCCCACGACCCGGAGATCCTCGTGCTCGATGAACCGACCAGTGGTCTCGATCCGGTGTCTCGCCGCGATCTCGCCGACATCATCCGCGAGTTCATGCTCGACCCGACGCACACAACGGTGTTCTCCACTCACATCACCTCAGAGCTCGACGACCTCGCGGACTGGATCGTCGTGCTCAACGCCGGCACCGTGGTGTTCGACGGGATGCTGCACGAGCTTCACGAGCAGTATGCGATCGTGCGGGGCGCGGGCCCGTTGCCCGCGGCCGCTCGGGCGGCGACGATCGGAGCCCGGTTCGACGCGCAGGGCGGATACGAGGCGCTCATCCGGGTGGACGACACCGCGAAGTTCGGCGGCGACGTCGTCATCGATGGCGCGTCGACGGATGACATCGTCGTCCACTTCGCCGAGCACTCTCATTCGACGTCACAGCCTGGATCGGAGGTGGCGGCATGATCGCCGCATTCACGAGGTTCGACATCATCAATTTCGCGACGACGCAGGTGCGTCGCGTGCTCCTCCCGCTGCTGTTCGTGATTGTCTTTGGCCTCGCGGTACCCGCTGGCGGACTCCCCGTGCTCGTCGGCGCGGCCGTGGCCGTGGCCTCGGTGTCGTACCTGTTTCAGGCCGATGAGCGCGGACTCCTCGACACCCTCTACGCCACGGCATCCGTGTCCAGGCGCGACGTGGTCATCGGCCGCTACCTCACCGTCATCCTCTACGCGATCGTGGCGGCAGTGCTGGGTATCGTCGTCTCACTGGTGGGCGACGTCATCGACCACCACTCGTTCGGATGGCCGGTCCTGGCGACCGCGCTCCTCGGCGCGTTCGTGGTCATCGCCATTGGCGTCTCAGCGCAGCTGCCGTTCTACTTCGCTCTCGGCTTCACGAAGGCGCGCCCCCTGATGTTCATCCCGATCATGCTCGTGGGTGGCGCGGGTGTTGTCGCCATCCAGCTGGGTGTGCTCAAGGGCGTCGGGGGAGACATCGTGAGTTGGACCGTGAACAATCCAGCCATCGATGCCATCGGACTGGCGGCGGGAATCGCGCTCCTGGTGTTCTCTGCCTCGATCGCTGTCGCGCGCTACACCCGGCGAGAACTGTGAGCTGACCGCGCTGGCGCGTGCACCGTGCAGGAAGATCGGCGTTGTGGCTGCGCAGACTTCCTTCGACCTCGGCCATCCGTCAAAACTTCCTTCAACCTGCGCAGGGGCCGAGGGCGATCCGGACAGGGCCAGGCAGGGTCGGCGAGCGAATTGGCGGTTTGAACAACAAACAGCTTGTGTGGCCGGGATGTTACCGGTAATGTTACCGGAAACATTGCTGAACGGCCCGGCACAGCTGCCGCCCCGCCCAGCACAGCACCGGAGTGGCTGTCAGCACTGCACGAGGCGGCACTCCTCTTACAAGGAGGTACAGAATGCGAAAGAGGCACTTCGCAGCCGCGGCCATACTGGTCACCGGCGCGATGCTGCTTGCGGGATGTTCCGCGAGCAGCAATTCCACTGCCGACTCTGGCACGGTCAACACGAACCCGGACGGCAAGGGCAAGACGCTCACACTCTGGGACTACGAAGACCCGACCAGCGCGATGGGCATCGCCTGGAACGAGGCCATCAAGGAATTCGAGAGCGAGACCGGCGCCAAGGTCAAGTACGAGGCCAAGTCGTTCGAGCAGATCCGTTCCACCGCGAGCCAGGTGCTCAACTCGAATGCCGCTCCGGACATTCTCGAGTACAACAAGGGCAACGCGACCGCGGGGCTGCTGTCGAGCCAGGGACTCCTGAGCAACATGAACGCCGCGGTCAAGGCCTACGGCTGGGACAAGAAGCTTGCCCCGTCGCTGCAGACCACCGCTCGCTACGACGCCAAGGGCGTCATGGGCTCGGGCAACTGGTACGGCATCCCGAACTACGGCGAGTACGTCGAGGTCTACTACAACAAGGACATGTTCAAGAAGTACAACATCGCAGTGCCGAAGACTCTCGCCGAGTTCGAGGCTGCGCTGAAGACCTTCAAGGACAACGGCGTCACCCCGTTGGCGGAGTCCGCCGCAGAGTACCCGCTCGGACAGCTGTTCTACCAGCTCGCCCTGAGCAAGGCCGATCGCTCCTGGGTCGACGACTACCAGCTCTACAAGGGCAAGGTCGACTGGACTGGCCCCGAGTTAACGTACGCCGCCAACACGATCAAGGACTGGGTCGACAAGGGCTACATCAGCAAGGATGCCGCAGGGCTGAAGGCTGAAGACGCCGGCACCAGCTGGATCAGCGGCAAGTACCCGATCTTCTACTCGGGCAGCTGGTGGTACAACCGCTTCACCACGCAGGCGACAAGCTTTGACTGGGGAACCTTCCTCTTCCCGGGCTCGAAGATGGCTCCGGGTTCCTCCGGCAACATCTGGGTCGTTCCGGCCAACTCCAAGAACAAGGACCTGGCCTACAAGTTCATCGACATCACGATGAGCAAGAAGATCCAGAACCTGATGGGCAACAGCGGCGGCATTCCGGTCGCGGCCGATGCCTCGGCGATCACCGATCCGAAGAGCAAGGAGCTCATTGCGAACTTCAACACTCTGACCGGCCAAGACGGCATCGGGTTCTACCCCGACTGGCCCACGCCGACCTTCTATGACCAGCTGAACGCCGGTCTGCAGGAGCTCGTCAACGGCACCAAGTCGAGCAAGGATGTTCTCTCCGAGCTGGGCGGCGAGTACCAGACCGGCGTGGACGCCATCACCAAGGGCCACTGACTCCGGCTCTCAGGATGCGGCAGGGCCGGGGCGGCGACGCGTCGTCCCGGCACTGCCCGGCATCCATTCACCACCACCAGACAACAGCTGAGGAGCAGCAATGGCCACCGTCCCGTTCGTGAGGCCGGCCCGCGCCAGCAGGAAGCCCCGCGACACCAGGCGCCCGGATGACTCGCTCCTGCCCCACAGCGGGCGGGGCCGAGGCAACGGCGGATTCTGGTTCTACCTCATCCCCGGCTTCGTGCTGTTCACGATCATCATCCTGATTCCGCTGGTGTGGAACATCTACCTCAGCTTCACCTCGTGGCGAGGCATCCTGCCACCCGTGTTCATCGGACTCGAGAACTGGACAGACCTGCTGCAGGACGCGAAGTTCTGGACCTCGTTCCTCAACAGCGTCTGGATGATCGTGGCCATGGTCATCCTGCCCACCCTGCTCGGCCTGCTGTTGGCCGCGATGCTGTTCGACCTCATCGGCAAGAAGTTCGGCGGCAGGCTGGCAAGCTTCCTGCGCGCCACCTACTATCTGCCGCAGATTCTCCCCATCGCGGTCGCTGCGATCGTGATCGGCTGGATCCTCCGGCCGGAGAACGGCGCACTCAACATCGTGCTCAAGGCGGTCGGCCTCGGCGGCCTGCAGCACAACTGGCTCGGCAGCCCGGACACGGCGCTCATCAGCATCATGTTCGTGATGGTGTGGGTGCAGCTCGGCTACCCCGTGGTGATCTTCATGGCGGCGCTGCAGCGCGTCGACCCCGAGCTGTACGAGGCCGCGGAACTGGATGGCGCCGGCTGGTTCCAGAGATTCCGCGCGATCACCGTCAACATCATCCGCCCGGAGATCTTCGTGGTCGCCCTCACCTGCACGATCGCCGCACTCAAGGTCTTCGGCCCGATCTACATCCTCACCAGGGGCGGGCCGGGCACCTCGACCATCGTGCCGAGCTACTACTCCTACAGCGAGTTCTTCCAGAACCAGCAGGTGGGCTACGGCGCGACGATCGCGACCGCTCTCACCCTCGTGATCATCGTTCTCGTGATCATCTTCATCAAGGCGCAAAACGTCGTCGAGCGTTCGGAGCGTGGAACCCGATGAGTACGACAACCCTCGACCGCAAGACCGCTCAGCCTGCGCGGATGCCCGTGCCACACAAGCGCAAGACGAAGCGCACCGTCGCGGATTGGCTCATTCTCGCCGCCGCGATCGTCATCGGATTCCTGATCGCGGTGCCGTTCCTGATCATCCTCATCAACTCGTTCAAGTCGCCGACCGACTACGCGAGCTCCGGCCCGCTCACCTTGCCGGCGCAGCTGTACTTCCACGGCATCGAGAACTTCTGGACTCGGGTCAACTTTCCGGAGAAGCTGTGGAACAGCTTCCTTATCAGCAGCGTCGTCGCGATCGCGGCTGTGCTCATCTCGGTATTGAACGCCTTCGCCATCGGCATCGGACGGGTGCGCGGCCGCACCTGGATCATCATCCTGTTCCTGCTCGCCAACATGATCCCGCAGGAGGCGCTGCTCTACCCGCTGTACTACATGTTCAAGCAGGTCGGACTGTACGACAACGTGTGGTCGGTGATCATCATCTTCACGGTCATCCAGAGCGCGTTCGGCACCTATCTGCTGTCGTCGGTCTACGGCACCTTCCCCAAGGAGTTGCTCGAGGCCGCGTCGCTCGATGGTGCCGGGCGCTGGCAGATCCTCTGGCGCGTGATCGTGCCGATCAGCCGGCCGACGCTGTCTGTGCTCGTGATCTTCTTCTTCATCTGGACCTGGAACGAGTTCCTCATTCCGCTGACCTTCCTGGTGAGCAACGACAACCAGACCGTGCCGGTGGCAATCGCCGTGCTTCAGGGCGACCGACTGATGGATGTCACGACCACGAGCGCCTCCGCGCTGCTCGGTCTCATCCCCACACTGATCTTCTTCCTCATCTTCCAGCGCACCCTCACCCGCGGCATCACCGCAGGCGCGGTCAAGTAGTTACGGACACACGCATATGAAATTCACCGACGGCTTCTGGCAGCTGCGCCCCGGCGTGACCGCGCTCTACGCGCAGGAGGCCTATGACATCTGGTCAGGGCAGAACTCTCTCGTCGTGACCGCCCCGACCAAGGTCATCGCGTCCCGCGGGGACACGCTCAACCAGCCGGTCGTCACCGTGACCCTCAGTTCTCCGCTCCCGGGCATCATCGGCGTGAAGCTCGAGCACTTCCAGGGCGGAAAGGACCAGCTCGGCTTCGAGCTCGTCGGCGCGGAGGACGGGCACGGCGTCGCGACCGTGACCGAGGCGGGCGGAACGCTCGTGAGCGGTGACATCACGGCCACCATCTCGGCCGGTGCCCCCTGGAACCTGAGCTTCAGCACCGGCGACCGCGTGCTCACCTCCGGCGGGCACAAGTCGATCGGCTACCTGCAGTTGTCTGCGGATGCCCAGGTCGACGGCGCTCCGATCGGCAACGCGCGCGCGGGCACCTCGGCCACGCTGCACGATGCCTATGTGCACCAGCAGCTCTCGCTCGGGGTCGGCGAGCTCATCTACGGTCTCGGCGAGCGCTTCGGGCCGCTCGTGAAGAACGGGCAATCCGTCGACATCTGGAACGCCGACGGCGGCACCTCGAGCGAGCAGGCCTACAAGAACGTGCCGTTCTATCTGAGCAACCGCGGCTACGGCGTCTTCGTCAACCACCCCGGCCACGTCTCCTACGAGGTCGGCTCCGAGGCGGTCGAGCGGGTGCAGTTCTCGGTGGCGGGCGAGTCCCTCGAATACTTCGTCATCGCGGGGAAGAACCCCAAGCAGATCCTGGAACGGTACACGGCGCTCACCGGGCGTCCGGCATCCGTTCCTGCGTGGTCCTACGGGCTGTGGCTCTCGACGAGTTTCACCACGAGCTACGACGAGAAGACGGTGGGCGGCTTCATCGACGGGATGGCCGAGCGCGACCTGCCGCTCAGCGTCTTCCACTTCGACTGCTTCTGGATGCGCGAGTTCAACTGGACCGACTTCGAGTGGGACTCCCGCACCTTCCCCGATCCGGAGGGGATGCTCGCCAGGCTGCACGAGAAGAACCTGCACGTCTGCGTGTGGATCAACCCGTACATCGCCCAGCGCTCGCCGTTGTTCGCCGAGGCGAAGGCCGCGGGCTACCTCGTGAAGCGCACGAACGGCGACGTCTGGCAGTGGGACCTCTGGCAGGCGGGCATGGCGCTCGTCGACTTCACCAACCCGGATGCCGCCGCCTGGTACCAGGACAAGCTGCGGGTACTGCTCGACCAGGGCGTCGACGCCTTCAAGACAGACTTCGGAGAGCGCATCCCGCTCGAGGTGGACTACTTCGACGGCTCGAACCCCGAGCGCATGCACAACTACTACACGCAGCTCTACAACCGCGTGGTCTTCGACGTGCTCGAGGAGAAGCGCGGCACGGGCGACGCGGTGCTCTTCGCGCGCTCGGCGACCGCGGGCGGCCAGAGCCTGCCCGTGCACTGGGGTGGAGACTCCACCTCGAGCTTCGAGTCCATGGCAGAGACACTGCGCGGTGGGCTATCGCTCGCGCTCAGCGGGTTCGGATTCTGGAGCCACGACATCGGCGGCTTCGAGGGAACGCCGGATGCCGGGGTCTTCAAGCGTTGGACGGCCTTCGGCCTGCTGTCGAGCCACAGCCGCTTCCACGGCTCGGACTCCTACCGGGTGCCGTGGGCCTTCGACGTTCTGCCCGACGGCACCGAAGACACGAGCGACCAGAGCGCCGTCGCGGTGACCCGCCGGTTCACGAAGCTCAAGCTCTCGCTCATGCCGTATATCTACGCGGCCGGGCTCGAGGCATCCCGCGTCGGCACCCCGGTGCTGCGGCCGATGCAGCTCGAGTTCGCGGATGATCCGGCCACCGGATACCTGGACCGCCAGTACATGCTGGGCGGCGAGCTTCTGGTCGCCCCCGTGTTCAGTGCCGACGGTGTCGCCGAGTTCTACCTGCCCGCGGGCACCTGGACGAACTACTTCACCGGCGATCGCGTGACCGGCCCGGGATGGCGCAGCGAGCAGCACGGCTACGACACCCTTCCGCTCTATGTACGCGACGCTGCTGTGCTGCCGATCGGCGCCAGGAGCGACCGCCCGGACTACGACTATCTCGATGGAATCACGATCGAGGTCTATCCCTCGTCGAGGGATGAGCCGCGCACCATCACGGTGACCACCCCGACCGGGGAGACCGCCGAGTTCCGCGTCGAGCGTGACGGCGCCGATGTGCGGGTCAGCTCCGGCTATTCCGGCTCCTGGTTCGCGCGGGTGCCCGGTGGGGCTACGGTCAGTGCATCGAACGGAGTGGCGCGACCGATAGCGCAGTGATCGGCCGTGTAGCGACGTAACCTTAACTATCGCCGTCTGGTGGTACGCGAGGAGAGATGAGGGGGAGCAGTCATGACCCTGCCCTCGCGCGCCTCCGAACGCCCCGCGGAACGGCCAGCAACGATCTACGACGTGGCGCGCCGCGCGGGCGTGTCACACCAGACCGTCTCCCGTCTGCTGCAGGGTTATGAGGGCATCCGGCCGGCCACGAGGGCGAAGGTTCAGGCCGCGCTCGACGAACTCGAATACCGGCCGAACCTCGCCGCTCGCTCGCTCGCGACCAGCCGTTCACAGCGCATCGGTGCCCTCGTCTACGAGTTGCTCGAGGTGGGCCCGAGCAAGACGATCCAGGGCGCGAGCGACGCCGCGAGGCACGCCGGCTACCTTCTCGACATCGTCACCCTCGACCCCCGGGACGACACCGCGGTGGAGCAGGCACTCAGTGTGCTGCGCACGCAGGATCTCGCGGGCATCGTCGCGTTCGCGCCGATGGACCTGCTCTCGGACCGCATCCAGCGCGCCGACTTCTCCGTGCCCATGCTGATGGAGACGGATGTCGACCTGGCCGCCGCCGCGACCCACACGAGCGTCAGCGACTCCGGCATGCACCAGATCGTGGATCACCTCGTCGCGCTCGGGCATCGAAAGCTGTTCTATGTATCCGGCCCGCTCGAGTGGTGGGCGTCACGTAACCGCGTGGCTGCATACAACGCCGCGCTTGCGGAGCACGGGCTCGTCTCGGCCGGAACGATCGAGGGCAGCTGGTCATCGGCGTCCGGGTTCCGAGCGGGCATGGAACTCCCGCTGGATGCGGGGGTGACCGCAGTGGTTGCCGCCAACGACCAGATGGCGCTCGGTATGCTGAGAGCGCTTGCCCAGCGCGGCGTCTCCGTGCCGGAGGACATGAGCGTGACGGGTTTCGACGACACCCCGGAGTCCGCGTACTTCCAGCCTCCGCTGACGACCGTGCGCATCAACTACGAACAACAGGGTCGCACCCTCATGAACCGGTTGCTCACGACGATCGACAAGAGTCACGCCGTACAGGAGGAGACGGTGGATGCGCCGCTTCTCGTGCAGCGAGAATCAACGGCGCCGCCGCGTTCCTGAGGCCTGTGGCGGCGTGATCGTCAGAGTGGATTGCCCGTGGGGATGCCCATGAGCGCCATGAGGCCGAGCACGAGTCCGAGCATCGCACCGAGGGTCACCACAATGGCGATCCCGGTGATCACGGGCCGATTCTCGAACCAGTACGCGCTCCCCGGGTACTCCTGAAAGAACACCTGCGCGGTGATGGGGTCCGTCGACTCCTCCAGCGGTACGCGGGTGGCCGCGGCGACCTCGCGCATCGAGGAGGTCGTCCAGAACGCCCCGCGCATCCGCACCAGGCGCTGCTTGTGCTCGTCGCACAGGATGAGCTGTTCGGTCGTTTCGGTCGACGCACTTCGATAGGTGGACACGAGTGAGGCAGAGCGGATCTGCTTCAGTGGTGTGACGGTGGTGCCGCCCAGCACGCTGCGCTCGTGCACCTCGGTCTGCGTGACTCCGATGAAGATCCTGCGATAAATGTTGTAGCTCGCGAGGGCTCCGACGATGGTGATCACGTGCACGAGAAGCGCGATCGGCCAGGTTCCCCTGGGTGCACCGAGGAAATAGAGTGCGCCGAACAGCGGCAGCGAGAGCAGCACATAGGACAGCACTCCCGTGCGCACAAGAGAGCTGCGAGGGCTGACACGCACGGCGTAGTTCTGATGATCGTGCCTGCGTGCCATGCGTTCCCCCAGCCGTTGTGCTGACGATAGTGCGGTGGCGGAGAAGAGGGGATTCGAACCCCCGGTTGGACTTCTTGCACCCAACACGCTTCTGAGCCTTGGCGGAGAATGGGGGATTCGAACCCCCGAGGGCTTGCACCCAACACGCTTTCCAAGCGTGCGCCATAGGCCACTAGGCGAATTCTCCTGGGTGGTTGTTGCCGCATCCGCGACGACGACCAACGTAAAGCATACGGGATGACCACAGCGCTCGTTTCAGCCTCGGCAGTACGATCGAAGAGTGACCTCTCCCGTGCGGTCGACGGGCAGCGCCTTTGGCGCGTCCTCGTCCACCAGACCAGTTCTCGACCGCTCCCTCGTCCGACTGGCGTTTCTCATTCCGGGCGGGCTCGCGCTGCTCATGGGTCTCGATGCAGCGCTGCTGCTCCTGGGCCTGCACGCACCACTCACCCTCGACCGACTTCCGCAGCTGCATGCCCCGCTCATGGTGTTCGGCTTCGTCGGAACCTTCATCGTGCTCGAGCGTGCGGTGGCCGCGAGGCGGTGGTGGGGGTTCGCCGCTCCGGGGTTGCTGGGGCTCGGAAGCCTCGTGATGCTCTCGCCGCTGCCGGTCGAAACGGGCAAGGCGATGCTTGTTGTGGGGATGGCCGCGCTGCTGGGCATCTATTTCGTGGTCTGGCGGCGACAGGCTGCGGCGGCCACGGCCATCCAGGTGCTCGGCGCGCTCTCCGGACTCTCGGCGACCGTGCTGTGGCTCAGCGGCACGGCCGTCGCATCCCTCGTTCCCGGCATGGTGTCGTTCCTCGTGCTCACGATCGCGGGGGAGCGGCTGGAGCTCGCGCGCATCTCCCCGCTCGTGACGATCGGTGTCGAGCGGCTGGGACTCGGCGTCGCGATCGCGCTCGCGGCATCCGCCGCTCTCAGCCCGCTCTGGCCGGCCGTCGCGTATCCGCTGCTGTCGCTTTCGCTCATCGCGCTTGTGGCGTGGCTGTTCCGCTTCGATGTCGCCACGAGACTCGTGCGCTCGACCGGCTTGCCGCGGTACATGGCGGCATGCCTGCTGAGCGGCTACATCTGGCTCGTGGTCGCGGCCGGGATCTGGCTGTTCATGGGACGGGTGGATTCCGGATGGGCGTATGACGCCGTGGTGCACTCGGTGTTCCTCGGCTTCGTGATCTCGATGATCATGGCGCACGCTCCGGTCATCCTGCCCGCCGTGCTGCGCAAACCGCTGCCGTACCGCCCGTTCCTCGGAATCCCGGTGCTCTTGCTGCACGTCTCGCTCGTCCTGCGGGTGGTCGGGGATGTGCGCGAGTTGCCGGTGGCGGTGCAGTGGGGCGGCGCGCTCAACGAGACCGCGCTGTTGTTGTTCGTCGTGCTCGCCGTGACCTCGGTGATTCTCGGGCCGCCGAAGAAGAACCCGCTCAAGCGCCAGCCGAGCGCTGCGCCGAAGACCCCAAACGCGCCGAAGACCGCGACTCCTGAACCAGCGACCCCTGAGGGGCCCGCACAGTGAGCGGAACCCTGTCTCGCAGGCGCTGGTACCTGCTGATGAACGGACTCGTTGCGCTGTGGCTTGTCGCCGCGGGCGTCATCGTCATCGTGCATCGCTTCGTGCCGTCGGGCACCTGGCTCATGGTGCATCTGCTGCTGCTCGGTGCCATCAGCACCGCAATCCTGGTCTGGAGCCAGCACTTCGCCGACTCGCTCCTGCGCAGACCGGCGCCGGGCGGGCGCGTCTCGCACGGGATGCGGCTGGTCGGGCACACGATCGGCGCGAGCCTCGTGGTCGCGGGCATCGTCAGCGGATGGTGGCCTCTCGTGCTCGTCGGTGGCATCCTCGTCGGCGTGGTCGCGCTCGTCCACGCGACGATCCTCGGCCTGCAGATGCGGGGCAGGCTCCCCGCGAGGTTCGCTTCTCTCGTGCGGTTCTACATCGCCGGGGCCGTGTTCCTCGCGATCGGGGTCACGCTCGGCATCATCATGGCACGTGCCGGGCTGCCCGACAGCCTGCACGACCGGCTGTTCCCCGCGCACATCGCCTTCAACCTGCTCGGCTGGGTGGGGCTCACCGTGGTGGGCACGTTCATCCTGCTCTGGCCGACCGTGCTCGGCACCCGGGCATCCGACGCGGCCAGCGGCACAGCCAGGAGCGCGCTCGTGCTCCTGTGCGGCGGTGTTCTGTTGTTCGGCCTGTTCGTGCTCGCCGACCTGCGCATCGGGGTCGTCGCGGCCATGGTCCTCTACGTCGCCGGGATCGTGATCGTGCTCGTCGAGGCGGTCGCGCAGGCGCGCAGGGCCACCCGCTCGAGCTTCGCAGCGTGGAGCCTCGCTGCCGCACTCGGCTGGTTCGTCGCGTGTTCGCTCGCGCTCGGCATCCTCGTTGCCACGGCCTCGAACTGGGCGGATGCGGGCGATCGCTTGGCCTGGCTGGTCGGGCCGTTCGCGGTTGGCTTCGCCGCGCAGATCCTGCTCGGCGCGCTCAGCTACCTGCTGCCCGTCGTGCTCGGGGGCGGCCCAGAGGCGGCCAGGCGCTCGGCGCTCGAACTGAACCGAGGCGGCATGTTCCGCGCCGTCGTGCTGAACCTCGGCATCGTGATCTACCTGCTGCCCACCTCGAGCTTCGTGCGCGTCGTCATGTCGCTCCTCGTCTTCGGCGTGCTCCTGAGCTTCCTGCCGCTGGCCGTGCGCGCGGTCGTCGCTTCGCGCAAGGCGCCGAGCGGTGCGGATGCGATGCAGCGGTCGGATGCCCCGGTCGCCCCCGCGCGCCACAGCGGCTCCCTGGTGGTGGCCGCCGGCGCGCTCATCCTCGCCATGACCGTCGGAGTCACCCTCGACCCCGCGGCCACCGGCCTCTCCGTAGGCGTGCCCTCCGGCGGGGCCGCCGCGACCGGCCAGACGACCACGGTGAGCATGACCATGAAAAACATGCGCTTCTCGCCGAGCACCGTCGAGGTGCCCGTCGGCAACAAGCTCGTGATCAAGCTCAAGAACATCGACGACCAGATCCACGACCTCACGCTCGCGACGGGTGTCACCTCTGGCCGACTGGCACCGGGCAGGAGCGCGACGGTCGACGCCGGGGTCATCGGGAGCGACATCGACGGATGGTGCTCCGTCGCCGGCCATCGCCTCATGGGCATGGTCATGAAGATCGTCGCGACCGGAGGGTCGAACTCGGCCGACGCGTCGAAGGGCGGGGACTCGGTGGGCGACTCGGCCGGCCACTCCGGCAGCCACGACATGGCGAACATGCCCGGGATGACCGGAACAGCGGACGGACCGTCCGCCGCCAAAGACATCGACCTGGCGAAGAAGCCGGGACCGGGATTCGAGGCGAGGGATGCGACGCTGCCGCCTGCGCCATCCGCGACAGTGCACAAGCTCACGCTCACGGTCTCGGAGATCCAGCGCGCGGTCGCCCCGGGCATCACCCAGAAGCTGTGGACCTACAACGGCACCGCACCGGGGCCCGTGCTGCACGGCAAGGTCGGCGACGTGTTCGACATCACCCTGGTCAACGACGGAAGCATGAGTCACTCCATCGACTTCCACGCCGGGGCCCTGTCGCCAGACAAACCCATGCGAGACATAGCGCCAGGCCAGTCGCTCGAGTATCGCTTCACCGCGACGCGCTCGGGCATCTGGCTGTACCACTGCGCGACGATGCCCATGTCACTGCACATCGCCAACGGCATGTACGGCGTCGTCATCATCGACCCGCCCGGCCTTGACCCGGTCGACAAGGAATTCGTGCTCGTGCAGGGCGAGTATTACCTCGGTGCCCAGAAGGCGATCGCCGACTACTCCAGGGTCAAGACCGAGATACCCGACCTGGTCACGTTCAATGGTTACGCCGACCAGTACCGCTACGCGCCGCTCACCGTGAAGGCGGGCGACCGGGTGCGCATCTGGGTTCTGGATGCCGGACCCAATCGGCCGAGTTCGTTCCATGTCGTAGGCGGGCAGTTCGACACCGTGTTCTTCGAGGGTGACTACCTCTTGCGGGGCGGCGGAAGCACCGGCACGGGAGGATCCCAAGCGCTCGCCCTCCAGCCCGCCCAGGGCGGTTTTGTGGAACTCACCTTCGACGAGCCCGGCGACTACAGCTTCGTCAGCCACATCATGTCGGATGCCGAGAAGGGTGCGTCCGGCATCATCCGCGTCACGCAGTAGTGGCGGCGGGGTCGTCGGAGATCGCCCCGAAGGCTCCGCCCATAGAGGCCCACCACGCCCCCGCCTTCGGCGCGATCCCCGACGACGGTAGCTCTCGACGGCCGAAAAGCGTGGCCGTCAGAACCCTTCATAACTCGCGAGAAACCCGACACCCCTCGCCCTCGGCTGGGTTTGCGCGTTCGACGCGATCCCCGACGACGGCTTATTAAGGCTGGTCGAGTGGCGCGCGAGGTACGAGCTCGCGTATCGAGACCTCACGGGCAACGGTTTCTTCTATGGTCCTGCACCACGTTCCGGTCTCGATACGGCTGCTCCTTCGTTGCGGCCTACTCGACCGGCCGGAATGTCGACTCGTCGTCCATCCGCACCCCGGCGCGTAGCTAATGACGGATATTTGGGCGACACGCCGCGTAGGCGGGTCGTTTTGCCCGGCGTGTCGCAATTCATCCGTCGTTAGCTACCTGCGGAGGCCGAAGGGATGCGGCACGCAAGTCACGGCGGATGTCCGGTAAACTAGGTGAGGCTCCTCGCGTGGCGCCATCCAGGCCAACTCCCCCAGGACGGAAACGTAGCAAGGGTAACCGGGCTCTGGCGGGTGCGCGAGGGGTCCTCGCCGTTAAGCCCCAGCTGCACCACGGCCTTCTTTTCATGCAGGCTGCTCAGGTCGCCGGAGATCGCGCCGAAGGGGGGCGTGGTGGGCCTCTATGGGCGGAGCCTTCGGGGCGATCTCCGGTGACCCCCAAGTGGGACACCGGCGACGTAGGCTGGGAGCGTGGCCAGAAGCATCTACATCACCTCAGTGGAAGGTCACGCGGGCAAGTCGACGATCGCCCTCGGCGTGCTCGACACCCTCAGTCACGAGATCGAACGAGTGGGCGTCTTCCGCCCCGTCGCGCGCTCCAGCGCCGAACGCGACTACGTGCTCGAACTGCTGCTCGGACATGACGGCGTCGGCCTCGACTACGAGGAGTGCGTCGGCGTCAGCTACGAAGAGGTACACGCCGATCCGGATGCCGCCCTCTCCCGCATCGTGGAACGCTTCAAGGCGGTCGAGCGGCAGTGCGGGGCCGTCGTCATCCTCGGCTCCGACTACACCGACGTCGGCAGTCCGACCGAGTTGTCGTACAACGCGCGCATCGCGGCCAACCTCGGTGCTCCCGTGCTTCTCGTGCTCGGCGGGCAATCGGATGAGACGGGCAATCGCAGCGCGGACGAACTACGGCAGGTCTTCGGTCTCGCAATGCAGGAGCTGGACGCCGCTCACGCCCGCGTGGTCGGCGTGGTCGCGAACCGTGCGGAGCCGGGCAAACTCGACGAGATCGTCGAGGCGCTGAGCGCAGCGTCCGTGCACGACCGCGACGGCCACCGTGGCGCGGCCGGCGGCGAGCCGATCCCCGTGTGGGCGATCCCCGAAGACCCGTTCCTCATCGCGCCGAGCGTCGCCTCGCTCATGGAGGCCTGCGACGGCACCCTCATCAAGGGGGATCCCGCGCTCCTGCAGCGGGAGTCTCTCGGGGTCGTCATCGCGGGCATGTCGATGGAGAACGTGCTCACCAGACTCATCGAGGGCGGTGTCGTGATCGTCGCGGGCGACCGATCCGACGTTCTGCTCTCGCTGCTCATGGCTCACGCGGCCGACACCTTCCCGTCGATCGCGGGCATCATCCTCAACGGCGGATTCGACCTGCTGCCGCAGATCGAGTCGCTCATCGACGGGCTCGGGTCGACCGTGCCCATCATCCGCACCTCCCTCGGCACCTACGACACCGCGCGCGTCGTGACCAAGGCGCGCGGGCGGCTCGCTGCGGATTCCCCGCGCAAGTTCGACACGGCGCTCGCCCTGTTCGAGCAGCACGTCGACGGCGAACTGCTGCTCGAGAGGCTCGAGGTGAGCCGCTCCGACGTGGTCACCCCGCTCATGTTCGAGTACGACCTGCTCGACCGCGCGCGCTCGAACCAGCGGCACATCGTGCTGCCGGAGGGCACGGATGACCGCATCCTGCGCGCAGCGAGCACGCTGCTGCGCAGGCAGGTTGCCAGGCTCACGATCCTGGGTGACGAGACGGAGATCCGCCAGCGCGCGGCTGGGCTCGGTCTCGACATCGCGGCCGCGGACATCCTGAACCCGCTCGATCCGGAGTTGCGGGAGAAGTTCGCGGTGGAATACGCGCGGCTGCGCGCGCACAAGGGCATCACGGTCGAGCTGGCGCGCGACACCATGATCGACGTGTCGTACTTCGGCACGATGATGGTGCACCTGGGCCTCGCGGACGGCATGGTCTCCGGCGCCCAGCACACGACGGCGCACACCATTCGCCCCGGCTTCGAGATCATCAAGACGAAGCCGGATGTCTCGGTCGTCTCGAGCGTGTTCCTCATGTGCCTCGAGGATCGTGTCCTGGTCTACGGCGACTGCGCCGTCAACCCCGACCCGAACGCCGAGCAGCTGGCGGACATCGCGATCTCCTCCGCGTCCACGGCGGCCCAGTTCGACATCGACCAGCGCATCGCGATGCTCTCGTACTCGACCGGGGCGTCCGGCTCCGGCGCGGACGTCGACAAGGTGCGCACCGCGACGGAGCTCGTGCGCGCGCGCAGGCCAGACCTTCTCGTGGAGGGGCCGATCCAGTACGACGCCGCCGTGGACGCATCCGTCGCCCGGTCGAAGATGCCGGACTCCGTGGTCGCGGGCCGCGCAACCGTGTTCATCTTCCCCGACCTGAACACCGGCAACAACACCTACAAGGCGGTGCAGCGCAGCGCTGGCGCCGTGGCGATCGGGCCGGTGCTGCAGGGCCTGAACAAGCCGATCAACGACCTCTCCCGCGGGGCGCTAGTGCAGGACATCGTGAACACCGTCGCGATCACCGCCATCCAGGCCGCCATCTGAGGGTGGCGCTCGGCCGCGTGCGTGTCGCTAGTATTGCCCGAGCGGGCGGGCCGCCGTCCGGCAGAAACCGGGACACTGTAGGTCTATGAGCGCGTACGTCTGCGACAGCAAGGGATGACGCGCGGCACCCTGCCCCTGTGGCTCCTGAGTCTCACCGCGCGTCGAGTGCGCGGCAACTGGCGACTCCTCACGGTCGTGACGGTCATCGCAATCATCGCCTGCACCCTCGTCACCTCGGTCGGCCTCCTCATGTTCGCCACCGAGCAGGGTGGCGTGAGGGCCGCGTTCCACAAGCTGCCCGCAGAGCAGTCCGTGATCGACATCCGGATGTTCCGACCGCAGATCGCCACCACGAAGGTGACGGCGCTCGCGGACAAGGCGGTCGATCGCGTGCTCGGGGACGCGGCGACATCCTCCGTGAGCGTCATCGCCAGCTCGGAGTTCCTCACCGTTCCGCAGCTGAGCGGCGCGGTTCCGGCGCTGGGCTACTTCGGCGAGCTGGATGCCATCACCTCGCACGCGAGGCTCGAGACCGGGGACTGGCCCTCCGCCGGCGACTCGTCGACGCGCGTCCCCGTCGCCATCCCGACGTCGGCGGCGAAGGCCTTCGGGCTCGCGGTCGGCAGTGAATTCGCCACGACCTCAGGAACCATCGTGACCACGGCGAAGGTCGTGGGCATCTACACGGCGATCCAGCCGAAGGGCGCGTACTGGGCTCGCGACGCGCTGGACGGTGCGGGATACATCGCCGGATTCGCCACACCGGATGTCTCCACCTACTCGCCGACGAACGCGTTCGGCCCGGTCGTGGTGGCGCCGGGTGTGCTCGCGACCGCCGCGCTTCCGGTGCGCTCGCTCGACATCCGCTACGCCCCGGACTTCGACCGGATCACGGTCTCCCAGCTTGCCCCGCTCGTCGACCGGCTGAAGGACGCGAACGACACCGTGAGGCAGAACATCGGGCTCGTGGCCTCGAGCGTCGTGTACTCGAGCACCCTGGGCGACGGCGCGAGTGAGATCGCGTCCGCACTGATCGTCATGCGCTCGACCGTCGTGGTCGTGAGCCTGCTGCTGCTCGGGCTCGCGCTGGTCACGCTCGGTCAGGCCGGTCGGCTGTCGAATGAGGCGCGAGCGGACGAGCGCCAGTCGATGCACGCGAGGGGGGCTTCTGACGGCCAGCTCCTGGGCCTCGCGGTGTTCGAAGCGCTCGGCATCGGTGTGATCGCCGCCATGGTGAGTCCCCCGCTGGCGGGTCTCGTGTATCGTGTGCTCGCGGCGCAGCCACCGATGGTCGCCGCGGGGATGACGGCGGATGTCGGCCTGCCACCG
The DNA here is from genome assembly GCF_040227205.1 of Parafrigoribacterium humi. Classification (NCBI taxonomy): domain Bacteria; kingdom Bacillati; phylum Actinomycetota; class Actinomycetes; order Micrococcales; family Microbacteriaceae; genus Parafrigoribacterium; species Parafrigoribacterium humi. The sequence goes on along the minus strand of NZ_JBELOA010000003.1, from coordinate 100,141 downwards.
CTCGTCTGGGCGGTCGCCGCCGGAGTCGCCATTCTCTTCGTCGTGATCCTGGTTGCACCCATGATGCGGCGCGGGAAGAGGTTCCTCGCCGACGACCCGAGCAGGCATCGCCAGTCTCGTGCCTCCGGCATGATGCGCTCGGGGTTCGACCTGGCACTCGTCGTCGTGGCCGTCATCGTCTTCTGGCAGCTGCTGGTCTACCGCTCGCCGGTGAACTACACGGCGTCTCTCTCGGTCGACCCGATCCTGGTCATCGGGCCCGCGATCATGGTGCTCGCCGGTGCGCTGCTCGCCGTTCGGCTGATCCCGCTGGTATCGCGGCTGCTCGGGCGGGTGGGGCAGCGCTCGAGGGCCGCGCTGGGCGCGCTCACGATCTGGGAGATCGCGCGGAGGCCGAGGCGGCTCACCGCATCCGTGCTGCTTCTCACCCTCGCGCTCGCCGTGGGCACCTTCGGGGAGACCTTCCTCGCCACCTGGCGGCAGTCCCAGGTGGACCAGGCCGACTTCACCGTCGGGGCGCCCGTGCGTGTGCCGGCGGATGACCATCTGGGTGGCGCGGAGGCGGGGGTGCTCTCTGCCGGGGCAATCGGCACGCCGCAGCCGGCCATCCGTCGTCTTGGAACGGTGGCCGCCTCCGGCCCGGTGATCACGGATGCCGTGGGCGACGCCCTGACGGGAACGAACGCGCTCGTGCTGGGGCTCAGTTCCACGGCGCGTGGCTACCTCGACCGCGGCAGGCTCGTGACCGAGGGCGGTGCGAAGATTCGCAGCGTCGTCACGCCGCCGAAGGACACTGCGACGGCGGTGCCGCTGGCCGGGGACGCCGTCGGCCTCGCCGCCACGATCCAGATCGGAAACGCCGACTACACCATCCCCGGGGTCTCCGCGCGCATGCACGCGATCCTGCAGGATTCCCACGGCCTGCTCAGCACGGTCGACCTCGGCTTCGTTCCGGTCGACGGGCGCGAACACCGGGTTGAGGCGACCTTCCCGACGCTGCCGAAGGGCGCGACGATCGCGGTCCCGCTGAGTTTCGTCGGACTGCAGTCGGACTTCATGGTGACGGATCCGGACGCGCTCTGGCCGCACGGCGGAGGCGACAACACGCCCGTGAACATCCTCGTCAAGGGGCTCGTCTCGCTCGAGGCGTCACCGATCGACGCGGCGGAGGATGCCGCGCTGCCCTCGGTGCCGTTGAAACTCGGCAGCGACCAGAAATGGTACGGACACAGCTCCGACCCGTTCGCCGATGACCCGTCGACAATCAACGTTCCGCAGGGCTGGCAGCTCAGGCTCGGCGTGATCGTGCCGGTGACGGTCAATGCGAAGGCCGTGCAGTTCGTTCTCACCGGCTGGAACCCGGAGGGGTACATGCCCGCGGTCATGTCGGCAGGCCTCGCGAAGCACATGGGCGTGAAGCGGGGGGTGCCACTCACCGTGGTCATGCCTGACGGGCAATTCGGCATCATCGTCGAGGGCACGACGCCGCTCATCCCGGGCAGTCGGAGCACCGTGCATCTCGCGGCGGACAACGGTGGCCTCGACCCGAGCCAGGCAGACACGATTGTCGTCGACCAGCAGTCGCTCGCGCGCGCACTTCTGCAGGAAGGCATCTCTGATCCCGTCGTCGACGAGTGGTGGGTCGACGTGCCCGCCGGTCACGGACAGGCGTACCTGGATGCCCACCCCCAGCGCGTGGGCGTGGCGGCCGCCCAGAGCAGCGAAGCGATCGCGCTCACCCTGCAGCAGGATCCGATGCGGGTCTCCGCGCAGGCGGCACTCTGGCTCACCATTCTCGGTGCCGCACTGCTGGCCGCGATCGGCTTCGCGATGCACACGGCCGCCGGGATGAGATCCAGGCACACCGAGTTCGCCCAGCTGCGTGCCGTCGGACTCTCACGGCGGATGCTCGTGACCCTGATCGGAGCGGAGTCGCTCATGTTGTGCGCGCTCGGCACCGCCTTCGGAGTCGCGCTCGGCGTGGTGGTCGGATGGCTCGTCGGCCCCGTGATCACGGTCTCGCCTGACGGGACACCGACGGTGCCCTCCGTGCTCGTCGTCATCCCGTGGCTGCAGGTGCTTGCGCTCATCGGCGTGGTCGTCGCTGCGCTCGTGGTGATCGTCGCGAGCATCGCGGGCTCGCAGAAGACGGCCGATCCGGCCCAGATCCTCCGGGGAGCGAACGAATGACGCGCGCCGACAGCGCAGCAGCGCGCCTCGCCACGAGGCTGCGCTCCGCGGTCGCCCTCGGACCCACCCTGCTGTGGCGTCGGGCACGAAGGGATGCGCCGCTGCTCGTGGCGTGGACGCTGCTCGCCGCGATCACGATCGTGCTCGCGCTCGCGGGCCCGCGACTGCTGACGGGCACGGTCGACGCCGGTGCGCGAGAAGCGGTCGCCACGGCGGGAAGCCTGGCGGACATCCACATCCACAGCCTCGTCGGCGTCCAGCGGCCGTCCGACCAGTTCCGCATCGTCTATCCGAGCGATTTCGCCGGGATCGCCAGCGACGCCATTGAGAGACTGCCTCGCGCAATTCGTCAGGTGACCGCCGGTCACGTCGTCACCGTGCTCGGGCCGCAGGCGAGCCTCATCGCGCACGACGCCGAGCCGCGCCTGACCGCGAGCGGTGTGAAGTTCCGCATGGCGATGCTGAACCCGCAGAATCTCGGCGAGCTGTCGATCGTCAAGGGCACATTCCCGCCCACGAGCGAGGTTCCGAGCGGTGATCCCATCGGAGTCGTGCTGTCGGAGCAGGCGGCCAAGGCCAGCTCGCTCGACGTCGGCAGTGTCGTGACCGTGCCGATCCCGAACGTCGCGGGCAATTCACCTCCGCTCCGGGTCGTCGTGACGGGGATCGTCACGCAGAACGGTCACCACGCGAATCCGTCGGTGTGGAGCGATCTGCCGGCCGTCTGGAACCCGCACGCGGGCTCCACGCCCGCCTTCCCGTCCACGGAAGTCATCGTTCTCGCGCAACCGAATGGGATCAACGCGGCTGCCGGCTTCTATCTCACTCCCTTTGACGGAACCGTGCGGGTGCGGCTCGATCCCGCCGCCTTCACGGGGGACTCCGTTGAGGCCGTCAGCTCGGCGATCGAAGCACTGGTCGCCAACAGTTCGACGCTCGTGGCCGCGTCGAACGCGACGCTGGACGTCAACTCCCCGTTCGCGAATGCCCTGGTTGGCTATGCGAGCCAGGCGAGGGCTGCCACCTCCCAGATCTCCGTGGTGCTGGTGGGGATACTCGGGGTCTCGCTGGCCGTGCTCATCCTGCTGTCGAGACTGCTGGTCTCCCGGCGCGCGGGCGAGATCGACCTGCAGCGATCCAGGGGAGCGGCCGCGTCGGCGATCGTCGCGCGCTTCATCGTCGAATCCGTGCTGGCCTGTGCCGTTGCGGTCGCGCTGGGGCTCGCGGTGGCGGCCATCGTCGCCCCGGGTCCGGTGGCGCAGCCGATAGTGCTGGCGAGCGTGATCGTCGCCCAGGCGCTTGCGGCGCCGGTGCAGGCATCCGCTCTCATCGCCCGTTCTCGGGTCAGGCGCACCTCCTCTGTGCAGCGTCGGGAACGCCTCGAGCGGCAGCGGCGCGACCTCGCCAGGCGCATCACCGTGGAGGCCTTCGTGATTGCGCTCGCGGTTGCCGCCGTGGTCAGCCTGCGGTCCCGCGGGCTGCTGCAGACGACGACAGCGGGGATCGATCCGCTGCTCTCGGCCGCTCCGCTGCTGGTCTCCGCCGCGATCACCGTCGTCGCGCTGAGGATCTACCCGTGGCCCGTGCGGCTTGCGGGCTTCCTCGGCAGGCGCACCCGGGGCCCGCTCGGCCTTCTCGGTGCGGTGCGCGCGCGCCACTCCGTGACGGTTCTGCCGCTGCTCGCGCTGACGCTCGCCGTCGCCCTGACCGCCGCGAGCGCCCTCATCGGCGCGACCGTGCGGTCCGGCCAGCAGGATGCGGCCTGGCAGCGTGTCGGAGCCGACGTTCGAGTCGACGGGGCAATCAGCGAGGCGCAGGTCGCGCGGGTGGCGGACGCGCCGGGTGTCGACGCCGCGGCGTCGTTCCTGTCCAACATCAACGTGCATCTCGCCCTGAGCAGCGAAAGCGTCATCGTCACGATGCTCGCGGTCGATCACGGCTACCCGGATGTCGTGCACGCGCTGCCGAGGATTCCGGGGCTCGCGCAGGCGTCGGCATCGGGTGCGCTGCGCGAACTGGCCTCTGCGGGCACGCCGGACGGCAGGCTGCCCGTCGTGGTCGGCCCGGAGCTCGCGAACAAGGTGAAGACCAAAGACATGACGATGTCGGTGGGCGAGCACGACATCCCTGTACGCGTGATCGGGGACACGGGTGCCGGCCCGGACGGCTACCTCGACGGGCCGTTCGTCTATGTCGACCTCGCGTCGCTGTCGACGATGCTGTCGAGGACGGTGACCGCCGACTCGCTGCTCGTCGTCGGAGCCGGTGCAACCCGGGCGGTCGCCGATGCGCACATCCCGCACGCCACGGTCCACACCCGCGCGGGCTGGATCACCTCCTGGAACGGCCAGGCCATGGTCTCGGGCGTGCAGAACATCCTGAACATGTCCGCCTGGGCGCTCGGCCTGCTGGCACTTGTCGCGCTCGTGGCGACGGTGCTGGCCGGGGCGGGAGAGCGAGCGCGTTCGCTCTCGCTCGTGAGAACGCTCGGGATGCCGCTGGGGCTCGGATGGTGGCTCGCGCTGGCAGAACTGGCGCCCCTCGCGATCGCCGCGGTCATCGGCGGCGTGGCCTCCGGACTGGCGATCGTGCTGTTCCTCGGGCCGGCGCTCGGCCTGATCACCCTGTCGGGAGGGCTGTACGCGCCCGCGACGACCGTGTCATGGTGGTTCATCCTCTGGCTGGTCGTGGCGAGTGTGATTGTTGTCGCGGTCGCGGTGTTCGTCGAAGTCCTGCTGCGCAGGCGTGACCGAGTCAGTGAAGTGTTACGAGTGGGAGAGACGGTATGACGACCATGACAGCCCCGGGCCTTGCTGCGACGAGCGCCGAGTACGGTGCAGACGCACTCATCGTGTGCGACAACGTGGTGCGCATCTACCAGGTCGAGAGCATCGAGGTGCAGGCGCTGCAAGGTCTCGACCTGCTCGTGAACGAGGGGGAGATGATCGCGATCATCGGCGCCTCGGGCTCCGGAAAGTCGACCCTGCTGAATGTGCTCTCCGGGCTCGATGCGCCGAGCGCCGGTCGCGCGGGCGTCGCGGGCTGGGATCTCCTGCGGATGACCGCGGCCGAACGTCTCAACTACCGTCGCAACGTGGTCGGTTTCATCTGGCAGCAGACCTCGCGCAACCTGCTCCCGTACCTCAGCGCCACAGAGAACGTCTCGCTGCCCATGGCCTTCGCGGGCGTGCGCCGGAGTGAGCGGGCGCGCAGGGCCACCGAGATGCTCGACGCGCTGGGGATGGCGGACAAGGCGCGCCGCAGGCCGGGCGAGCTCTCCGGGGGAGAGCAGCAGCGGGTCGCCATCGCGGTGGCGCTCGCCAACCGGCCGCAGGTGCTGTTCGCGGACGAACCGACGGGAGAACTCGACCGGGCAAGCGGCGACGACGTGTTTGCGGCGCTGCGCGCGGCAAACGAGAACTTCGGCACGACGGTGGTCATCGTGACCCACGACGCCGAGGTCTCCGGCCAGGTGCAGCGCACGGTGGCCATCCGCGACGGCCGCACCTCATCCGAGGTGCTTCGGCGAGTCACGGTCGACGAACACGGTGCATCCGAGACGGTCGCGGAGGAGTTCGCGGTGCTCGACCGCGCGGGCCGACTGCAGGTTCCTGCCGCCTACCGCAGTTCACTGGGCCTGAGGGATCGGGTGCGAATCGAGCTGGAGCCCGATCACCTGGGCGTGTGGCCGGTCGCCGAGCGCACGACGAAGCCTGCGGTCGACCGTGGAGAAGGGCCCGTACCAGACTCCGCAGGGGAGGACCAGAAGTGACAGACACAGCCGCGTCCACGCACGGACGCCACGCCCTCGTCGTGCCGGACATGGTCACGGCAGAGCACCTCTCGCGCAGCTACCGTTCGGCCGCGGGCGACGTCCACGCGCTGCAGGATGTGTCGTTCAGCATCCCGGCCGGCGCCCTGGCCGCTCTCGTCGGCCGCTCGGGCTCGGGCAAGACGACGCTGCTCAACTGCATCGGCGGCCTCGACGAGCCCACGAGCGGCACGGTCGTGGTCGACGGGATCGAGGTGAGCGCGCTGGGCGAAAAGGCGCGAACGCTTCTGCGCCGGGACCAGATCGCCTTTGTCTTCCAGACCTTCGGCCTCATCCCGATGCTCTCGGCGAGCGAGAATGTCGGGCTGCCGCTCCGACTGCGCAAGACCGATCCGCGGCAGCGCGAGGAGCGCGTGGCCGAGCTGCTCGAGCTCGTCGGCCTGAGCGCGCACGCGGCGCAGCGGCCGTCGGAGCTGTCTGGTGGGCAGCAGCAGCGGGTGGCGATCGCGCGGGCGCTGGCCAATTCGCCACGCCTGCTCATTGCGGATGAACCGACCGGCCAACTCGATGCAGAGACGGGCGTCGCGGTGATGGAACTGCTGCGTTCTGTCGTGCGGACCGAGGGGATGACCGCGATCATCTCCACGCACGACCCGAGCGTGCAGGCCGGGGCCGACCTGGCCATCCAGCTGGAGGACGGTCGCCTCGCGTAGCCCGCAGGTCGGTCTCGATACGCGGGCTCGTTCCGCGCGCCACCCTGCCTGCGAGTAACGTTGGACGCAGTGAGGCCTCATTCCTCGCCGGCACGGTTGCCCGATGCTGGCGCATCGTCCCCTCCGGCGGCTCTGAACACTCCACAAGGGACCAAGGACACCGCGTGACCCAGATCTTCGTCGTCAACTCCGGCTCATCATCCATCAAATACCAGCTGGTCGACCTCGACACCGAGACCGCCGTGCTGAGCGGACTGCTCGAGCGGGTGGGCGAACCGGGCTCCGGGATCCCGGATCACGAGGCGGGGATGCGCCAGGTTCTCGCGACGCTCGGCACCGACCGCGAGATCGCCGCTGTCGGCCACCGCGTCGTGCACGGCGGGTCCCTGTTCACCTCGGCCACGCTCATCACCGACGAGGTGGTGCACCAGATCGAGGAGCTCAACGAGCTCGCGCCACTGCACAACCCGCCGAACCTGCTCGGCATCCGTGCCGCCCGTGCGGCCCTGCCGGACGTACCGCACGTCGCGGTGTTCGACACCGCCTTTCACCACACGCTGCCGGAGTCCGCGTTCACCTACGCGATCGAGGCCGAGCTCGCGAAGAAGCACGGTGTTCGGCGCTACGGATTCCACGGCACCTCCCACAAGTACGTCTCCGAGCAGGCGGCACTGTTTCTTGATCGACCCCTGGCCGAGCTCAAGACGATCGTGCTGCACCTGGGCAACGGAGCATCCGTCTGTGCCGTCGACGGCGGGGTGTCCGTCGAGACGAGCATGGGGATGACGCCGCTCGAGGGCCTTGTCATGGGCACGCGCTCCGGCGACATCGACCCGGCCGCGCTCATCCACCTGCACCGGGTGGCCGGCCTCGACTTCGACCAGCTCGATGACCTGCTCAACCGGCACAGCGGCCTGCTCGGGATGACCGGTACCGGCGACATGCGCGACGTGCACGACGCGGCCGTTGCCGGCGACGCGGCGGCGGAGTTGGCGCTCGCCGTCTACGCACATCGCATCCGCGGATACATCGGCAACTACGCGGCCCAGCTCGGCGGCCTCGACGCGCTCGTGTTCACCGCCGGTGTCGGCGAGAACGGCGTGCATCTGCGTGCGCGCGTCCTCGCGGGCCTGGAGTTCCTGGGCATCTCGGTCGACCCGGCGCGCAACGCGTCCCCATCGAAGCAGGCCCGCTACGTCTCGCCGGAGGGTTCCCCGGTCGCCGTGCTCGTCATCCCCACCAACGAGGAGCTCGAGATCGCGCGCCAGACCGTTGCCGCTGTCGCCCCCTGACCCGGCCTCATCCACTCCCATCCCGTCACCCCCACCGGCCGCCCGCGCAGCTAATTATGGAGATCGGGAGACACGCCGTGGAATCCGGCCGTTTTCGGCGTCGTGTCGCAATCCATCCGTAATTGCCGTGGTCGGCCCGGTGGCAGATCCCGACTAGAAGCACTCCCCAACCCTCGCGACGACACGCCCGCGCCGCCGTTCCAGATCGCGTGCCGCATCCGCAGCGGCGCGTTCGATCACCGCGAGAGTCTGTGGCCAGCTCGAGTGGATGTGTGCGGGCAGGATGCGGATGGTCGAACGCCCGAGCCCCGCGGCGTGCAGGTCGCGGTCGAGGTCGAGGTCGATCGCACGCTGCTCGTCACCCGCGTGCCAGGCCCTGCTGTCGATCTCAAGCCCGAGGCAGTCGTTTACGACCAGGTCCTGGTGGCCCAACCCCGGAATCGCCCCCTGCGGCTCCGCGCGGTATCCCACTCGCTGCAGCCGCAGCCTCACGACCGTCTCGTTGCCCGATCCGCTGATCAGCACCAGGTCGGGGCAGTACTCGTGCAAGCGGCGCGGTGCGAGCTGCCACAGTCGCAGTATGTCGTCGAGTGGGAGGAAGCCGGTGTGGATGGCGGACTCGAGCGCTGCGATCGCATTCTCTTCGTCGAGGCATCGGATGGCCTGCCAGAGCGCCTGCATCCTGGTCGCTCGCCAGGGCGTCTCCATGCCGAACCGCGGCCGTTCCCAGTGGAAGCGCGGTGTGACTCCGTCCGCCGTGAGGAACTCGAGCGACACGTGCGACGTCTTCGGCGTGAGCTGCAGGTGCGCACGCATCCCGTGTCCGGCCCACACCCCGGACTCGCGCAGGAGCGACACGCATGTCACGGCGCCACCAACGCGCGCGGCACTCGCCGTCAGGGAGTCGAGGTGCGCGCATCCGTACGTGCCTCGTCGCAGGCGGACGATTTCGCCCCGGCTTATGGCCGCGCGCACGCGGGCCTCGGTGAGTCCGATGTCGCGAAGCTGGGCCACACTCGCGACGTGTCCGAGTCTGCAGAGAATCGAGGAGGACATCCGGCCAGTCTGGTGACGCTCGGCAGGCCCCGGGGCTGCTTCGCCGGGTCGGTGGACAGCCCGCGAGCCGACCGTGCTGGTGAGGAGCAGACCGGATGCCCGCCCATCCCTCCCACCCCGCCCGCCGACCTTCCCACTCCTCCCGTCCGCGTAGCTAATTACGGAGATCCGGAGACACGCCGCGATATCTGGCCATTTTCGGTGGCGTGTCGCATTTCCTCCGTAATTGCCGTGCAACGAGCCACCGCAGACGCCTCGCCCACCTCGGGGTCAGTCTCCCCGCCAGGTGCGCCCGGCAAGCGCGTGTCAGCCGCCGCCGGTACGCTGTAGTGCGTGGTCACCGCCCTATATCGCCGCTATCGGCCAGAGACATTCGCCGAGCTGATCGGGCAGTCGCAGGTGACCGATCCGCTCCGCACGGCGCTGCGCAACGACAGGGTCAACCACGCCTATCTCTTCAGTGGTCCGCGCGGGTGCGGCAAGACGACATCCGCCCGCATTCTCGCGCGCTGTCTCAACTGCGCGGAAGGTCCGACCGACACCCCGTGCGGCACGTGTGCGAGCTGCGTCGAGCTGAGCCGCGAGGGCAGCGGATCGCTGGATGTCGTGGAGATCGACGCCGCCAGCCACAACGGTGTTGACGACGCCCGCGACCTGCGCGAGCGAGCCGTGTTCGCCCCGGCCCGCGACCGCTACAAGATCTTCATCCTCGACGAAGCGCACATGGTGACGCCCCAGGGCTTCAACGCGCTGCTCAAGATCGTCGAAGAGCCGCCGGAGCACGTCAAGTTCATCTTCGCGACGACCGAGCCCGAGAAGGTCATCGGCACGATCCGCTCGCGCACACACCACTATCCGTTCCGCCTCGTGCCCCCGGCTCAGATGCTCGAATACGTGCAGCAGCTCGCCACGAGCGAGAAGGTCGATGTCGAGCCCGGCGTACTTCCCCTCGTCGTGCGCGCCGGCGGCGGCAGCGTGCGAGACACCCTCTCGTTGCTCGACCAGCTCATCGCGGGTTCGGAGGGCTCCAGCGTGCAGTACGAACGGGCCGTCGCACTCCTCGGCTATACGCACGGTGCGCTGCTCGGCGACGTGATCGAGGCCCTCGGGACCGCGGATGCCGCCACCGCATTCGCCGGCGTCGACCGCGTCATCCAGACCGGCCAGGACCCGCGTCGATTCGTCGAGGACCTGCTCGAACGGCTGCGCGACCTCATCGTCGTGGCCGCGACCGGCGAGGGCGCTGCGGCCGTGCTGCGCGGCGTGCAACAGGACGAGCTCGACCGCATGGCCAAGGAGGCCGCGCTCTTCGGCGTCGCCGAACTCTCCAGGACAGCGGATGTCGTCAGCGCCGCCCTCAACGAGATGACCGGGGCGACCTCCCCGCGCCTGCATCTCGAGCTCATGATCGCGCGGGTGCTTGTTCCCGCGAGCGATGACTCGGAGCGCGGAACGCTCGCCCGCGTGGAACGTCTGGAGCGGCGCATCGGGGTTTCCGACGGGCCATCAGCAGTCGAGTCACGCGGGGGGTCAGCGGAGACCGCCGCGAAGGCTCCGCCCATAGAGGCCCACCACACCCCCGCCTCCGCGGCGGTCTCCGCTGACCGGGTTACTTCGTCGGTTCCGAATGCTACGGAGAAGCCGATGGCCGCGGCTGGAGAAAGTGCGCCTTCCATATCAGAGGTTGCACCCGCAGAGCCGCCTTTGACGGCACAAGCCGAGCAGCAGAAGCCTGTCGCGCCTAGACCCACGCCAATGGTTCCGCCGGTCGAGCTTGTCGAGACCTCACCAAGCGGTGGCCCAGCCCCAGCTCCGACGACACCGGCGGAGGTCACCCTCCAACAGGTGAAAGACGCCTGGCCCGAGATTCTCGAAGTGGTGCAGAAGGCCAAGCGCACCGCGTGGATGGTCGTCTTCACGGCCAAACCGCTCGAACTGCGCGACGGTGGCATCCTGGTCCTGTCGTTCCAGAGCCAGAACGATGTCGACGCACTGAAGCAGCAGACCATGCCGGGTGAAGGCGTAGGCGACTATCTCAAGAAGGCCGTCTTCGACGTTCTCGGCTTCACCCCGAAGTTGCTCGCGAAAGTCGAGACGACCAAGGCATCCGGCCCGGCCCCGACAGCACAGACTCAGGCAAGGCTCGCCGAACCGGATGACGCGCCGGAGCCGACTGAACCGGATGTCGAGTCGCCGGCCCCAGACGGCAACACCTGGTACACGGCACCGGTCTCAGACTCCGAGCCGGAGACCAGGCCGGTGCGCGCGGAACCGGAGAGCGCGCCGAAGGTCACGCCCAAGAGCTCACCCAAGGGCGACTCCGCAAGCAGGCCGAAGACGCAGCCCGGCGCGAAAGCGCAGCCCGTGTCATCCGTCCCGCCCGAACAGCAGGCACCGCAACCCGAGAAGCCCGCATACGACAAGGACCGCTACGGTGAATCCGTCGTGCGCGAGATCCTCGGCGCGAGCTTCATCGAGGAGCAGGCGATCGCTCCCCGGGTCGCCCCGAGGGAGAGCTAGTTCGTGGCGGGATATGAGGGCATCGTCCAGGAGCTCATCGACGAGCTGGGGCGCCTCCCCGGGATCGGGCCGAAGTCTGCGCAGCGCATCGCCTTCCACATCCTGCAGACCGAGACCTTCGACGTGACCCGCCTCGCCGAGGTGCTCATGGAGGTCAAGGAGAAGGTGCGGTTCTGCGAGATCTGCGGCAACGTCACCGAGCAAGAGCAGTGCAACATCTGCCGTGACCCACGCCGCTCACCCGCGACAATCTGCGTCGTCGAAGAGGCGAAGGATGTCGTGGCGATCGAGCGCACTCGCGAGTTCCGGGGCCTCTATCACGTGCTCGGCGGTGCGATCAGTCCCATCGACGGCATCGGACCGGACCAGTTGCGCATCCGGCAGCTCATGCAGCGTCTCGCGGACGGTACGGTCACCGAGGTCATCATCGCGACCGATCCCAACCTCGAGGGCGAGGCCACGGCGACCTACCTGTCGCGCATGCTCATGCACCTCGAACTCAAGGTCACCCGCCTCGCCTCGGGTCTGCCCGTCGGCGGCGATCTCGAGTACGCCGACGAGGTGACCTTGGGCCGCGCGTTCGAAGGCCGACGGCTCGTCACCGACTAGATTTTTTCATGTTGGCGCCATGATCGGCCTCTTCGCGTGCCCTCTCTCATAACGGATACCGTCCGTTTTCTTCCGTGAGTGATACTCTCTTTGAGGGTGTGGAAATGGATACTCGGCGTCGGATCGGGGTTTTCGGGGGTTCCGCGTAGCCGGTAGTGGGCTCGCGGTGGCTGTGCTCGTCACCTTTTTGTTGCCCACGGGCGCAATGGTCTCGGTCGCAGACGTGCCGCCCACGCAGGTGGGTGCGCCCTTCAACGCGCCCAAGTGCGCCGGGGACACCGAGTTCGACCCCACCGACACGAGCGATGCCGTTGTCGACACGACTCTTGTGTTCGGCAAGAGGCTCGCCGACTACAACGCGGGCAAGGTCGTCGTGTTGTACGACCCGTACGGAGGCTCGCCGACCGATGCGTATCCTCCGCTGTGCGGCACGCGCTACGTCGCCGGCTCTGGAGCCGTCTCTGAGTGGATGTTCTGCACCGATATCCACTCGGAGGTGTGCGGAGGAACGGCGGTGGACGGCGGTCTCGTCGGCGAAGCGGGCTCTCCGCTCCACGGCTTGGATGCCCTGACGGGCAATTCGAGGCTGGATCCTGGCAGCGCCGACAAGGAGAAGCTCATCGCCTATCTGATCCAGAACGGGCACAGCTATGACGACACAGGGGTGCAAGGCACGACGTATGGCTGGGACGGAGTCACCGAGGCTGTGGCGGATGCCACCGGCCCCACAGCCACGGATCAGCGCGATGCACTGCAGACCCTCATCTGGTGCATCAGCGATCCGATCGTCCAGCCTGCCGTCGGCACTGAGGTCCAGCGCGAGGTGGCCTGCCAGAACAATATGAACTCGGCGGAACAGGCCCGGCTGCTCGCGCTCATCCCGGATGCCCCGTCGGTAACGCTGTCTTTCGGGGGGTCATCGGCTGGGAAGGTGGGTGACTCGGTGACGATGACCCTGTCCACCAATCTCTACGGTCAGCCCATCACGGTGGCAACCTCGGGGGTGGTGGGTGACCTCGCGGTGTGTGGAGGTACTGCCGGTGCGACCCTGTCGAACGGTGTGCTCACACTGCCTCCCAGAGACCCGGTGGTGGCAGCCGATGTGCTCCTGTGCCTGACCTCGACTGCGGCGGGCACGATGACCGTCTCCGCGTCCGCGCTGCCCGCATCGAGACTTCATCTCGCATGGAATCAGAGTCCCGACATCACGACGAGCGGCAAGGCATGCCAGGTCTTCGCCACCTTCAACGCGGTCAAGCAACTCGGTGTCTCCAGCACCACCTCGGCGACCTTCATCGTGCCGAACTCTGGGCAAAGGGCAGCCGAGCTCCCCGACACCGGGTCGGCCCCCGCCGGACAGCTCATCGTTGGCTTGCTGGTGTTGGTGTTGGGGGTGGTGTTCGTCATCGTGGCCAGGCGTCGCGCGAAAGCCTGAGGCCACGGGCATCGACCGAACGTCATCCGCGCCTGCTGCCGATAGAATTAGCCGTTCGACCCGTTCTGATGCGGGTCGAGGCGGGCGATGAGGCCCTGAAAGAACCCAGCCCAGCCCAAGACATTCCCCGGGAGATTCACGTGAGCTTGATCGTGCAGAAGTACGGTGGCTCCTCCGTCGCCGATGCGGAGAGCATCAAGCGCGTCGCCAAGCGCATCGTCGAGACGCACAAGGCCGGCCACGAGGTCGTGGTCGTCGTGTCGGCGATGGGCGACACCACAGACGAACTCTTCGACCTCGCGCTCTCGGTGTCCCCGCTTCCGTCCGGCCGCGAGCTCGACATGCTCCTCACCGCGGGCGAGCGCATCTCGATGGCCCTGCTCGCCATGGCCATCAAGAGTCAGGGCTACGAGGCACGGTCATACACGGGCAGCCAGGCCGGGATGATGACGGATGCCAAGCACGGCAGCGCGCGCATCGTCGAGGTCAATCCCACCCGCATCCGTGCCGCGCTCGACGCCGATGCCATCGCGATCGTCGCGGGCTTCCAGGGCTTCAATCGCAGCACGGGTGACATCACCACCCTCGGTCGCGGCGGCTCGGACACCACTGCCGTCGCGCTCGCCGCGGCGCTCAAGGCCGACGTCTGCGAGATCTATACCGACGTCGACGGCATCTTCACCGCCGATCCCCGTATCGTGCACAACGCGCGCAAGGTGGATCGCATCACGAGCGAGGAGATGCTCGAGCTCGCCGCGGCCGGCGCCAAGGTGCTCTATATTCGCGCGGTGGAATATGCCAGGCGGCATGGCGTCACGCTGCACGTGCGGTCGTCGTTCAATAATCACGAGGGCACGCTCGTCCTCAACACCCAAGAGGGAGACAACGTGGAAGAGGCAATCATCACGGGGGTGTCCGTCGATCTGAGCGAGGCGAAGATCACCATTGTCGGCATCCCGGACGTTCCGGGCAAGGCCGCGCAGATCTTCACCATCGTCGCCACGGCAGAGGCGAACATCGACATGATCGTGCAGAACGTCTCGACCAAGTCGAGCGGCCTCACCGACATCTCCTTCACGCTCCCGATGGCGGATGGTGCCCGCGTCATGCAGGTGCTCAACAGCCGCAAGGAAGACGTCGGCTTCGACTCCCTCCAGTACGACGACCAGATCGCGAAGCTCGCGGTGGTCGGAGCGGGCATGCGCACCAACGCTGGCGTCTCATCCAAGCTCTTCACCGCCCTGTTCGAGGCGGGCATCAACATCGAGATGATCTCCACGAGTGAGATCCGGATCTCGGTGGTCACGAGGGCAGACATCGTCAACGAGGCGGTCATCGCGGTACACACCGCGTTCGGTCTCGACGGTGAAGAAGAAGCGGTAGTGCACGGAGGTACGGGACGATGAGCGAGCCGGCGCAGAATGTGAAACCCGCGCAGAGCGGTGTGAGAATCGGCGTCGTCGGCGCCACCGGCCAGGTCGGCGCTGTCGTGCGCCGCCTCCTGGAGGAGCGTGACTTCCCGGTCGCCGAGATCCGATACTTCGCCTCGGCCCGCAGCGCGGGCACAACGCTCCCGTGGAAGGGTGCAGCCATCGTCGTGGAGGATGCTGCGACGGCAGACCCCACGGGGCTCGACGTGGCGATCTTCTCGGCCGGCGCAACGACGTCGCGGGCCCAGGCGCCTCGGTTCGCCGCGGCAGGCGTGCTCGTCATCGACAACTCCTCCGGCTTCCGCATGGACCCCGACGTGCCCCTCGTCGTGAGCGAGGTCAACCCGCACGCGATCGCCGAGGCGCGCAAGGGCATCATCGCGAACCCGAACTGCACCACCATGGCGGCGATGCCGGTGCTGAAGGTCCTGGATGCCGAGGCCGGCCTCGAGCGCCTCATCGTGAGCACGTACCAGGCCGTGTCCGGCGCGGGTCTCGCTGGCGGCGCGGAACTGCTCGCCCAGGCGACAGCCGCGATCGAGCAGAACGCGATCGGACTCGTGCACGACGGCGCATCCGTCGACTTCCCCGCGGCCACGACCTTCACCAAGACGATCGCGTTCGACGTGCTGCCCTTCGCGGGCAACCTCGTCGACGACGGCCTGTTCGAGACCGACGAAGAGAAGAAGCTGCGCAACGAGAGCCGCAAGATACTCGAGCTGCCGAATCTGCTGGTCAGCGGCACGTGTGTTCGCGTGCCCGTGTTCAGCGGCCACTCGCTCTCGATCAACGCCGAGTTCGCCTCGCCACTGTCGGTTGAGCGCGCCAAGGAGCTTCTGAAGGATGCCCCTGGTGTCGTGCTCACGGACGTCCCGACCCCGCTCGAGGCCGCAGGCACCGACCCCAGCTACGTCGGTCGCATCCGCCAGGACGAGGGTGTGCCGAACGGTCGCGGACTCGCCCTGTTCATCAGCAACGACAACCTGCGCAAGGGGGCGGCACTCAACGCCGTGCAGATTGCGGAGCTCGTCGCGGCCGACCGCCTCGCCACCGCGTAGCGCCGACTCAGGTTCATCCGGGTACCGCCTCGGCGTGAGGCGCTCGCTGTCGACCACAGGAAAGGAGGAACTTCAGCGCGCATCGGTGTGAAAGTTCCTTCTATCCGGGCCAAAAAGCTTAAAGTTCCTTCTTCTTGCACCCTTGGGGCCCCGCCATCGCGCCCGAGTGGGCAGTCGTCCGCGGCTAAAGTGGAGTGGTGAGTCCTTCAGCTACCCCCATTGACGTTGCGCTGATCGGCGGTGGCATCATGAGTGCCACCCTCGGCGCCTTTCTCAAGCAGTTGCAGCCCGACTGGTCCATCGAGATCTTCGAGACCCTGAGCGATGTCGCCCAGGAGAGCTCGAACCCGTGGAACAACGCGGGCACCGGGCACTCTGCCCTCTGCGAGTTGAACTACACCCCGGAGCTGCCGGACGGCACGATTGACATCTCCAAGGCCGTCGCCGTGAACGAGCAGTTCCAGGTTTCGCGGCAGTTCTGGTCGTACCTCGTCGGCAGGGACCTGCTGCCCGACCCGCAGGCGTTCCTCCACCCCGTGCCGCACATGAGCTTCGTCACCGGCGACGCGAACGTCAGGTACCTGCGCAAGCGGTTCGAGGCGCTCAAAGGCAACCCCCTGTTCGCCGGCATGGAATACAGCGAAGACCCCGAGGTCATCCGCTCGTGGGTGCCCGCGATGATTCCGGGGCGCAAGAAGTCCCAGCGGTTCGCGGCCACGCGCATCCCGGCGGGCACCGACGTCAACTTCGGGGCGCTCACGCACGGGCTGCTGAACTACCTCACGGGCTCTGGCGCGCGCCTCTACACCGAGCAGCGCGTGCTCAATATCTCGCGCGAGGGCGAGCTGTGGAAGCTGCGCGTCAAGCACGAGATCGGGATGGCTCGCCATACCGTGCGGGCGCGTTTCGTGTTCGTCGGCGCGGGCGGTGGCGCGCTGCACCTCCTGCAGAAATCCGGCATCCCCGAGGCCCGCGGCTTCGGTGGCTTCCCGGTGAGCGGCGAGTTCCTGCGCACAGATAACCCGGATGTCGTGGCCAGGCACCACGCGAAGGTCTACGGCAAGGCGGCGGTCGGCTCTCCGCCCATGTCGGTTCCGCACCTCGACACCCGCGTCGTCGACGGCCAGGCGAGCCTCATGTTCGGGCCGTATGCGGGGTTCAGTCCCAAGTTCCTGAAGTCGGGCACCTGGTTCGACCTGTTCGCCACCATCCGATTGCACAACATCATCCCGATGATCGTGGCCGGCGCATCCAACCTCTCGCTCGTGCGCTACCTGATCGGGCAGCTCGCCGCGCGCAAGTCCACGAAGTTCAAGGAGCTGCTGGCCTTCATGCCGAATGCAGACCCGAAGGACTGGTATCGCATCACGGCGGGCCAGCGCGTGCAGGTGATCAAGAAGGATCCCAAGAAGGGCGGCGTGCTGCAGTTCGGCACCGAGGTCGTCTCCTCCGCCGACGGCAGCATCGCCGGCCTCCTCGGGGCTTCACCCGGGGCATCCACTGCCGTGCCGATCATGCTCGACGTGCTGAAGCGTTGTTTCCCCGACCGCATCGAGGGGTGGCGGCCCCAGCTCGAGACGATGATCCCAAGCTACGGCAAGCAGCTCGCCCCAGAGCCGAAGTTCGCGCAGAAGACCATCGCGGCGACGCGCAAGGCGCTGAATCTGGACTGATCCCCGCGAGGCAGCGGCCACCGCTTGACAGACGTTCGAACACATGTTCGAATACATGGATGCGGTGGAGCGGGCAGGAATTAGCGGCGGAGCAGCCTTCCGCCCTGCCCGGTCTCGCTAAACTGTCGTCGTTCGTGCGCTCCGTGCAGACGCCGGAGTTCGCCGGCATCACCTTCCACGAGGTGCTCGCCAAGAGCGCGCTCAACCACGTGCCCGGCTCGAGCAAGGCCCTGCCCTTCGGCTGGACCATCAACCCCTACAGGGGTTGCAGTCATGCATGTGCCTATTGCTTCGCTCGACCCACTCACCGCTACCTCGAGCTCGACTCCGGCAAGGACTTCGACAGCCAGATCATCGTGAAGGTGAACGTGGCCGAGGTGCTCGCAAAGGAACTGGCGAAGCCGGGTTGGCAACGGCATCCGGTTGCCCTGGGCACCAACACCGACCCGTACCAGCGCGCGGAGGGGCGCTACCGGCTCATGCCCGGCATCATCGCGGCGCTGGCCGAGAGCGGCACGCCGTTCAGCATCCTCACCAAGGGCACGCTCCTGAGACGCGACCTGCCACTGCTTGCCGAGGCGAGCAGCATGGTGCCGGTCGACCTCGCAATGTCGGTCGCGATCTACGACGACGAGCTGCAGCAGTCCGTTGAGCCCGGAACGCCGACGACCGCGGCGAGGCTCGCGACGGTGAAGGCCGCGCGCGAGCTCGGATTGCCATGCTCGGTGTTCATGATGCCGATCCTGCCGTATCTCACGGATACCCGGGCGCACCTCGAGCGAGCGCTCGGCCAGATTCGGGATGCGGGTGCCAGCTCGGTGCTCTACACCGCGCTTCATCTGCGCCCCGGCGTCAAAGAGTGGTTCATGCTGTGGCTGGCAGATGCCCACCCCGAGTTGGTCAACCGCTACCGCGCGCTCTACGCCGGAGGAGCCTACGCGCCGGGGGAGTACCGCAAGTGGCTCGCCGCGAATATCAAGCCACTCATCCGCAGTCACGGGCTGGAGCGAGGCGCGCCGGACCCGGCGACGGGGGCGGTGCGCTCGAGGACGCTTGGGAGGGCGGGCACCGCGCAGGCCGGATCGCTCATCGCGGAGGAATCGGCCGCGGTCAGACGTGCTGCGGGCGGTGCCGTCGCGACTCCGACTCTGTTCTGACCCCGACCTGAAACGGCATCCCGAGGTCATTTCGCTCGCGCGGCGATGCCCTCAATTCGGGGGTAATGGGGCACAAAAAGCGCGTAATTCCCGGGGATGCGCGGATTCTCTGCATAAAACGGGGTACATGGCTGAGTGAAAAGATGTCATACTTTCCCCACGGCGAAAGGGAGGGAGCCCATGTCACTCGGTATCCCGGCCCACCTCGCCCCCCAGGCGCTCAGCCGTGCTTTTGCCAAGGGACAGCACGCTGTCGCGCTCACCTGTCTCGCCGGCGCGCTGCTGCTTGTGCTCATCTTCCAGTGGAGCAACACCGACCCGGTGCTCTGGCCCGCGGCACTCGCCCTGATGCCATTGCTCGCGCTGCTGTGGCTCAATGACCGCTCCCGCACCACCTTCTCCTCCGTGAGCTATCTTGTCGTCGGCGGCGCGGGCGTGTATTGGTGGGCCATCACCTTCTACTCCCAGGCCGTGCCCGGTGTGACGAGCGGCGGATTCCCGTTCGCCCTGCCCAAGATCGCGCTGCTGATGGTCGGCGGGTCCGGCGCGGGCCTTGTCGTCGGCGTCCTATGGGCAACCGCCGGGTACCTCATCGCGGAGGTCGCCGTCGGCGCCGCCATGTTGGAATCCGGTGGCGTGCTCGCCTTCGATCAGCTGACATTCCTGAGCCTGCTCGCACTCTTCGCCATCCTCGTGCTCGTCGACGTCGGACGTCGCAGTTCCTGGCGCGCCCAGCCACGACTGCACAGAGCGGCCAGGGACGAGCAGATTGCCGCACTGCGCTATCGAATCGAGGCGAAGGCCGCCGCGCTCATGCACGACACCCTCTTGAGCCACCTCGCGGCGATCGCGAACACCGAGGCCGCCGAGTTGCCCGTCGCGCTGCGGCAGCAGATGGAGCGCGACCTGGAGATCCTGATCGGCGAGGAGTGGCTGAGCGACAACTCGGCCGCGGTGGACGCCCAGGCGCGCACGGACTGGCGCAGCAGTGGGCTCTACGCGGCCATCCAGGAGAGCAGGCTCATGGGCCTCGAGGTGGAGTCGACGGGCGACCTCGCGTCGGTGGCGAAACTCGACAGGGAGAGCTCGGTGGCGCTCGGTCTCGCCGTCAAACAGTGCCTCGTCAACGTGCTCAAGCACGCGGGAACGACCCAGGCCGAGGTCGCCGTCTACGGCTCGGACACGGATGTCTCGGTCATGGTGGTCGACACCGGCAAGGGTTTCACGGAGGCCGAGACCGGCGCGGACCGCCTGGGCCTGCGCAACTCGGTGCGCAGGAGAATCGAAGCGGTCGAGGGCAGCGTGCAGGTCTGGTCGACCCCCGGCCGTGGGACGTCGATCATGATCCGGGTTCCCGTCAGTGCGAATCCGGCGACAGAAGATGTGGAGGAGTCGGCGTGACCCTCAGGCGTGAACGGACGAGGCAGCAGCTCGACCCGGCAGGTGTCACCGGGATGCGCCCCGTCACCATTGCAGCGGCGGTCGCGGCATTCGTCTACGCGCTCGCGATGACGCTCAGGGAGCCGGACCACCTCCGCTACCCGGTGCTCGCCGCTCTCGCGCTCGTGCTTCTCGCGGTCGCGTGCTGCATCCTCGTTGTCCAGTCCGCTCCGCTCCGCGCGCCGCTGACCGCCACAACGCACTTCTTCATCCACCTCTTCGCGCTCGGGTCGGCCACGCTGTCCGTCGCCGCGAGCTGGGGAGCCAATCGCTACGTGGCGGACGACTGGGCGCCCGTCTCGCTCGGCATCCTGCTGCTCGCCCTGTCGCTGTATCGCCCGAGTCGCGAGCTCGCCGGCGCGGGAAGCCTCGCTGCGATCTACCTCGGCTTCCTGGTGCTGCTCGAGGTTCCGACCCTGAGCATCCCGGCACCGCCGGTCGCTCTCGTCATCGCGGCTGTGACGCCCATGCTCGCCATCTGCTTCGGTTCCGCTGTCTTCGGCGCGAGCTTCGTGTCGGCTCTCGAGCGCTGGCAGAGCCGTGCCGAGCTCGCGACCAGGCGGATGACCACCCAGCTTCGCGCGGGCATCGTTCGATCGGTGCAGCAGGATCGGGTCACCATCCTCAACAAGGACGTGCTGCCCTTCTTCACGGAGGTCCTCTCGCGCGGCGAGGTGACGATCGCCGATCGCGAGCGCGCGGCGATGATTGCGGACTCGATCCGCGGCCTCATGGTCGCCGAGGCGGATCGTAGCTGGCTCGAGCAGGTCGTCGAGCACACCGGCTATGGACGCGAGCGAGGACACGTCGCCGGCTTCGTGCACGATCCACATCGCCTTGCGCCGATGATCACGACGAGACAACGCACGGCGATGCGCGCGCTCCTGGTCGCCCTCTTCGACGAGCCGGGCTTCGATCACCAGAGCCTTCGCTTTGATTTCGCACGCAGGGGCGGCAAGTGTGTCGGCGTGCTCACGGCGGCGGTAGACAGCCCCGACTATGCCGTACGCACCGCTCTTGCCCCATACTTCGCAGTGATGCGAGTCGTCTTCTCCGACCTTCATATTGAATTGAGCCAGTCCCGACTGGAGTTAAGGATGTCGTATGAGCAACAGCGTTAGCACCAAGGCGCCGGAATATACCGGCCATCGCGTTCGTCTGGCACTGCTCGACGATCACGAAGTGCTGCTCGACACTCTCAGTAGCTGGATCCACGCGAACGCCCCGGACTTCGAACTCGTACTGAGCGCGAACACCTGGCTGCAGCTCGTGCACAGCAACAACTTCCCGACCGAGCTGGTCTTCATCGACTTCCAGCTCAAGGAGCCGGTGTCGATCGAGGCCCGTGTGCGCACCTGTCGCGCGGCTGGCGCCAAGGTGATCGTGCTGAGCAGCCTGGACACGCGGGAGGCGAAGGAGCGCGCGCTCGCGGCCGGCGCATCCGTGTTCCTGTCGAAGTCCCTGCCGATGCGTGAGGTTATGGACGCGGCCCGCAAGGTCATGGGCGTGCACTCGGATGACGAGCTCCAGAAGGATTGGCGACCCCTGCCCGTAGGGGCTGTGACCGAATCGCGGCCGAAGCTCAGCCCGGGGGAGATCGACGCGCTTAAGCTGTATGTGACCGGGTTCAGCACCGTCGAGGTTGCCAAGCAGATGAACGTGCAATACGAGACGGCTAAGACCTACCTGCGCCGGGTGCGCGAGAAGTACGCCAAAGCCAACAGACCGGCGAGCAAGAAAGCGGATCTCATCCGCAGGGCAGCCGAGGACGGATACCTGCAGTAGTGGCAAAGCTTTATTTTCGCTACGGAGCGATGAACAGCGGCAAGAGCACCAACATGCTCCAGGCGGCATACAACTACGAGGAGCGCGGGCAGCAGGTGCTGCTGGCCAAGCCGCAGGTCGACACCAAGGGCGACGCTGCGATCGTGTCGCGCCTGGGGGTGAGCCGCGACGTCGACTTCGTGCTCGAGCCCGAGGCGGATGTGCTGGCAGAGTTCGCGAAGCGGCGGGCGCGAGTGCAGCGCGAGACCGGTCTCGACGTGAGCTGCCTGCTCGTGGACGAAGCGCAGTTTCTCTCGGAGGCGCAGGTGGACGACCTGCTGCGCATCACGATCGAGGAGGGCGTTCCGGTGCTGGCCTACGGCATCCGCACCGACTTCCAGACGGTGGCGTTCCCGGGCAGCAGGCGACTGCTCGAGATCGCGCACTCGATTGAGGAACTCAAGACGATCTGCCGCTGTGGTCGCAAGGCGGTGTTCAACGCCCGCAAGGTCGGTGACCAGTTCATCTTCGACGGCGACCAGGTCGCCATCGACGGCGTGGATGTCACCTACGAGTCCCTCTGCGGCTCCTGCTACCTCGAGGAGAGCGGTGGCACCCTCGGCAGTGGTCGCCGCCGCATCCTCGTCGACGCTCCGGAGAGCGCCTACAGCTCGGGCCCCGACGCCGACTTCGCGTGAGTCAGGTAGCGGCGTAGCAAGAGCATCGCTGCTCCGCCGATTACGAGGAATCCGCCGAACAGCAGTCCGCCGGTGGGGTTCGCGCCCGTGGCGGCCAACTCGTCCGCGCGACTCGCCGCGGGTGGAATCACCGGGGTCGCGCCGGGGGCAGCCACAGTGGAAGATGTCTTGGTTCCTCCGGGAGCGATCGTGCCCGCGCAGGCGGCCGGAACAGTGATGGAGTTGCCCTGGAGGCTCACACCGCCGTTGCGTGCGAGCAGGCGACCCTCGACGGCTGCACCCGTGGTGGCAGTGATCGACGTCAGGGCCATGATGGTTCCGATGAAGGTCGAGTTGGAGCCCAGGGTGGCGGAACTCGTGACCTGCCAGAAAACGTTACAGGCGCTGCCGACCCCGTTCACGAATGAAATGGTGCTGCCGGAATCGGTGATGAGGCTGCTGCTGGCTTGGAAGATCCACACCGCGTTCGGGTCGCCTCCGGCATCGAGAGAGAGGGTGCCGGTGTTGCCGAGTGCTCCGCCCGAGTAGACCCCAGGTACGAGAGTCATTCCGGACAGGTCGGTGAAGGGTACGGGGTTGGTCGCGGGAGTGGCGAGGGCCGCATTGTCGTATGCGGTCCCGAGCGCCGCCTGGGCACTGGCTGCAGGAACGTCGGTGACGTGCAGGTTTCCGTTCGTGATGATCCCGGGAGGAAAACCTGGCGCCGATGACCCCGGGCTGACCCCGATATCTCCACTGACCGTCGTCGTGAGCGTGTTGGTCACCTCTGTTCCGGCCAATACCGCGAAGCTCGTCGCGTTTCCGAGATCCACCGGGGTGGGGCTCGCTGCGTTGGCCCCGGCGCCCGCGAAGAGGCTCAATACCACTCCGAGCGCCAGCGCCGTGCCGGCACCTGCTCCCAGCCGGACAGAATTCAGAATACGTGGACCGCGCATGTGTTCCCCCGAGCATAGTGAAAAGGACTGGCAGCCAGGAGTCAAGTGTGGCCGACTTTAAACCTCTCCTCTCTGAGGATTAGCATCCTTGCCACCGGATATCAAACCGAATCAGAGCGGCTCGAGGCACTGAGGCTGGTCATTCCCATATAGCCATGGGGATTCCACCCCTTCCGCTGAATGCTGTGAATGTGTCGCGGCGACACATAAAAGATGCCCTCACCGCGATGATGAGGGCATCTTGTTTTTTTGTCGGGGTAGCGGGATTTGAACCCACGACCTCTTCGTCCCGAACGAAGCGCGCTACCAAACTGCGCCACACCCCGATCGCCCTGTTGCCAGGACCTGCCTCGAATGAGTCCTGCGACGCATCCGAAACCTCATCAAGAATAGCTGATATCTCGACCGATGAAAGTCACGAGGCTCGCCTCGGGCGGGCAGGCGAAACGAACGGGTGCGTAGATCGAGGTTCCGAGGCCCGCGGAGACGTTCAGATAGGCGGAACGACGGGCGTGCCGCCACACGCTGAGACCCCTCACCTGCTCGCGCGGGATGTCGCAATTGGTGACGAGGGCGCCGTAGCCCGGCACACACACCTGTCCGCCATGCGTGTGCCCGGCAAAGATCGCCTCTGCACCGTGGTTCACGAAGGAGTTCAGCACCACCTGGTACGGCGCGTGGGTGAGGCCGATGGTCACCGGCTCCGGGCCGTTCGGCTCGTCCTGCCAGCCCACGTTCTCTCGCATCTCGTCCATCGCCCCCGGCAGCTTCTCGAGCCTCGCCCAGCCGATGTGGGCGTCGCCGACACCCACGAACTCGAGCCGCGACCCCTTGATCGACATCGCCCTGGCGGTGTTGTTGAGATTGAGCCAACCGAGCGACTCGAAGAACGACTCCATGCGCCGGGTGTCGAGGTTGGCCGGCTCGTGCTTCTTCTCCGAGGGGCCGGTGAAATAGGTGAACGGGTTCTTGAGCATCGGCCCGTGGTAGTCGTTGGAGCCGTTGACGAAGACGCCGGGGACGCCGCGGAACGGCTCGAGCGCGTACTCGATCCCGTCGATCCCGCGCTCGTGCCCCAGGTTGTCCCCTGTGTCGATCACGAGGTCGGGCTCATAGGCCGCTAGGCCGCGAATCCACTCCTGCTTCGCCCGCTGCCACGGCGCCATGTGGAGGTCGGAGATGTGCAGCACCGTGAGCGGGCGTGCACCAGGTTCGAGGACTGGCATCACCTCACGTCGCAACGTGAAGCGATTCCGCTCGACGAGCGTTCCCCAAGCGAGCGTGCCGAGGCCCGCGACGGCTACCGCAGCCAGTGCTGCGGTAGCCGCGCGAGAGGATCGGCTCATGGATTACAGCCGGGGCCAGAGGGCGGTTTCGTCGCGTCTGGATCGCTCGCGGGTAGCCCGGTGCCGATGTTGAGCGTCACCGGATCGGTCTTCGCCGCTGCCGCACCCGCCGTGGGATTCGACGCCATGACCTTACAGAAGTCCCCAGGAACCGGGGCATTGCCACTGCTTGCCACCCACACGACCGTGACATTGCTGGCACTGAAGCCGTAGGTCTGCGAGGTCAGCATCGCCATGGCATCATGTCGATTCTTGCCGATCACATCCGGCATGGTTGTCGCCAGAGTTCCGTCGCTCGTGTAGACGGTGACCGTTGCGCCGACCGGGGTCTTGGCACCCGGTGCCGGATCCGTGCTCGCGACCTGGCCGGCGGGCAACGCTGACGCAACGGGACCACCATCCGCGTAGACGTAGTTCAGACTTTCCAGAAGTGCCTTCGCGTTCTCCGTGGTCTGGCCGATCACCGACGGAACCGTCGCGGACTCTCCGCCCAGCATCGCCGCCGAAGCTGCGGGGAATGCACCGCCGCGATAGGCCGGGTTGGTGTTGGCGCTCTTGATCACGGCCTTCAATATCTGGAAGCGCGACGTCGTGTAGTAGTTCGAGTGCGTGATCGGATTGGTGTAGTTCCTCAGCGGTGCCTTCCCGGTGACGTTGCCCGTCCAGACGGCCGTTCCGGTCTTGGTGGTCGTTCCCATGATCCAGTCCTGGTGGGTGGTGGGCGAGGTTCCCGTCTTACCGCCGATCGGCACGTTGTCTCGGGGGTTTCCGGGGCTGCTGGTGCCGCCCGTCATGCTTCCGATCATGGCGTTCGCCACTCCGGCAGCGACCTCGGGGGTCAGCGCCTGGTTGCAGGTCTTGGCCTGCCCCGGCAGCTCTTTCCCGTTGGGGTCCACGACCTTGTCGACGATGATCGGGGTGCAGTGCAGCCCGCCCGCTCCGATCGTCGCGACGGCACCCGCCATGGTCAGCGGTGCTTGTTCATTGGTTCCCAGGATGGCAGACGGGTTGACTGTGAGATCGGTCTTGAAGTCGGCGCGGTGCGCGCCCATACTCTTGGCGGTGTCGCGGATGCTGCACAGATCCGATTGCTTGGCCATGTTCATGAAGGCGTTGTTGACCGAGCGGATGAGGGCCTGCTTGACGGTCATGGTGCCGCCGCGAGAGTTGCCGTCGTTCCTCAACGGGAACGGGGCCCCGGGAATCGCGCCCGGGTCGCACGGGGCCGTGAAGTCAGAGGGCTTATAGGTCTGCGGACCCGAACCGTTTACCAGGTCGTTCAGTCCGTGGCCATTCTGAAGCCAATTGGCCAGGTCGAACACCTTGTAGGTCGAGCCGGTCTCGAAACCGTTCGAGTTTCCGTACGGGTGATCCGTGCTCAAGTTGAGCGCGGTCCTGCTCTTATCGACCGGGGCTCCAGGAACCACGCCGGCATCATCGAAGATCTTGTTCTGCGCCATCACGAGAATTCGACCCGTGCCCGCCTCGACCGTGTCCGCGGCCGCGCCGAGGTCGAAGCGCGCCTCTGTGGGAGGAGCCCAGGTGTCGAGCGCGCCCTGGGCCGTATCCTGCAGGTTGAGATCGACCGAGGTGTAGATCTTGTAGCCGCCCTTGTCCCAATTGGCCCTGCGCTCGGCGACGGTCGAACCGAGAGCTGTGAGGTATGGAGCAGCATTGGCCTTGGCGAGCGAGACCTGTTCCGTGGCTTGCGCGATGGCGTTTTGAGTGGCGTTTGGCTTGGCCTTCACGGCCCTCAGGTTGGCTTCGGCATCGCCGACGGGATCGCTCGTGATGACCTTCGTCACGTAGTCACAGACAACCTTCGCGCTCGCCACCACTGCGCTGCGACATCCGTTGCTCGGAGGGCTCAGCTTGACCTCGTCCTCGATCTTGGTCGCGATGGCCTCGTCGTGCTGCTTCTTGGTGATGTGCTTCAGTTCCAGCATCGCGTCGAGGATCTGGTCGCGGCGCAGCTTGTTGGCCGGATAATACTTCGGGTTGCTCAGGTTCTGCAGGCTCGGCTGTTGCACGATCGCGATCAGGCTCGCCGCCTGAGCAAGGGTGACGTCTTTTGCGGAGACGCTGAAGTACTGTTGCGCAGCGGATTCGACACCGTAGGTGTTCGAGCCCATTCCGACGATGTTGAGGTAGCCGAGAAGTATCTCCTTCTTGGTGTACTTCTTGTCGAGACCGATCGCGAGCTTCATCTCTTTGAGCTTGCGATCGTACGTCGCCTGGGTGACTTCGTTGATGAGTTTGGTGCGTTCCTGCGGCGTCTTGGCTTCGGCGACGGCCTGCTGCACGAGGATGTTCTTCACCAACTGCATGTCCAGGGTAGAGCTTCCACTCTGGCCGGCCGAAGCATCCGTCTGGTTCTTGATGACGGCACGGATGACCGACGGGACATCGACGCCTCCGTGGTCATAGAATCGGCGGTCTTCGCCATCTACCGCAGCGTGCTTGAGAAAGGGGGAGACCTGATCCCAGGTGACTTCCTGGCGGTTCTGCTTGTAGATCGTGGCGATCTGCACGGGCTTGTCATCGCGCATCGCGTAGATGACGTTCTGCTGCGACTGTGCCCCGATCTGGATGTAGTCGGGAAGATTCTCGAACACACCGATCGTGTTGTTCGCGGCGAGACTGGTCACGGCAAGTGCGGGGGTGACCATGGCCGTCACGAGCACTCCGGCGAGCACGCTGAAGCCGAGGAATCCGGCCACGCCGCCGAGCACGCCGGAGGGCTTCAATTTTTGGGCAGACATAGCGTCTAGGGTAATGGGTGAAGAGCGCTGCAAAGCTGAACGGATGCCGTGATGACCCAATGGGAGTATCTGACCACCCCGCTGATCGTGCACAACACGACCGCGATCCTCAATAACTGGGGTTCTGAGGGCTGGGAACTGGTGCAGATCGTCACCGGCCCCGAGGGCGGTCTCGTCGCCTACTTCAAACGCGAAAAGAAAGAGGACGCCTGATGTCGAAGATCGAAGATCGTCTCGCCGAGCTAGGACTTGTGCTGCCCGAGGTCGCCAAACCCGTCGCCGCCTACGTTCCAGCGCTCGTCAGCGGCAACCTCGTCTTCACCTCCGGCCAGCTTCCGTCGACGGCCGGGGTGCTTCCGGCCACGGGCAAGGTGGGGGCCGAGGTGTCCGCGGAGGACGCGAAGGCCTACGCGCGCATCAGCGCGCTGAACGGGCTCGCGGCCGCGGCATCCGTCATCGGCTCGCTCGATCGGGTCACGAGAGTCGTCAAGGTCGTCGGTTTCGTCGCCTCTGACCCGAGTTTCACCGGACAGTCCGGCGTCATCAACGGCGCTTCGGAGTTTCTCGGTGAGGTGTTCGGCGAGGCCGGAGCGCACGCCAGGAGCGCGGTCGGGGTCGCCGTTCTGCCGCTCGATTCGCCGGTCGAAGTCGAACTGGTGCTTGAGTTCGCCTGAGGTAAGCGTTTACCAGAAAACTTGCGTAACTCTGCCATTGTGTTGACGGCGGGGTACGGTACACTGAATCGCGTCGGATGCGAATCTGACTAGTAGCGCGCAGTGATTCCCCCCAATCCAGCGCTGCTGTGGCGGCGCCGGTTCCCCCCAACAGGCGCCGCCCCTCTCTGTTTAACGGGTGTTCCTGCCGGGCATGCTCTTGTCCTCCACAGTCGCGCGAAAGCGTGGGTTCTTCACTGGTGCGGCCACCGCCGGAAAGCGGACGCCACGGCCTGATTAGCCTCGTCCGGTGTCATCATTCGAAACTTACGGAGACCGGTTCGTCGCGCGCCGTCCCGATGCTCCGCTCGCCGTACCAGAGAGTGTGGAGCGGTCCGTCGTCCCGGCATCCGCGGGCACTGTTCGCGCGTCGCCGTTCTTCGACGACTTTGCGGAGCTTGCCCCCCTGATGTCGGAGCCGGGCGTGACGGATGTCTTCGCCAACGGAGCAGACGACCTCTGGGTCGACAGGGGCGGCGGTCTTGAGCGCCGTGCGCCCATCGGCCTCGACGAGACGGGTCTGCGAGCGCTTGCCGTGCGTCTGATCGCACTAGGCGGGCGTCACATCGACGAGGCCACGCCGTGCGTCGATGTGCGGCTGCACGACGGCATTCGTATCCACGTCGTGCTGCCGCCGATC
Organism: Parafrigoribacterium humi; assembly: GCF_040227205.1. NCBI lineage: Bacteria > Bacillati > Actinomycetota > Actinomycetes > Micrococcales > Microbacteriaceae > Parafrigoribacterium > Parafrigoribacterium humi. Next base: position 70,938 of record NZ_JBELOA010000003.1, on the reverse strand, counting down.
TCCACGGGCGGCACGCTGCTCTCGATCCGCCTGCCGTCCACGCGGCGGCTCGGGCTGGCGGAGCTCGACGAAGCCGGGTTCTTCCGTCTCATTCCGAGGGCATCCATCGAGGAGCTCGTGGCGGCGCGCAAGAACGTGCTCATCAGCGGGGCATCGGGCAGTGGCAAGACCACCCTTCTCGGAGCGATGCTCGGTGCGGCACCGCCGAGCGAGCGCATCGTGGCCATCGAAGACGTCGCGGAACTGCGGGTCGCGCATCCGCACTTCGTCTCGCTCGAGGCTCGGCAGGCCAACCTCGAGGGCGCGGGACAGCTCGGCCTGGAGAGGCTCGTGCGCGAGGCACTGCGGATGCGGCCGGATCGGCTCGTGCTCGGAGAGTGCCGCGGAGCAGAGATCCGTGAGTTGCTCGCCGCGCTGAACACCGGGCACGACGGGGGAGCCGGCACGGTGCACGCCAACTCGCTCGCGGACGTTCCCGCGCGGATCGAAGCGCTCGGCGCGTTGGCCGGGCTCTCGCCCTCCGCCATCGCGCGGCAGACCGTGAGCGCGATCGGAGCGGTGCTGCATGTCGAGCGCGGCGACGGAATGCGTCGGCTCGCGCAGCTCGGCCGATTCGCGCTCGACGACCGTGATCGCCTGTGTGTGGTGGATTCGGATGCGTAAGCAACGCGCCGACGCGGCATCCGGCCTCGAGGCGGTCGCCTCGGTCGTGCAGCGCCTTGCTGTGTTGCTGTCGGCTGGGGTCGTGCCCGCGGCGGGATGGGGTTACCTGGTGCAGGACGGCGATGCAGGCATTCTGCGGGCGGTCGCCGACGAGGCGCTCGCAGGGCAGCCGGTGGCACCGTCACTCATCTCGGCGACCGAGGCCGAGCGAGAGACGCCCTTGTCCCAGCTGAACGAGCAGGCCTGGCGAGGGCTCGCGGCCGCGTGGCAGGTCGCGAGCGATGCCGGTGCCTCGCTCGCCCCATCGCTGCGCCAGTTCGCGTCGTCGCTGCGTGATCTCGCGCAGACGGAGCGCGACATCTCCGTCGCGCTCGCCGGTCCCGTCGCGACGGCACGGATGGTCATGGTACTGCCGGTCATCGGTGTGTTGTTCGGCCTGGCGCTCGGCTTCAACACCCTTGGCGTCCTGTTCACGACCGTGCCCGGTTGGCTCTGCCTGGCGCTCGGCACGGCACTGCTTCTTGCCGCCCGCTCCTGGAATCACCGACTCGTGGCCCGCGCGCGACCGGTGCTGAGCACCCCGGGGCTCGAACTCGACCTCATGGCGATCGCGGTCTCGGGTGGCGGGTCGCTCGATCGTGCGGCATCCGTGGTCTCGCAAGCTCAAGAGGATTGTGGACTCGGGGTGGGATCCGACTCCGCGGCGATCGATGACGTGCTGTCGCTGTCGCGCAGGGCGGGAGTGCCCGCGGCGGAGCTTCTGCGGAGTGAGGCCGAGGAACAGCGGCGCACCGCCCGAAGTGCGGGACAGCGGGCCGCAGCAACCCTGGCGGTGACGCTTATGCTCCCGCTCGGGCTCTGCATCCTTCCTTCTTTTATGCTGCTCGGCGTCGCGCCGCTACTCATCGCGATCGTCTCCTCGACGGTCGCGACCTTCTAGTTACGCGCTCGGGTGCGCCATCCAGGTCACGCCTGCCCCTGCCGGGGCCTGACATCGCTGACGACGGAGATTTTGCGACACGCCGCCACAAACGGCCCGTTTCGGCGGCGTGTCGCAAAATCTCCGTCGTTACCGTCGCCAGGCCGAGCGGGAGGGTTGAGGAAGGAGAGACAGGTTCGGGCTGAGAGGTGGGGGCCACCGGATGGTGCGGACACCGGGCGCGGAGTGGGCCCGCCTCTCATCCACAGGGCTCGTCTCGCGCGGGGTTTCCACCGATCTGCCGAAGGCGCTCTCACGCTCGCGGCTGTTGGCAAAACTGGGATCCCCCCCCCGAAAAGAGAGGTCACCATGTCAACAGTCACCAAATGGATGCACGGAGTCGCCACCGCGCACGGAGTCGGCACCGCGCGCGGGTTCGGCACCGCGCGCCGGATCCGCGACGATACCGGTGCGGCAACGGCCGAGTACGCCATCACCATCCTTGCCGCGGTGGGCTTCGCGGGCCTGCTCGTCGTCATCCTGCGCTCGGATGCCGTGCGCCAGATGCTGACGGATCTCGTGCACCATGCGCTCAGTTTCGCCGGCTGAGCGGGCCGGGCACGATGGACGGCTGCGTCGCACGGGCGGCCGCGTCGGCGATGGCCACGACGACGCCCCATGTGAGCGCGGAAGTGTCACCGCGGAGTTCGCCACCGTAATCCCGGCCGTGCTGCTCGTGCTCGCCTGCTGTCTCGGCGGGGTGCAGCTCGTCTCGCAGCAACTGCGGCTGCAGGATGCCGCTGCCGCGGCCTCAAGAATCCTGTCCCGCGGCGAGGGCGCAGGCACCGCGTACGCTCGCGCAGCCCAGCTCGTGAGGGGAGCGCACCTCGAGCGCACCGACCGCGGCGGAATGGTCTGCGTTCGGCTGGCCACATCCGGCCCCGCAGGCATCTTTGCTGCGGTGCGCGTCGAGGCCGCGAGCTGCGCGCTCGCGGCGGGCCAGTGAACGTTGGGCCAGTGAACCTTATGCCAGTGAGCGGCGGGTCAGCGAGTCGCCGGCGCCCGGCCCGCGACCGCGGCTCCGGGTCCGTTCTCGCCGTCGCCATCGTCGCGGCGATGCTCGGGCTCGTGGCGATGTCCACTCCTCTTTATGCGGTGCTCTCCGCGAAGCAGCGAGTGGCATCCGCGGCCGATGCCTCAGCGCTGGCCGGCGCGAGCGTCGCCCTCGGCATGGTGCCGGGCATTCCCTGCGCTGCTGCGGCATCCCTCGCCACGGCGAACGGGGCGAAACTCGCGCGCTGCGAGGTGGACGGTGCCGTCGTCACGGTGCGGCTCAGCATCCCGATACTGGGTTTCTCGGTGCCGGCGACCGCGACGGCGGGGCCGGCCTCGGCAGACCGAAATTAGGGGTGCGTGGTATTTCTGTGTGTAGGGTGTGCCTGTCGGTGCATCATTCCCGACACCATCCGGTAACGCGGGGCCACGGGCGGCGAACGTATGCTGAACAAAGCTTTGCCACGCCGTAAACCATCACACCGCACAGAGAAAACAGACACGAGGGAACAGGTGCCAGGTACGAAGAAGCTGGTCATAGTCGAGTCGCCTGCCAAGGCGAAGACGATAGCCCAGTATCTGGGGGACGGCTACGAGGTGCTCGCCTCCGTTGGCCACATTCGCGACCTCATCGAGCCCAAGAACCTCCCGCCGGAGCTCAAGAAGGGTTCTCTCGGCAAATTCTCGGTCGACGTCGAGAACGGCTTCGAGCCGTACTACGCGGTCTCCGACCAGAAGAAGAAGACGGTCTCAGAGCTCAAGCGTGCGCTCAAGGATGCCGACGAACTCTACCTCGCAACTGATGAGGACCGCGAAGGAGAGGCCATCGCCTGGCACCTCCTGCAGGAGCTGAAGCCCAAGGTCCCCGTGAAGCGAATGGTGTTCCACGAGATCACCAAGGATGCCATCCAGCGGGCGAGGGAGACCCCTCGCGACCTCGACACCGCGCTCGTCGACGCGCAGGAGACCCGGCGCATCCTCGACCGCCTCTACGGGTACGAGATCTCGCCCGTGCTGTGGCGCAAGGTCGGGCCAGGGCTCTCCGCGGGGCGCGTGCAGTCCGCCGCCACCCGCCTCGTCGTCGACCGCGAGCGCGAGCGGCTGGCATTCACCGCCGCCAGCTACTGGGACCTCTCGGCGCTGCTCGCGACATCCGACTCGGCCCGGTTCGATGCCAAGCTCGCGCGCATCGACGGCGTTCGGGTTGCCACCGGCCGCGACTTCGACGACCACGGCCAGCTCAAGTCCGCTGGGTCGGGCAAGCCGGATGCCGTGGCCCTCGACGAGCAGGCCGCGAACGCCCTGAGCGAAGCACTTCGCGACCCCGCCGTGTCTGTGACTGTCACCTCGGTCGAGTCGAAGCCGTACACGCGGCGCCCGGCCGCGCCGTTCAGCACCTCGACGCTGCAGCAGGAGGCCGCGCGCAAGCTGCGCTTCTCCGCTCGCCAGACGATGAGCGTTGCGCAGGGGCTGTACGAAAACGGGTACATCACCTACATGCGTACCGACTCGCTCAACCTCTCGCAGCAGGCCGTCTCCGCCGCGCGCTCGCAGGCGAGTTCGCTGTATGGCGCAGAGACGGTTCCCGAGAAGCCCCGCGCCTACGCGAGCAAGAGCAAGAACGCCCAGGAGGCGCACGAGGCGATTCGCCCGGCAGGCGACACCTTCCGCACGCCCGCCCAGCTCGAGGATGTGTTGCGCGGCAACGACTGGAAGCTCTACGACCTCATCTGGAAGCGCACCATCGCCTCGCAGATGGCCGACGCGAAGGGCTCGACGGCATCCGTCTCCATCGCAGCAGGCCCTCTCGCGGATGGCCGCCAGGTCGAGTTCGCGGCCAGCGGCACGGTCATCACCTTCCGCGGTTTTCTCCAGGCCTACGAAGAGGGCCAGGACGAGGAGCGAAACGCGTCGGCGGAGCCGACCGAGGCGAAACTGCCGCCGCTCGCGCAGGGGCAGACGCTCACTGTCGCCGAGATCGAGGCCAAGGGCCACGAGACCAGCGCGCCGCCGCGCTACACGGAGGCCAGCCTCGTCAAGAAGCTCGAAGAGCTCGGCATCGGCCGCCCGTCCACCTACGCGGCCATCATCTCGACCATCGTCGACCGCGGCTACGTCACCCCGCGCGGCCAGGCACTCGTTCCCAACTGGATCGCGTTCTCCGTCGTACGCCTGCTCGAGGAGTACTTCGGCGAGCTGGTGGAGTACGACTTCACCGCCGAGATGGAGAACGACCTCGACCGCATCGCCGGGGGAGACGAGAACCGCGTCGAGTGGCTCACCGGCTTCTATTTCGGTCGTGAGGGCCACGACGGCCTGCGCACCGTCATCGACAATCTCGGTGAGATCGACGCGCGCGAGATCAACTCGATCAGGCTCACCGATGACATCACCCTGCGCATCGGCAAATACGGCCCATACCTCGAGGTCGCGGATGCCACGGCGGCAGAGGGCGCGACGCCTCGCCGCGTCAACATCCCGCAGGATCTCGCCCCGGATGAGCTCACCGCGACCAAGGCGCAGGAGCTCATCGACGCGCCCGTGGTCGTGGATCGCGTGATCGGCGTCAACCCCGAGAACGGTAAGAACGTCGTGGCGAAGGACGGTCGCTTCGGCCCGTACGTCACCGAGGTCGACCCGGAGCCCGAGGTCGCGGACGAGGAGCCCGTTGTCGTCGACGCGGCCACCGGCGAGGTGGGGGATGCGCCGAAGGCAAAGAAGAAGCCCGCGAAGAAGTCGGCAGCGCCCAAGCAGCGCACGGCATCCATCTTCAAGTCCATGGATCTCGCCACGATCGACCTCGAGACCGCGCTGCGGCTGTTGAGCCTGCCGCGCGTCGTCGGACAAGACCCGGAGTCCGGAGAAGACATCACGGCACAGAACGGCAAGTTCGGCCCGTACCTGAAGAAGGGAACAGACAGCCGCTCGCTCACGGAAGAAGACCAGATCTTCGACGTGGACCTGGCCGGCGCGCTCGAACTCTTCGCGCAGCCGAAGTACGGTGGGCGCCGCGCGTCGAGCGCCCTCAAGGAATTCGAGGCCGACCCGGAGAGCGGCAAACCGATCCGGATCAAGGACGGCCGTTTCGGCGCATACGTGACGGACGGCGTGACCAACGCCACGATCCCGCGCGGTGAGACCGTCGAGGAGATCGACTTCGATCGCGCCGTGCAGTTGCTCGCGGACAAGCGCGCCAAGGGTCCGGCGAAGCCGAAGGCCAAGGCTGCGCCCAAGAAGAAGGCCGCGGCCAAGAAGCCCGCAGCCAAGAAGGCGGCGGTGAAGAAGCCTGCGGCAAAGAAGGCCGCGCCCAAGAAGCCTGCGGCGTAGCGCTCATGGGCGGCACGGCATCCGGTCTGTTCATCACTCTCGAGGGCGGCGACGGCTCGGGGAAGTCGACCCAGGCGGAGCTGCTCTCCGCCTGGCTGACGAATGCGGGTCACACGGTGATGCGCACGCGCGAGCCGGGCGGCACAGACCTTGGCGTCGAGCTGCGGGAGATCGTGCTGCACCGCCGCGGTGACATCGCCCCTCGTGCCGAGGCCTTGCTCTATGCCGCGGACCGAGCACACCACATCGCGACGAAGGTGCGGCCCGCGCTCGAGCGAGGAGAGGTCGTCATCCAGGATCGCTACCTCGACTCGTCGGTCGCGTACCAGGGCGCAGGGCGCATCCTCGACGGCGCGGAGGTGCGCAACCTCTCGCTGTGGGCGACCGAGGGGCTGCTTCCCGACGTGACGATCCTGCTCGACCTCGATGAGAGCGTCGGGCGGGCGAGGCTCGACCGGGCGCGCACGCGCTACGACCGCCTCGAGGCGGAGAAGATCGAGTTCCACGCCAGGGTTCGGGCGAGCTACCTCGAGCTGGCCGCCGCGGAGCCGGAGCGCTTCCTCGTGCTCGACGCCACCGACTCGGTCGAGTCCATCGCCGCTGCCGTGCGCGTCCGCGTGGAGCCCCTGCTCGCCCGCTGACCGAGCCCGCGACTCTCTCTCCGCTCCCCCTCCCCCGCTCGCGCACCCGCATCCGTCTCGCCCTGTGTATCGCGGTTGTTGCCGCCCAAATGAAGGAGTTGCCGCGGCGGAGCCCCGTGTTTCCGTGGGTGGCTCCTGCGTGGGAGCGCTCCACTCCTTCATTTGGGCGATGATCGAGCGTAAGGGGCCAGAAACGGGATGCGACGGGATGCACGGGGCGCGATGGGAGCACGGAGCGCGACGGGAGCACGGGCGCGAGCGGGCGCGCAATGACAGGCGCGCGACCAGCCGTCAGCCGCGACCTTTATGCTTAGGCCTGTGACCGTGTGGGATGAGTTGACCGGCCAGGCCGAGGCGATCGCGGTCTTCAAGGCCGCCGCTGCAGACTCGTCCGCCGACACCTCCATCAGCGAGTCCGCGATGACCCACGCCTGGCTCATCACCGGGCCTCCAGGCTCCGGCCGCTCCAATCTCGCTTTCGCCTTCGCGACCGCTCTGCTGAGTCCGGCCGGGGCGGACGGCGACGCCGCGACCGAGCGCCAGGTGGCCGCGCGCACACATCCTGACCTGGGCGTGCTCGGCACCGAGGGCGTCATCATCAAGATGGATGATGTGCGGGGGATCGTCTCGAGTTCACAGTTCTCCCCGTCGCTCGGTCGGTACCGCGTGATGGTCATCGAAGACGCGGATCGGATGCAGGAGCGCGCCTCGAACGTGCTGCTCAAGGCGCTCGAGGAGCCCCCGCCGCGCACCGTGTGGATCCTGTGCGCGCCGAGCGAGGCCGATCTGATCCCCACCATCCGCTCGCGCGTGCGCACCGTGCGGCTGCGCGTGCCATCCGTCGACGATGTCGCAGAGCTCATCTCCCGCCGCGACGGCGTCGACCTGCCGACCGCCACCCGGGCGGCGCGCGAAGCCCAGAGCCACATCGGCATGGCACATCGCCTGGCAACCAACGCCGAGGCCAGGGAGCGACGCGAGAAGACCCTCGACATGGCACTCGGCATCCGCTCGGTGTCGGATGCCGTTGTCGCCGCGGCGGGCCTCATCGAACTCGCCGGGGCGGATGCCAAGGCGATCACCGAGGAGAAGGACGCGGAGGAACGCGAGGCGGCCCTGCGCTCGCTCGGCATCGCTCCGGGCGGCACGATCCCGCCCGCGCTGCGCAGCCAGCTCAAGGCACTCGAGGACGATCAGAAGCGCAGGGCCACCAGGAGCCTGCGTGACGGTATCGACCGCATCCTCGTCGACCTGCTCTCGCTCTACCGCGACGTGCTGCTCATGCAGTTGGGGTCGCCGCTCGAACCGATCAACCTCAGCATCCACGCGCGGCTCGCGGACGCGGCAGGGTCGAGTTCGCCCGCGTCGATCCTCGCCGTGATGGATGCCATTGCCACGGCTCGTCGCCGCATCGACGGCAACGTGAACCCCACGCTCGCCCTCGAGGCCATGCTCATCGCGGTCACGAGAACGCGCACGACGGCGCGGGCGGGCGGGGCGAGTTCGTGAGGAATCGTGTGCGGCTGGCGATTGTCGCCGTCGCGGTCGCCGTGGTGCTGCCACTGAGCGGGTGCGTGTCCGCGTTCCTGCCGAAGCAGGTTCCGACCACCTCGATTCCTGTGAAGGAGAAGGTCGCTCCAGACCTGAAGCCGTTCTACGCGCAGGTGCTGACCTGGAAGAGCTGTGAGAAGGGCGCATTCCAGTGCACGACGGCGACGGCCCCGATGGACTGGGAGCACCCGTCGGACGGCTCGATCGAGCTCGCGCTGATCCGGCACGTCGCGACAGGCAACCGGCTCGGGTCGCTGCTCGTGAACCCGGGCGGCCCGGGCGCATCCGGCTACTCCTTCGTGGCAGACAGCCTCGACTACGCGGTCGATGCGAAGCTCAAGGCCAGCTACGACATCGTCGGCTTTGACCCCCGCGGCGTCAACAAGTCATCCGCGGTGAAGTGCTACGAGAACCCCAAAGACATGGATGCGTTCCTGTACGACATCACGCCGGGCACGATCGGATCGGATGCCTGGCTCGCCGCCCAGAACGCGACCTCGAAGAAGTTCGGCGAGGACTGTCTCACATACACGGGCAAGCTGCTCGGATTCGTCGATACGGTGAGCGCGGCGCGGGATCTCGACCTGCTGCGCGCCATCCTCGGCGACAAGAAGCTCAACTACCTCGGCTACTCCTACGGCACGCTCCTCGGGTCGACCTTCGCAGAGCTCTACCCGAAGAAGACCGGACGCCTGGTGTTCGACGGCGTCGTCGATCCGGCAACCACCGACTTCCAGGTCACGGCGATGCAGGCGCAGGGGTTCGAGAACGCGCTGAAGGCCTACCTGGCCGACTGCATCACCGGAACAAAGTGTCCGTTCTCAGGCCGAGGAACCAGCGGGGTGAACGCGGCGCTCACGAAGATCCGTGCGCTGCTCACGAGCCTCGACGCCAGCCCGCTCCGTGGCTCGGACGGTCGCGAGGTCGGCAGCGCCACGATGTTCAGCGCGATCATCCTTCCCCTCTATAGCCGCAGCAACTGGAGCTACCTCAGTGAGCTGTTCACGGATGTCATGAAGGGCAACGCAGACTACGCGCTTCAGCTCGCGGACAGCTACAACGACCGCAACCAGAACGGTACATACGCAGACAACCAGACCGAGGCGTTCATCGCGATCAACTGCCTGGACTACAAGACGGATGGCAGCGCCGCGACCCTGCGCGCGGAGGCCGCGAAGTTGGCCCAGCTTGCCCCCGTGTTCGGCCCCCAGATGTCGTACGGAGACACCTGCAGCCAGTGGCCGTTCCAGTCCACTCGCGATCGGGTTCCGATCGCGGCGAAGGGGTCTGCGCCGATTCTCGTGGTGGGCACAACGAATGACCCGGCGACCCCGTATCAGTGGGCGGTGAACGTGTCGAAGGAGCTTCAGAACGGTCACCTCGTCACGTACAAGGGCGAGGGCCACACGGCGTACAACAAGTCGAATTCGTGCGTGAACAACGCTGTGGACGACTTCCTGGTCGACGGCACAGTGCCGGAATCCGATCCGCATTGTTGACCTGATGCGCCGCGTGCCACTCGGTGACGGTGCGCCCGCTCGGATCGGCTAAGCTTTCTTGCTGTGCGCTCGGCAACGAGCACACGCCGCCTTAGCTCAGTCGGTAGAGCATCTCACTCGTAATGAGAAGGTCGTCAGTTCGATTCTGACAGGCGGCTCCACCAGACCGTTCCCGCCGCGACATGCGCTGTCGAGTCGAAGTCCCGCTCGTGTGTGTCCCTCAGAATGGGGCATGCTGTGCTATGAACCGGCGAGACGTATCGGTCTATGATTAAAATCTGTCAAGTTGACCGAACGGCTTGATGTTTCCCGAATCGAGGGGACACACCTCATGCTCCCGCTGACCCGAGTCGGGACGGACTTGTTCGCGGTGTCCGTCCTCGAAGAGTCGGTTGCCGCGTTTGGCGATCGCTACCTGAACCGCCTGTTCACCCCGCTGGAACTCCGTCAGAGCGCGCGGATATCCGAACGATTGGCAGCGCGTTTTGCTGGCAAGGAGGCCGTTGCGAAAGTCTTGCGGCTCCCATCCTCATCCGCTCTCCCCTACCGAGACATCGAGATCGCGACCGCCCCAACGGGAGCGCCCCTGGTGAGACTGCACGGCCGCGCCAAAGACGCGGCTTCGGCGCAGGGCATCGGCAGGATCTCGATTTCACTTGGTCATGACACGGGACGCGCGATCGCCACCGCACTCACAATCTTCAGCCGAAAGGACTCTCGAACCATGAATGAAATCATTCGACACGCACTTGCCACATACGGGCACCTGACGAAGTCCATCGGTGACATCGGGGATACCGATGACCTGTACCAGGCCGGCCTGAGCTCGCACGCGACGGTCAACGTCATGCTGGCGCTCGAGGATGAGTTGGGCATCGAGTTCTCCGACGACCTGCTCAGGCGCGACACCTTTGCGACCATCGCCGCTCTCGACGCCGTCGTTCAGGGCATCGTCGGCACGGGATCGGGGGCCACCCGATGAGTGCGCTCGCGAGCGATTCCACACATAACACGGGTTCGCTCTCCGAGCGCGCCCGTCGCGTTGCACTCGTTGCGGCAGAGCACGCCGGGGATGTCGATACCGACGCGCGCTTTCCCCACGAGACAATTGCCGCATTGCGGGAATCCGGGCTGCTCTCGGCGGCGGTGCCATCGAATCTCGGCGGCGAGGGCGCTGCCGTCTCTGAGCTGGGCGAGGTGGCCATGATCCTCGCGGAGGCCTGCGCCTCCAGCGCAATGATCTTCGCCATGCATCAGATCCAGGTCGCCTGCGTGATCCGGCACGGGGGAGACTCTCCTGCGGCGCGCAGCGCACTCGAGAGTCTCGTGAACGACGGAACGCTCTTTGCCTCGGCAACCACCGAGATCAACATCGGCGGTGACACGCGCAAGAGCGGATGTGCCGTCGAGGTCCACGATGGTGACCGAGTGACCCTGGCGAAGACCGCGCCGGTCATCTCGTATGGCGCCCACGCCGACTTCGTGCTCGCGACTGCTCGACGAGCTGCCGATGCTGCCCCGTCGGACCAGGTTCTCGTGATCTGTCCTGCGGCGAGTACAACGCTCAGGCAGATCAGCCAGTGGGACACGCTCGGCTTCCGCGGAACCTGTTCTCCCGGCTTTGAACTCCAGGCCGAGGTCACTGTCGACCACGTGCTTCCCGTCGAGTACGCCACCATTTCGGCGGAGACGATGCTGCCGATCTCGCATGTGCTGTGGGCATCCGTGTGGCTCGGTATCGCGCACGCGGCTGCTGACCGTGCCACGCGTGCCGTGCAGAGCGCTGCTCGCAAGACGATCGGCACCCTGCCTCCCGCGGCAACTCGTCTCGCCGAGTTGCTTGGCGCGATGTCAGCGTTTGATTCGGTCGTCGCGGATGCTACCCGATCGTTTGACAGTCGCAGGGACGACTCCCGCTCGCTGACTTCTATCGGGTCGGCGATTGCCTTCAACGCCCTCAAGATCACGGCCTCGGATGCTGTCATCGACATTGTCTCCAAGGCCATGCTGGTCGCGGGGATCGCCGGCTATCGCCAGGACTCCGACCTCAGCCTCGGCCGACTTCTGCGCGATGCCTACGGCACAGCAGTCATGGTGAATAATGATCGAATCCTGGCAAATAATGCCCAGCTTTCACTGATGCAGCGTAAGCACACATCCGAATGAGCGAGGCGAGTATGGCGCACGGTGAATCGGCCGAATCACGCAGTGAACTCGATGTCGCTCGTGACGAGTTTCGCGCTGAGGTCCTTGCGGCAGGCCTGCTCGTCGATGCGGGCCAGCCTGGACTCTATGGTCGCTCCGGCCTCTTCGACGACCTGGTCGACGCGGTCAGGTCACACGCGGCGCGTCAGTACTCCGACCAGCACGCCGAGCGACTGAGGTTTGCCCCGGTCATCTCGCGTGCGGAGTTTGAGAAAACTGACTACATCGTGTCTTTCCCGCAGCTCAGCGCAACGGTCAACGGGTTTTTCGGCACCCCCGCAGAACACGAGAAACTCGTTGCAGCCCGCGCGGAGGGCCAGGCCTGGGATTCCTGGCTCAGCCCGGCGGAGACCGCTCTCGTGCCCGCCGTCTGCCACCCCCTCTACGAGCGCTTGCGTGGAACTCTGCCGGAAGGTGGTCGTACCTTCGATCTCACGGGCTTCTGCTTCAGACACGAGCCGTCTCGAGATCCGATGCGCCTGCAGGTCTTCCGCATGCAGGAGTTCGTCTTCGCCGGTGACGCAGCCGCAGCGCGATCGTTTCGCGACGACATGTGCCAGCGCCAGATTGCGGGCCTTCGCTTGCTCGGCCTCGATGCCCAACTGGTTGCCGCGAACGATCCCTTTTTTGGCCGCACGGGGCGATTCCTCGCTCGCAACCAGATCGCCGATGAAGCAAAGCTCGAAGTCGTCGTGAAGATCTACGGCGACCTCGACGAAGGAACCGCGGTCGCCTCAGCCAACCAGCACGGGGACCATTTCGGTACAGCCTTCGACATCAAGAATCCCGGTGGCACTCCCGCACACAGTGCGTGCCTCGGGTGGGGTCTTGAACGCATCGTCCTCGCCTTGATTCGCACTCACGGCACGAACGTGGATTCGTGGCCCGCGGCAGTCCTCACCGAGCTGCGACTCGGAGCACGACCTCAATAGTGTCGACACACAGACCTGCAACTCGGGCATCGTCGCCCACCCCGGTGACGATATTCGACACATGGCTCGACGACGGGGCCGTCCTCGCGACGGTTCATGTGCCTCGCGACGCCGCCTCCACCGGCGTGGTCATCTGTCCGCCCATCGGGTACGACTACATGGTTGCGTACCGGAGCCTCCGCTACCTTGCCGACCAGATCGCGGCATCCGGGCTCCCGGTCATCCGCTACGAGCACCCTGGTTTCGGCGATTCCACGGTGCCGCTCGACACGAACTCGTTCGAGCGCGGGGCGCGCGAGGCTGTGCACGCTCTTCTCGGTGTCGGTTGCACGTCGGTCGCTTACGTCGGACTCGGCAGCGGAGCGTTGGTGGCCTCCTTGGCGGCGGCGCTGGATCCTGAACCGGCCGGACTGGTGCTCTGGGACCCCGTTGCGTCCGGCCGAAAGTGGATGCGCCAGAAGCGTTCCATTTATTCGCTCGCGCTCGGGTCTCTCGCGGAGCAGGAACCCGAGGGGTTCGTCGAGATCGCTGGTGCCGAGATCCCTCGCGAGTTCGCGGAGCACGTTGACGGGCTGGACTACGATCCGGATGTCGCGTCGACGGTGCCCACGCTTGTGGCCGTGCGTGTCGGAACCGGCGGCCGCGTCCCCCGGGCGCTGCGCGCGGTTCAGGATGACGTGGATGTCATTGAAATCAGCGGACACGAAGCGGCGTTTGACGGTTCGAGTGTCGACTCCAGCATTCCCGGGGACAGTGTGGATGCCGTCGCCGAGTGGCTTGCCTCGCGTCTTGCGACGAGCGGCACATTCATCACGACTCGACCTCCCGCTGTCGTCGACCGTGTTCGGTTCGACTTCGGTGGCACGGCTGTCGAAGAGCGTCTGCGTCGCATCGGCCCCCACGGCCTCTTCGCGATCGAGACGCGCCCGGCGGGTGGCGCCGATGACCTGCCTGCCGTCATCCTGCACAATGGATCGGCCGAGCACCGTACCGGGGCGACGCGGCACCAGGTCGAGCTGGCGCGCCAATTGGCGGCCCAGGGTGTTCGAGCCGTACGTGTCGACCGGAGGGGAACCGGGGAGAGCGGTCCGGTGCACCCGGGAGAACCCAAGATGCTTTTCGCGAAGGAGTGGCTCGAGGACGGTGCCGATGTCATTGCCGACCTCGCCCTGCCGCGCGAAAAGGTTGGCATCGTCGGGATGTGTGTTGGATCGTGGGTAGCGCTGGTTTCTGCTCCCGGCGCTGCGAGGTTCGTGACGGCATTCTCCATGCGGGACTATCACCTTCATCCCGTGCCTCACCAGGCGACCACCCCGGCTGTTGTCGGCGCGAATGCCCTGGCCCTGCGAGAGCGGGTGATTGCCTTCGTCAAGCGGAGGGCGCCGTACCTGGCAATGCTTGCCCTCGCCAATAGGGGGATAGTGCAGTTCGTGGAGCCCGGTTTTCGAGTCGCGCTTGCCGCGGGAACCGATGTCACGCTTCTGCTGGGTCCGGAAGACACCGAGATATTCCGGGCGCACCGCGGAGAGAGGGCGGTTCGTCGTCTGAGGCGGCTCCCGGGGCGCCTGACCGTCGTCGAGTATCCGACTGGAGATCACGCGCTCTTCAGTCCGGGCATCCGAGCCAGGGCAATGGATGAGGCGCGTGCGATGGCTTCACGATTTCTTGCCACTGATCCCGGTGGAGACGGTCGGCTGTAACGGGCGTCACCCGCTGCTGCGAAGCCTCTTTGGGGGACAATCCGCAGAATCTCCAGATCAAACTGCTGATCCTGGGGGAGTGAAACACCCCCAAAACGAGGGATATTCTGACGCTCATACATGGCATCGGCTTGCGATGAGGCGCCCGGCCGCATAACGTTGCACGAGTCAAGGCTCCAAGATTCGTGGTAATTCGGGGTACACGGTCTGGGGTTTGGGGGGTTCGGGGGAACTGTTATGAAGCGCATTGCGTTGCTGACGACGATATTTACGGCAGTGCTGACGCTTGTGCTTCCGTTCGTCGGCGGCAGCGGTCCGGCGCTTCTTGGCAGCAGCTCACCTGCGTACGCCGGTGACTCGACCACTCCCGTTTTCGCCTCACCCGTCACGGCGCAGCAGGCGACGGCATCCGTCGCCTCCTCCGATATTTCGGCGTTCACGAACGATGCTCCGGCATCGATCGCCCGGAATGCTGCGTCGATCAAGGCCGAGGCTTCGGCACCGGTTGTCACGACCGCTGACACTGAACACCTGGCACAGAAGCCGGTGCCGAAGCCCGTCGAGGTGGCCCACAGCGGCTCCAGCGCGAGCGGAGGCGCTCACTCCACGGCGCAGCGCAGGGCCGCAGTTGCTGCCGCCGGAGGAAGCTGCCCCGTCAACGTCGGTGGTGGCGTGAACGGCAACGCGGATCTCGCGAGCTTCGCGGCGACCTACAACGCGATCCGCGTCGCCAACTGCCTTCAGCCGGTTCCGATGAGCCACTTCCGCTGGGACAGCTGCATGCAGACGCGACTGCAGTGGATGGCCAACGACCCGTCGGTGAACCCCGCAAACACCTGGGGCCACATGGGCGTCAGGAGCCTCGCCCCAGACCCGAACACCGGGCAGTACTATTCGGACACCAACCCGAGCGTCGGCTGCGACGGCAACCTCGCAGGAGGAACCGGCAACAGCGGGGCGACCGTCGCCCAGAAGTGGTGGAACTCACTGCCGCACCGCGCATCCCTGTACCGCCCGTCCTTCGAGGGCACCACGAACAGCGTGTGCATCTACTTCGCCATGACCCACGGCGGCAATGGTGACCCGAGCGACTTCGCCAGGGCCGCCGCCCGCTGGGGAGGCTGCTGACCCGCGTCGATTCGCTGGCGCCGATTCGAATGTGCTCTCTGCTCACTGTTAGATTCGCTGTGAACCATTAGCGAGGACGACGGTCGTCCCGCGGCGGGAGGCAGATCGTGGCAGAGCAGATTCGCTGGGGAATTCTGGGCACCGGATGGATCGCCCACCAGCAGACGACCGACCTGCTCGGCAACGGCTTCCGTGTGGTTGCCGTGGGGTCGCGGACGCGGGCGGCCGCGGACGCCTTCGCTGTGGAGTTCGGCATCCAGAACGCCCACGACAGCTACGAGGCGCTCGTGGCGGACCCCGAGGTCGACGCGATCTACGTTTCGACACCGCACCCGATGCACTTCGAGAACGCCATTCTCGCCCTGAACGCGGGCAAGCACGTTCTCGTGGAGAAGCCGTTCACCATCACCGCCGCGCAGGCCACGGCCGTGATCGAGCTCGCCGCGGAGAAGAATCTCGTGGCGCTCGAGGCCATGTGGACGAGGTTCCTTCCGCACATGCTGCGCATCCGCGAGATCATCGCGGCGGGAACGATCGGTGAGGTGCGCACTCTGCTGGCCGACCACGACCAGAATCTCCCGAAGGACCCGCTTCACCGCATCAACAACCCCGCGCTCGGCGGTGGCGCCCTGCTTGACCTCGGCATCTACCCCGTCTCGTTCGCGAATGACCTGTTCGGTGCGCCCGTGTCGATCCAGGCGAACGCCTCGAAGACGACGACCGGAGTCGACAGGCAGACCGCAATCGTGCTCGGCTACGCCGACGGGCAGCAGGCCGTGCTGCACACGGCGCTCGACACCCTCGGACCCAATCGGGCGGCCATCGTGGGCACCGAGGGTCGCATCGAGATCGAGTCCGTCTGGTACACGCCGACGGCGTTCACGGTCTTCGACAGTGACGACACGGTTCTCGAGCGCTACGAGTCCGAGGTGACACACCGTGGAATGCAGTACCAGGCGTGGGAGCTCGAGCGACTGGTCGCGGAGGGCAGCCTGAGCGGCGAGATCCTTCCCACGGCGGAGACCGTGCAGATCATGCAGGTGCTCGACGAGGTGCGCAGGCAGATCGATGTGACCTATCCGGGCGAGTGATCCGGATGCACCGGCCGCAGTGTGCGCGACCTCGCCCGGTATCATGTCGGGGTGAGTGAGCCACAGGAGCCCCAGTCTCCCGAAGACCCGTCTCCAGATGCACCGACCGTGCCGATGACTCGCCGCGAGGCACGCGAGGCAGCGCGGGCGAACGACGCCGCCCAGGCCACTGGGGTGGCCGCGGAACCCGCGCCGACCGTGGCGATGGGGCTCGACGAGTTGGCGGGAACCGGCGCCGGAGCGCAGGCCACGGGTGTCGCGGCCGCGTCGGCAGTGAAGTCCGCTGGGGCACGGGGCGGTGGAATCTCGGGGCTGATCGCGAAGCATCCGAATGCCTGGCTGTTCTCCGCGCTCGGCGTCGTCTTCGTCCTGCTTGGGACCGGTGCGGTCTTCGCAGGCTCCTCCTTCGCCCCGGAGCCCATCGCGGCAGTCGCTCCTTCTCCGTCGCCCACGATGTCTCCGACGCCCCGGCCGGTGCCGGCGACTCCCGCGGCCGCGACACGGTTGCGCACATGCTCCATCGCCAGCCTCGCTGCGGATCCGCGTCTCGGTACCTTCGAGGGCAGCGTGCTGAACGCCAAGACCGGTGAGGTGCTGTTCGATCGTTCCGCATCGACCCCGGCCCCTACCGCGAGCGTGATGAAAACGCTCATCGCGGCCACGGCGCTGAAGGTCCTCGGCCCCGACTACCGGCTCTCGACCAAGGTGTATGCGGGCAGTCAGCCCGGATCGATCGTCCTCGTCGGCGGGGGAGACCCGACGCTGAGCGCGGGCCACGGGAGCGTCTACGCGAACCCGCCCCAGCTGAGCGACCTGGCCAAGCAGGTCGAGACGGCCCGCGAGAAGGAGGGACTGACCGACCCGATCACGAGCATCATCCTCGACTCCACGATGTGGAACAACGCTGACGCCTGGGATCCGAGCTGGCCCGTCACCGAGCGCACCCAGGGCTACCAGCCGATGATCGTGCCGCTCATGGTCGATGGTGACCGCGCGAATCCGGCCAGGCAGGACAGCCCCAGGAGTACGGACCCGGTCGCTGCCGCGGGCGACGCCTTCAGCGCTGCCCTGGGCCTGGGCGGCAACGCCACGTTCTCCAGGGGATCGGCGATCACGTCGAACCCGCTGCTCGGTGAGGTCAAATCCCAGCCGGTGAATACGCTCATCGGCGAGATGCTTCCGGTATCGGACAACACGCTCGCGGAGATGCTCGCTCGGGTCTCGTCCAAGGTCAGCGGGAGCGACGGCTCCGCGGCATCTCTCACCGCGGTCGTCTCGAAGGCGCTCACGAGTTACGGCATCACCCCCACCGGCCTTGCGATCAAGGATGGTTCGGGCGAGAGCAACAACGACGGCGTGCCACCCCTCGTGGTGGCCCAACTCATGTCCAAGGTTCTCGCCGGAGCAGACAGTCTCGACGTGATCTACAAGTCGCTTCCGGTGTCGGGCAGGACCGGCACGCTCGCGGGACGGTTCACGGGCCCTAACGCGATCGCGCGGGGTGCGGTGAACGCGAAGACGGGCAGCATCCTCCACGTCTACACGCTCGGCGGAATCGTGCACGCGGCGGACGGAACGCCCCTGGCGTTCGCCTTCTACGCCCTGGGCAATAAAGTGGGAGGCACCGCGAGGGCGGCCCTGGACACTGTCACCACCGGAGTGTTCACGTGCGGCGACAACCTGTCGAACAACTGATTGACCCGAACCATCAACCATGAGCGGAGAGCGCATGAGCCGGGCATTATTCATCATCGACGTGCAGAACGATTTCACCGAGGGAGGTGCTCTCGGCGTCGAGGGCGGGTCTGCGGTGGCCGCGGGCGTCACGACCCTGCTGGTGCAGCATCCAGAGCGCTATGAGCACATCTTTGCGTCTCGCGACTGGCACGAGGCGGACAGCGACAATGGCGGCCATTTCGCAACGGATGCCGCCCCGGACTTCGTGACGACCTGGCCGGTGCACTGCGTCGCGGGCACGATCGGGGCGGAGTACCACCCCGCGCTGGACGTGTCCGAAGTGGACGTACACGTGCAGAAAGGCCAGGGGAAGCCCGCATACTCGATCTTCGAGGGCATCACGCAGAACGGTCACAGCGTGCCGCACGAGCTCGACGAGTTGGGCGTGACCGATATCGATGTCGTGGGCATTGCGACGGACTACTGCGTGCTCGCCTCTGCTCGGGATGCCCTGGCCGCGGGCAGGCGGGTTCGGGTGCTGAGCGACCTGGTCGCCGGTGTCGCGCCGGAGTCGAGCGAGGCCGCCCTGCGTGAGCTGGAGGCCGCGGGCGCGGAGGTCGTCTCGACGGCATCGCTCGCGGGCGAGTAGTTCGAAGCAGCCGACGATCAGTCGGCGCCGTCGGCCGTGCGCACCTCGAGCCCGACGAACATGCTGTGGTGCAGGGTCGAGACGTGCTTCTCGATGATCGCGACGGCGCCCACCGGATCGCGCCTGCGCAGTGCTGCAACGAGTTCGGCGTGCTCCCGGTTCACGTCGTGCAGGTAGTCGACGGGATACGGCAGGAAGTAACGATAGAGCTCGTAGAGCACCTCGGTGTAGCGAGGTAGCGCCCAGTCCAGTCCGCTCGCGCGCGCGACGGCGAGGTGCAGTTTCTCGTCGGCCGCGTGGTACTCGGTCCAGCTCTGGGCTCGGGCGGCCTGCTCGACGTATTCGTCGAGTTCCGTGAGTTGATCCTCACTCGCGTCGAGTGCCGCGTGGTGCGTGAGCGCGCATTCGAGCAGCACGCGGTGGTCGATGAGGCCGTGCACGGTCTGTGCATCCGCGCGGTAGACCGTGACCGCATCCACCCGCTCAGGCGCGCTGTGCTCCGATACGAAGGTGCCGCCATTGCGGCCGCGGCGACGCACGACGACACCGTCGTCGGCGAGGCTCTTGAGGGCGCGTCGTGCGGTGATCTCGCTCACGCCGAGCGCATCTGCGATGTCCGTGTCCAGGGGCAGTTGCTCGCCCGGGGTGAGCAGTCCCAGCTGGATGGCGAGGGCGATACGGGCGCGCACGGTGTCCACTGCACTCAGGCGCGTGATGCCCGCGACGGCCGGATCCACGAGCGCCGGAATGCCCGCGGGGGGTGGCGCTGCGTCCGGAGTCTGGCTCATGGACACAAGACTATGCTTTCTACTCTAGACAAATGCGATCAATATGATCTATTTTGTTGTGCGTGGACACAGGGGTCCCGAGAAGGAGCGAAAATGCCGCGGAACATTCGTCTGGCCGCAGTGCAGGCAGAGCCGCTGCCGATCGGGGCTCCGCTCGACGTCTTCGCTGCCGATCTTCATCGGGTAGTGGACGGCACCGAAGGCGTCGAGCTCGTTCTCTACCCGGAGCTTCATCTCTTCGGCTCGGAAGAAGAGGCGCCGGAGCGGCGCAACGCTCTCCTGCGTGAGTCCGCAGTTCCGCTCGACGGGTCGCTCGTCGCCGGTCTTGGCGCGCTCGCCAGGGATGCAGGGGTCTGGCTCGTGCCGGGCAGCGTGTGCGAGCGCGGACCCGGCGGCGAACTGTTCAACACCGCACTCGTCTTCTCGCCCCAGGGTGACCTGGTCACGCATTACCGCAAGATCTTCCCCTGGCGACCGTACGAACCATACGATCCCGGCGATCGATTCGTCGTGTTCGACATCGACGGTGTCGGTCGCTTCGGCCTCTCGATCTGCTACGACGCCTGGTTCCCGGAGGTCACTCGCCATCTCGGCTGGATGGGCGCGGAGGCCGTGCTCAACATCGTCAAGACCACGACACCGGATCGCGCGCAGGAGCTCGTTCTCACACGAGCAAACTCGATCGTGAACCAGACGTTCACCATCAGCGTGAACTGCGCGGGCCCCATCGGAAGGGGCCGCAGCATCCTCGTTGACCCGGAAGGGGCCGTGCTGCACGAGTCCGGCGACGAACTTCCGTGCACCATCGTCCAGACGATCGATCTGGATGCGGTCAGTCGCGTCCACGAGGAAGGCACAGCCGGGTTCAACCGGATGTGGGACCAGTTCCTCCCCACAGACCCAGCGCTCGAACTTCCGCTGTACGGCGGACGAATCGAACCGACGCGCTGGAATCCCACCACAGCACCCCATCCCAGCTCCACCTCTCGACAGGACACCTCGAAATGACCGATTCCCCCACCCTCGTGCGCACGCTCGGCCTTCGGTCGCTCGTGCTCTTCGGGCTCGCATACCTCACACCGCTCATCGTGCTCGGCATCTTCGGCGTCGTTGCCGAAGCGACCGGCGGCGCGAGCGCATCCGCCTACCTGATCGCGCTCGTCGCGATGATCTTCACCGCATCGAGTTATGGACGGATGGCCTCGGCGTATCCGGTAGCCGGCTCCGCCTACAGCTACGTGCGGCGCACCGTCGACTCCAGGATCGGATTCCTGGTCGGCTGGGCGGTGCTGCTCGACTACCTGTTCCTCCCGATGGTGATCTGGCTGATCGGCGCGGCGTACCTCAATGCGCAGTTCCCGGCGGTGCCGAACTGGCTGTGGATCGTCGGCTTCATCGCCATCACGACGGTGCTCAACATCCTGGGGATCAAGGTCGCCGACCGCGCCAACTATGCGCTCATGGCGTTCCAGGTGCTCGTGATCGCGCTGTTCGTCGCACTGTCGATCGGATCGGTCGTCTCGAGCCAGGGCGCAGGCGGTCTGCTCAACGCCTCGCCGTTCGCGAACTCCGGAGCGACCTTCTCCGGAATCTCGGCCGGTGCCGCCATCGCGGCGTACTCGTTCCTCGGCTTCGACGCGGTGACCACGTTCACAGAGGAGACCGTCAACCCGCGCAAGACGATGCCGCGGGCCATCCTCCTGATCGCCGTCATCGGTGGGGCGATCTTCATCCTCGTCTCGTACACGACCCAGCTCGTGCACCCCGGCGGTGCGTTCAAGGACGTGAACTCGGCCGCGCTCGACATCGCGCTGCACATCGGTGGAAACCTGTTCGGGGCGATCTTCCTCGCCGGCCTCGTGATCGCGCAGTTCTCCTCCGGGCTCGCGGCGCAGGCATCCGCATCTCGACTGCTGTTCGCGATGGGCCGTGACGGCGTGCTGCCGCGCAGGGTGTTCGGCGAGATCAGCAAGCGGTTCCGCTCTCCCGTGTTCAGCATCGTGATCATCGGTGCCGTCGGGCTGATCGCGATGTTCCTCGACGTGGCGACGTCGACGTCGTTCATCAACTTCGGGGCCTTCGTGGCGTTCACGATGGTGAACGTCTCGGTGATCTTCTACTACTTCCGGCAGCGCCGGGAGGGCCGCAGGTTGAACGTCATCCTGTACCTCGTGATGCCGATCATCGGCGGTATCGTCACCCTGTACCTGATGACCCAGCTCGACGTGCACGCGCTCACGCTGGGCCTCATCTGGCTGGGGGTCGGTGTCATCGTTCTCGCCGTCGTGACTCGCGGATTCCGTCGTCAGCCACCCGAGATCGAGTACGTCGAGGCTGCTGACGACGAAATGAAGAAGTCGCTCGTTCACTAAGGCGCGCCTAGGATGGCCACGGATGACGACATCCGTGGCCATCGGCGCTTTTGTCGTTTTCGTCGGTTAGGAGTGGGATGAGACTGAGCCTCGCGCAGATCGACTCCGGCACGGACAAGGCCCAGAACCTCGCTGCCATCGAACGCCTTGCCCAGCGTGCCGCTGACGACGGCGCGGATCTCGTGGCGTTTCCCGAGTATTCGATGTACGAGAAGAAGGTCGTCGACGCTACCTTCGGGCCCGCGGCGGAGCCTCTGGACGGTCGATTCGTTAGCGCGCTCGCCGCGCTCGCCTCATCGCTCGGCATCGCAATCGTGGCCGGGGTGGTGGAGACCAACGACGACGGTACACGGCCGTTCAATACCCTCGTGGCCCTCTCCTCCTCGGGGTCGCTGCTCGCTCGCTATCGCAAGATCCACCTGTTCGACTCGTATGGTTTCTGCGAGTCTGCATCGATCACCCCTTCACCCTCCGTGCAGCCCGTGGTGTTCTCGCTCGGCGGGATGACTGTGGGACTCATGACCTGCTACGACCTGCGCTTCCCCGAGCTCGGTCGCGAGCTGGCGGATGCCGGCGCCGAGCTCGTGCTCGCCTGCTCGTCCTGGGTGCCCGGCGAGGGCAAGGCGGAGCACTGGAGGGTGCTCGCGCAGGCGCGGTCGATCGAGAACGCGTACTACCTTGCGGGGGTCTGCCAGCTGCCGCCGGTGTCGATCGGCCGCAGCATCCTCGTCGCACCCTCCGGCGGCATCATCGGCGAGCTGGGCCTCGAAGCTGCCGCGGCCACCTTCGACCTCGATCCGGCCGAGGTGCGTGCCGCGCGTGACCGAGACCCCGCACTCGAGAACCGGCGGTACTCGATTCGCCGCGGTCGTTGAGGGTCCTGTCCCTTTCGTAACTCAGGCAGATTGCCCGTCACGACCTCGCGTCCCCCTTCGTAACTCAGGCAGATTGCTCGCCATCCGCGCCATCCTCCAGAGTTTGCGGGCACGTGATCACGTCGCGCGACTGTTCTGCCTGAGTTACGCACGGTCGGAGCTCGGGTACCGTGGGGATCTGCCGGAGTTGCGAACACGAGAGGGGTGCCGGATGCCCGTCATCGAGATCACCACGCTGGACGATCCGAGACTGGCCGACTTCGCACACCGCACCGACGTCGCGCTCAAGAAGACCGGTGGCGGCATCTACATCGCCGAGTCCGCGCTCGTGCTGGAGCGGGCGCTGCGGGCGGGTCACTCCGTGCGCTCCGTGCTTGCACTGGGCGGCACCGTCGACGAGACCGTTGCCCTCGTCGGTCCGGACGTGCCCGTATTCTCCGGGCCCGGCGAGCTGCTCGCGGAGTTGACCGGATACATCCTGCACCGCGGCCTCATCGCATCGATGGATCGCCCGCCGCTCCCGCCGCCAGAGTCACTGCTGGTGTCGGCCAGGCGCGTCGTGATCCTCGAAAACGTCGCAGACCCCACGAACGTCGGCGCGATCTTCCGCTCGGTCGCCGCGATCGGGGCGGATGCCGTGCTCGTCACGCCGAGATGCTCAGACCCGTTCTACCGCCGCGCGATCCGCGTCAGCATGGGCACGGTGCTGCAGGTGCCGTGGACGCGCGTGGGGGACTGGCCGTCTGCGCGCGAACTGCTGGCGGCATCCGGGTTCCATATCGCTGCGCTCGCATTGACGGATGACGCGGTCGGCCTGCGCGAGTTCGCCGCATCCGCGCCGCCCAGAGTCGCCCTCGTGCTCGGTGCGGAGGGGGAGGGACTCACCCCGGAGGCCCTCGCCGCGGCAGACACCGTCGTGCGCATCCCCATGGCGCACGGCATCGACTCGCTCAACGTCGCCGCGACGGCCGCGGTAGCGATGTGGGCCCTCGCCTGACACCGATGCTGGCCGGGCGCAACTCTACTCTTCTGCTGCCCCTACCCGTTCGTGCCTCGCGGCGGGAGAAACCGTGTGGTGGCGGGAGTTATAACCCCCTCCACCAGACGGTTTCTCCCGCCACAGCGAGTGTTCGGCAGCGGTTTCTCCCGCCGCGAGACAGTTTCTCCCGCCAGACGGGATGCCTTCGGCGGTCAGTCTGGCAGCGGTGGCTGTCGTGTCATGTCACACCAGCAATTGGTGCTTCGCGAGCTCCTTGTAGAGCGGCGTGGACTTCACCAGCTCCGAATGGGTGCCTGTGCCGACGACGCGGCCGTGGTCGAGCACGACGATCTGGTCGGAATCGACCACCGTGGAGAGCCGGTGCGCGATCACGATGAGTGTGCGGTTCTCGGCCACCGCATCGATGGCCTCGCGCAACAGCTGCTCGTTGAGGCCGTCGAGCGATGAGGTCGACTCGTCGAGCAGCAGGATGGGCGGGGCCGCGAGCAGCGTGCGCGCGATCGCGAGACGCTGGCGTTCGCCACCAGACAGCATGACGCCGTCTTCGCCGACCGCCGCGTCCAACCCCTTCTCGCCGCGCTCGAGCACCTCGGTGAGGTTCACGTCGTGCAGCACGCGGATGCAGTCCTCGTCGCTCGCGTCGGGCGAGCCGAGCAGCAGGTTCTGGCGGATCGTGCCGGCCAGCACCGGCGCGTCCTGTTCGACGTAGCCTATCTGCGCGCGCAGCTCCCCGCGATCGAGCGAGCGGATGTCGACGCCGCCCATGCGCACAGCCCCGGCGGTCGGGTCATAGAAGCGCTCGATCAGCGCGAGGATCGTGCTCTTGCCCGCACCGGATGGGCCGACGAGAGCGGTACGCTCGCCGCGCCGGGCGCTGAAACTCACGCCGTGGAGGACGGTGCGGTCGTCGGGGACGGGGTTGCTCGTGGGCGAGGTCTCGATGAGCTCGGCCTGTGAGGTGGGGGAGGCCAGAGAGGCGGGGGAGGCCAGAGAGGTGGGCGAGGCCTGCGAAACGGGCTCGACCTGCGGAGCCCGCTCGGCGGGCGGGATCGCGCCGTCCGGGTAACGGAAGTGCACCTCGTCGAAGCTGATCGCGTCGTCGGAGGCCACCGGCGGCAGCGCGCGTGCGGCGCCCTCGGCATCCCCGTCTGCCTCGCTCGGCAGTTCGATGATCTCCTGGATTCGCCCGAGCGCACCGAGCGCGGCGTTGACCGAGGTGATCGCGCCGAAGGCCGTGCCGAGCGGCATGATCATGAGGAACAGGAACAGGATGAACGCGACGAGGTTCGCGACGCTGATCGCGCCGCTCGCCACGCGGAATCCGCCGACCCCGAGCACGACGAGGAACGACACCTGCAGCGCGATGCCCGCGATCGGCACGACGAGGGCAGAGATCTTCGCGACGCTGATACCCATCTTCCAGGCCTCGACGGCATCCTGCTGCACGGACTCGATCTCCCGCTCGGTCGCCCCGGCGGCCCGAACCGTGCGCACGGCGCTGACCGCGCGTTCGACGGATGCCGCGAGGTCGCCGACGCGCTCCTGCGCCTTGCGACTCACCACCCGGATGCGCCCGCTCAGCGTCACGACCGTGACGACGGATGCCGCCACCACGAGCACGGTGAGCAGAAGCAGCACGGGGTCGATGATGGCCATCGCGACGAGGGCACCGATGAAGGTGAGCGAGCCGCCGATCGCGTCCACGAGCCCCTGGGTGAGCACCGCGCGCAGGAGCGTGGTGTCCGAGCCGACGCGGGACACCAGGTCGCCCGTGCGCCTGAGGTCGAATTCGCTGATCGGCAGGTTCAGCATCCGGGAGACCAGGCGTCGGCGGCTGGAGAGCACGACTCCCTCACCCGTGCGCTGCAGCAGGTAGTGCTGGTAGCCGCTGATGAGTCCGGCCGCCACCACGAGCCCCACGAGCAGCCAGACCAGCAGGCTCAGCGACTCGCCCTTCTGCACCAGCGCGATAACCTGGCTGACCAGCAGTGGCTGGGCGAGCGACGCGGCCGCGCCGAGGATGCTGAGGATCACGACGAGCGAGAGCACCTTCTTGTGCTCCAGGATGTATGGCAGCAGCTGACCGAAGGTGGCGCGAGGGCCGTCGTCCTTGGCACGCCCGAAGCCGCGGCCGCGGGCGGGCCGGGCAGATGATGCGCGAGCAGAGGATGGCAGGGCGGAAGCGGGAACGGAAGACGCAGGGCGAGACGATCGCGTGGTGGAGCTCATCCCTCTATTCTCAGTCCGCTCGCTGGGCGTTTCCGACCGTGAGGGGCGCTGGCGTCACACGGCGACGCCGCATGGAGTCAGAACGCGTTGTAGACGACTTTGAGAACGAACAGCACGGCGAGAGCAATCGCACCCAGTGCGCAGATGACGAGCAGAATCCTGCTGCTGTTGATGACCATGCTCCGACTCTATCGCGTGCGTCGCGTGAGGCTCAGCGGATCTCGGTGAGATAGGTCACGAAACCGGCCTGGCGCATGGCAGAACCGACCGATTCGGCCGCACCGGGTCCTGCGACCGCGATCATCGCGCCGCCGCCTCCCCCGCCGGTGAGCTTGGCTCCGAGGGCGCCCGCGCGCCGCGCGACCCCGACGAGAGCCTCGAGCTCCGGGCTCGACACCTGCAGGGCACCGAGCAGCCCGTGGTTCATGTTCATGAGCTCGCCGAGCTCTGCGGCATCACCGCGGCGAAGCGCGTCCGCGCCGGCCAGCACGAGCTCGTCGATCTGGGAGAAGATCGCCTCGTACCTGGCCGGATGCCTCTCCCGCGCCGCCCGCACGAGACCGACGGTGTGCGAGGTGAGCGAGCGCACCCCGGTGAGGCCGATGACGACGGGGATCGGCCGCGGCGAGACGACATCCCGGATCTCCGACGCCGCGGCGCCTTCGCCGGCCCGGCGATAGAGGATCGGCCGCCCGAAGGTGGCGACGGTGTTGTCGATCCCCGACGGGGTGCCGTGCACGATCTGCTCGCACTCGAAGGCGAGGTTCGAGATCTGCTCCTCGGTCAGCTCGACCTCGAAGCGATCCGCGACGGCGCGGATGATCGCGACGGCGAGGGCCGCTGAGGCACCCAGTCCGCTGGCACGGGGCAGGTGCGGGAACACGTCCACGCGCATGCCGACGCCGGAGAGACCGAGTTTCTCGACGATCAGGGTCGCCACCTGCAGGGCCAGTTCCGCGCCGATCGGGTCGTAGGCGGCATCCGTGTCCCAGCGGGCGATCACGAGTTCGA
The DNA here is from genome assembly GCF_040227205.1 of Parafrigoribacterium humi. Lineage (NCBI taxonomy): Bacteria > Bacillati > Actinomycetota > Actinomycetes > Micrococcales > Microbacteriaceae > Parafrigoribacterium > Parafrigoribacterium humi. The sequence continues at coordinate 43,628 of NZ_JBELOA010000003.1, read as the reverse complement.
GGCCGGCCTCGCGCCGCGAGACCTCGGCCTGGATAGTGAGCCCGATCGGGGCGGCAATCGCGTGGCGACCGTAGACGACGGAGTGCTCCCCGAGCAGGATGATCTTGCCGAAGCCGACGCTCGCTCCCTGCTGCGCGCGTTCGGGCTCCGGAATCGCGGCGGCGGGCTGCACGGGGATGGCCGCGGTGCGGATCGCGCGGATCGATCCGGTGTCGGCGATGCGGCCCTCGAGCACGTCGAGGATGTGCCGCGCCTTCCAGACCTTCACCTCGCCGCTCGCAACCAGCCGGTTCACGACCTCATCGAAGTGCACCCCGGATGCCCCGGCCGCGACCGCGACGCTGCGCGCGTGCAGACGCATGTGGCCGGGTTGGATTCCCTCGGTGGAGAGCGCCTTGAGCGCCCCGAAGTTCTGCGCGAGCCCCACCGCGGCCATGACGGTGGCGAGCTCGGCGGCCGTGTCGACGCCCAGGATCGAGTAGCTGATGTGCACGGCCGGGTTCGATTCCACCTGGCCGCCGACGATGCCGACCTTCAGGGGAAGCTCGATCTCCCCGACCAGGTTGCCGTCGGCATCCGTGAACCAGCGGGTGAGGGGGGAATAGGTGCCTGAGTGGGCGGCGAAGGCGTGGGCGGCGGCCTCGATCGCCCGCCAGTCGTTGCCCGTCGCAATGGCCACGGCATCGATGCCGTTCATGATGCCCTTGTTGTGCGTCGTCGCGCGGTATGGGTCCATCTCCGCGAACTCCGCCGCGAGCACGATGCCGTCGCGCACCTGCTCGCCCGAGAACTCACCGGCGCCGAGCCGGTCGACCGGGATCACGCAGCGCGAGCGCACCATCGCGCGGTCTGTGAGGTTGGAGAGGATGCGCAGGAAGACCCGCCCGCCCGTGATCTCCTCCACGAGGGGCGCGATCGCCTCGCACATCGTGTTGACGAGGTTGGCGCCCATCGCATCGCGGCTGTCGACCAGGAGGTGCAGCACGAGCAGCTCGCCATTGCCCGCGGTCTGCCCGCGCAGGAACACCTCGAGGTCTTTCGCGCCGCCGCCGCGCACGACCATGTTCGGATGCTGCGCGTCCGCGAGATCGAGGATCTCCTGTTTGCGATCGAGGATGGCCTGCCGCGCGGCCTCGGCATTCGGCACGTCCAGCACCTGCACCTGGCCGATGAGCATCGGTTCGTCCGCCGTGCTCTCGAAGCCGCCGGAGCGCCGCACGAGCCGCGCCGCAGAGCTCACCGCGGCAATGATCGACGGCTCCTCGACGACCATCGGCACGAGGTAGTCCTTGCCGTTGATCTGGAAGTTCAGCCCGAGCCCGAGCGGCATCGAGAACACGCCGATGACGTTTTCGGTGAGCCGGTCTGCCGTGCTCGGGTCGAGGATGTACGTTCCCGTCGCGAGCGCGCGATAGTCGGTGTCGCTGAGCACGCCGCGTTCGTAGAGCACGCGCAGGCGCTCTTCGACGCCGAACTGGTAGAAGCGGGGGATGCGGGAGGAATTCATGACGTCGTCACGCTCCTGTTCCCTGTGTTCCCCTGTTCAGTGGGCTCCGCGGTCGTCTCGACGCCGTTCGCACCAAATCCCAACGGTACGGCTTGTGCGCCCGCTTGGGCAAAAGCGGTGCGCAGTTCCTCGATCGCCGCGCCCGCTGGGGCGAACACCAGACCGACATCGCCGCCGCCCGCTCCCGAGGTCTTGAACGCGCCGCCGTACTGTGCCGCGAGCGCGTGCAGCGCCCGGTGGTGCTCGCTCACGATCCCCGCCGCGCAGTGCTCGTCCAGCGTGAGAAGCGCCTCAAAGTAGGCCTCTGCCAGGCGCAGGAATTCCTGCGGTGCTCGCAGCGCATCCTCGGCATGGGCAGCGAGCGTGGCCAACCGGTCGATGTCGTCGCGGTGCCCGTCGGCGTCGGTGCGCGCGTAGTCCTTCACGCGGCCCACCAGTTCGGTCGTACTGCTCCCCGTGCCGGTGGAGACGACGAGCAGGGAGAGCTCCTCCGGCCAGGTGAGCGGGGTCGGAGGGGTGTCGCGGACGTACGAGACCAGGCCGCCATAGCTGCTCGTGGCGACGTCTCCGCCGCTGCCCGTGCCGTGCTGTGCGGCCCTGTGGGCCGTCGTCGCGAGAGTGCGGATGTCCTCCGGACCCAGCGAGACCCCGGCGGCAGTAGAGAGCGCGGCCGTGAGTGCCGTGGCAACCGCCGCGCTCGAACCGAGCCCCAGCTTGTGCGCCTCTCCGGCCGTGCCCGCCTGTGCGAAGAACGCCGTGCTGTCGATGTCGATGGAGAGGGCGCGATCGCCGAGGCCGGGGACCGCGCCCGCCACGGTCTCGCGCACCGCGTCGAACACGCGCAGCCGTTCGCGAGTGCCCGCGTCGGCGTCGCCCGGAATCACTCCGTGTGCGCCGAGAACGATCGAGCCCGTCGCGTCAGCCAGCCCGGGCGTGCGCAGGTGCCAGCGGGCGTCATCCGAGTCCGTGATACTTACGGAGACGCGGCGATCGACCGCGGTCAGGAGTGCAGGGGCGCCGTGCAGCACGGCGTACTCTCCGAGCAGGAAGAGCTTGCCTGGCGCGGAGGCGTGCACAACCGTCATGAGAGCAGCTGCGCGCCGGGGCCGAGGGCGCTCGTTCTCGTCTGCCGCACTCCGGGAACCCGGCCGAGGGCATCCGCCACCTGGGCCGCGTTCTCTGGCAGGCACAGCGCCTTGAGCTGCGGGCCTGCGTCGATCGTGAAGTAGACCGGGATGCCGCCGTCGCGCAGCTCGCGCACGGTGTGGATCGCGGCAACGGTCGCGGCGTTCCAGTACAGCAGTGCCGGCCGCGTGGACAGCATGAGCGCGTGCAGTTTGAGGCAGCTGTACTCCGCGAGCTCTCCGACCCTGTCGAAGTCGCGGGCGGCGATGGCGCTGCGCATGGCCGCGAGATCCGTCTCCGCCGTCTCGACCCAGGCCGGGTAGAACGGTGAGGTCAGGGAACTCTCGCCCATTCCCGCGGTGGAGTTCACATTCTTCTCGCCGAGCTCGGTGATGGCCACGACGATGCTCAGCGGCCAGTCGTCTGGGGAGAGCACGGGTTCGGCGAAGGAGTCGGCTCCATCGTCGCGGATGCCCGTGTGCAGCTCGACGACGCCGCCGAAGATCGAGCGGGCGGCCGACCCCGAGCCCCGTCTGGCGAGGACCGACAGCTCACGCTCGTCGAGCTCGAGCCCTGCCGCGGCGCTCGCCGCGACCGCGAGTGCGGCGAACCCGGACGCAGAGGACGCGAGTCCCGCCGCGGTCGGAAAGTCATTGCTGGACTCCACCAGCGCGTGCGCCCCGATGCCCGCGCGCTCGCGCACGATGTCGAGAAACGCACCGACCCTCGTCGCGTCCGCCGCTTCGCCCGAGAGCAACAGTTCGTCCCGCCGGAGGTCGTCACGAAAGCTGACCGTGGTCTGGGTGAGAAGCGCGTCGAGGGTGACGGAGATCGAGCCGACGGCGGGGAGGTTGAGTGCGGTATCCCGCTTGCCCCAGTACTTGATGAGCGCGATATTGCTGTGCGCGCGGGCCGCGGCGGTGCGGCGAGCGGGGAGGGTGTTGTGCACTGGTGCTCCGATCGCGTCTCCAATATTTTAGTCGTGAACAAGGCGGGGGCCGTGCGGCTGGGAGCTCGCTGTGCGCGCACCCCGCGCCGACATTGCTAAAATCGACAGTGCACTGGGAACCAGTTGCGGCCGAAAAACGAACGAGAGCGCGAACGGTAACTTCTGGTGCCTGGAATAAGTGGCCTGTCCTTGTATCTTCCCCACTATCGAGTGCGTCTCGAAGACTGGTCCGAATGGAACGGTGAACCCTGGGGCCGGGTGCAGGGCGTCGTCGGTCGCTCCTTCCGCATGCGGGGCCCCGGCCAGAGCGTCTACACCCTCGCCGCGAACGCCGTGTGGCGCCTGCTGCACGACTACGACATCGACCCTTCGCGCGTCGGCATGCTCGCGCTCGGCACCGAATCCAGCAGTGACAACTCTGCCGGAGCGGTGATCGTCAAGGGCATGATCAACGACGCGCTCGTCGCCCATGGGCGTCCTGAGCTCGCCAGGGACTGCGAAGTGCCCGAGTTCAAGCACGCCTGTCTCGGTGGCGTCTACGGACTCAAGGCGGCGCTGCGCTACCTGTCCGCAGACGGCGCCGGTCGCCTCGCGATCGTGGTCTGCGCCGACATCGCCGAGTACGCGATCGGGTCGAGCGGTGAGCCGACGCAGGGCGCCGGCGCGGTGGCAATGTTGGTGGATGGCGACGCGACGCTCCTCGAGATCGACCTGGCGGCATCCGGCAGCGACTCCGAATATCGCACCGTGGACTTCCGCAAGCCCTTCGCACGATTCCGCCAGCCCCCGCGCGACGACGGCCAGATGCAGGATCTCCCCGTGTTCAACGGCCGATACTCCACGAGCTGCTACATCGATGCGACCCACCACGCGATGTCCGCGATGCTCTCCAAGCGTGCAGCGCGCCGCGGCGACGACTATCGTCACTCCACCTACTTCGACGAGGTCGACGCCGCCTTCCTGCACCGTCCATACCAGGCGATGCCCGCGACCGGGTGGCTCATGTCCTACCTGTTCGCGCTCGCCACGGACGAGGTCGGCCGCGACCAGCTGCGCGAATACTGCGCAGCAGCGGGGATCGACGCGGATGCCCTGCTCGCCGAACTTCTCGCACCGTCGCCGTTCCGCGGCCATGGCGTCACCGTCGGCGAGGACACCGAGGATGTCTTCCCGCTGTCGAAATCACTGCGCCAGTACCTGCGCAAGAGCCCGGTGTGGACGAACCTCATCGACGGCAAGCTCGGACTCGGCTCCGACGCCATGCGTGACCTCGGCAACCTCTACACGGCCGCACTGCCGGCCTGGATCGCCTCCGGGCTGCGCCAGGCAGCGGATGACGGGCTCGACATCGCGGGCCAGGAATGGCTCGCACTCGGCTACGGCAGCGGTGACGCGGCCGAGGCCCTGCCCATGCGGGTCGGGCAGAACTGGAAGGATGCCGCGTCGCGCATCAACTTCGCGGCCGCCCTGGAGAACCCCACAGACCTCACGCAGGCGCAGTACCTCGCGCTGCACGAGGGTCGCACCTCGGAGGTCGAGGCCATACCGGTGCGCGGAGAGTTCGTGGTGGACCACGTCGGCCATGAGAACGCCCCGGAGTTCCAGGACCTCGGTATCGAGTACTACCGCTTCGTCGACTAGCGCGCTGACCCCTGTGGCGGGAGAAACTGTCTCGTGGCGGGAGTTACGATTCCTGCCGCGAGACAATTTCTCCCGCCGCGACGCTACGGACAGGAGGTCAGTTCGACAGGCCCTGCAGGATGCGCGCCGTCGCGAGTGCGGCCTCGGCGGCCTCCGCGCCCTTGTCTTCCTTCGAGCCGGGCAGGCCGGCACGGTCCAGTCCCTGCTGCTCGTCGTCGAGGGTGAGCACGCCGAAGCCCACGGGTTTGCCGGTGTCCAGTGCGACGCGCACCAGTCCGTCCGTCGCGGCGTTGGAGACGAAGTCGAAGTGGGGAGTACCGCCCCGGATGATGACGCCCAGGGCGACCACGGCATCCGCACCGTTCTCCAGCGCGGCCTTGCTCACAACCGGCAGCTCGAAGCTCCCAGGTACGCGCAGCACGGTCACCTCGGCGCCCGAGGCATCCAGCACGCGCTTCGCCCCGGCCAGCAGGCCGTCGCCGATCCGCTCGTGCCAGGTGCCGGCCACGATGGTGACCTTGAGGCCCGTGCCATCCGTGGTGGTGGTTGTCTTCGGTGCGCCTTCGCCGCTCACAGTTCCTGCTCTCTCTTGGTCTGTTCAAAAATGTCTGCTGCCGCGCTCAGCACGGCCTGGCTGGCGACGACCGCCTCATCGAGCGTTCCGTCGTCGGGCAGAAGGTGCCCCATCCGATCCCGCTTCGCTTCGAGGTAGCCCTCGTTGAAACTGCCGACACCCACCACGAGCGGCACCTGCTCGGTGACCGTGATGCCGCGCTCGCGCAGCTGGCGCAGCTTCTCGGGGTTGTTGGTGATGACCCGGGCCTCGGAGATCCCGAGGTCCTCGAGAATCGACACGGCCGCGCCGTAGTCGCGTCCGTCCACAGGGAAGCCCAGTGCGGTGTTCGCGTCGATCGTGTCGAGGCCGCGCTCCTGCAGGGCATACGCCCTGAGCTTGTTGATGAGGCCGATGCCCCGGCCCTCGTGGCCTCGCATGTAGATGACGATGCCGCCGTCATTGTGGATCAGGTCGAGCGCGGCGTGCAGCTGCGGGCCGCACTCGCACTTGAGAGAGCCGAACACCTCGCCCGTGAGGCACTCCGAGTGCACCCGGAGGAGCCCGCCGTTGGCGGGTTCGCCCGAGATGATCGCGAGATGGTCGGCACCCGTCATCTTGTCGCGGTAGGCGCGGATGCGGAACTCACCGTGCACCGTCGGCACCGTGGTCTCCACCTCGAAGATCACCCGCGACTCGCTCGTCGCCCCGGTGACGGCGGCCTCTGCGGTGCCGTGGTGGTCGTTCAGGAACTGGATGAGCGACTCGATCGTGATGACGAGCACGCCTTCCTTCGCGCCGAACTCGATCAGCGCGGGCAGGCGCATCATCTCGCCGTCGTCCTCCACGATCTCCGAGATCGCGCCCACGGGGGCGAGGCCCGCGAGCTTCATCAGGTCGACCGCGGCCTCGGTGTGGCCGTCGCGCTCGCGCACGCCGCCATCCATTGCCCGCAGCGGAAGGATGTGGCCGGGGCGGTGCAGGCTCGCCGGCGTCGACTCCGGGTCGGCCAGCACGCGCAGGGTGTGGGACCGGTCCGCGGCGCTGATTCCGGTGCTGAGCCGGTCGGAGGCATCCACGGAGATCGTGTAGTTCGTGCCGCGCGGGTCTTCGTTGCCGACGACCATCACGGGAAGCTCGAGCCGGTCGGCGAGCCAGTTCGGCATGGGGGCGCAGATGTAGCCGGAGGTGTAGCGCACCATCCAGGCGATCCACTCCTGGCTGGCGAGCTGAGCGGAGATGATGACATCGCCCTCGTTCTCGCGGGATTCGTTGTCGACCACGATCACCGGTCTACCCAGGCGCAGTTCCTCGAGTGCCTCCGGAATGCTGGCGAGACTCATTTGCCGTTCCCTTCGTTGATGCCGCACGCTCGCTCGACCTCGATCATCCGTTCGACCTGCCTGGCCAGGATGTCCGTCTCGATGTTCACGGCGTCGCCCACGACCTTCGCGCCCAGCGTTGTCGCGCTGAGGGTCTCGGGGATCAGCGACACCTCGAACCAGGCGGATGCCGCATCCGGCTCGCTGACGGCGCTCACCGTGAGCGAGACACCGTCCACCGCGATCGACCCCTTGCGTGCCACGAGCCCGGCCAGCGCCTTGTCGAGACTGAAGCGCAGGATCCGCCACGCGCTGCCCTCGGTGACGGAGAGCACCGTGCTGGTGCCGTCGATGTGACCCTGCACGATGTGACCGCCGAGGCGATCACCGAGTGCCGCCGCGCGTTCCAGGTTGACGCGATCGCCGGTCGCGGGGTTCTTGAGGGTGCTCATGGCGATCGTCTCGCCCATGACATCCGCGGTGAACCAGTCCGCGCCCTGGTCGACGACGGTGAGGCACACGCCGCTGACCGAGATCGAGTCGCCGTGGCTGGCGTCGGATACGGCGAGGGGCGCTCGTACGGTGAGGCGCGCGGCGTCACCCGAGGGCCGCCATTCGACCACCTCGCCGAGTTCTTCGATGATTCCGGTGAACATGGTTACTTTCCCTCTTCCGGGTTGTTCAGCTCGTGTGCGGGCCTGGCGGTGACCAGCAGGTCGTCCCCGAGTCGCTCCACCGATGTGATTTCAAGCCGTCGCGCGTCGGCAAGGGTGCCGACTCCGATATCGCTGAGAGCGACACCTCCGCCGCCGATCAGGAGCGGCGCCTGGTAGATCAGGTACTCGTCAACGAGTCCCTCGGCGACGAAGGCAGTCGCGAGCGTAGGTCCACCCTCGATGAGCACATGGCGGATGTCGCGGGCGAACATCCTGTCCAGAATGGCGCGCAGATCCCGGCTTCCGGTCACGACCGCCAGCATCGGGTGGCTGAGCAGTTTCGCGTCCGCCGGTATCGCCCGCTCGCCGACCACGACGGGAATGGGTTGGTGCGGCAGTAGTTCGCCGGACTCGCCTCGCGCGGTCAGTGTCGGGTCATCGCTGAGCACGGTTCCCGTTCCGACGACGATCGCATCGGCTCTCGCTCGCTGTTCGTGCACGTGCTGCCGCGACGCGGTGCCGGTGATCCACTGGCTGGTGCCATCCACTGCGCTGGCACGTCCATCCAGGCTCGATGCCCACTTGAGCGTCACGAAGGGGCGGCCGAGTCTGGTGGCGGTGAGCCACGAGTGCATCGCTTCTGAAACCTCATCGACGAGCACGCCTCCGATCACGGCGACGCCCGCCTCACGAAGACGCTCTGCGCCGCCGTGGGCGCGCGCGTTGGGATCGCTCACGCCGTAGGCCACGGTGGCGATCCCCGCGGCTATCAAGGCTTCGCTGCACGGTCCGGTGCGGCCAGTGTGGTTGCAGGGTTCGAGGGTGACGACGGCGGTCGCGCCGTGTGCCTCGCCGGGCGAGAGCTTCGAGAGCGCGTCGACTTCGGCGTGAGCCGTGCCGGCGCCCCTGTGCCAGCCCTCGGCGATGATGTCGCGGGCAGGGGAGAGGATCACACAGCCGACCTGCGGGTTGACCCCGTATGCGGGGCCGCGAGCAGCGAGGTCGAGGGCGTGACGCATCGCGGACTCGAAAGGTGCTGCGGCTGATGCCGACGACGCCTCGTCTGCCGTGCCGGAAGGCGTGAGCGCACTGCTGTCTGCACTGGTCATCCGGCTACTCCGTCTCTGGTCGAGACGAGCTCCGGGGAGCCTGCGGAACACCACAACCGGCATCCGCAAACCCGCGATACCGCCGTCAATTGACGGTGCCATCGCGCGTGCTTCCTTCCATCCGGACTGAGAGACCTTGCGATCTCATAACCGTCGGTGCCGGAATTTCACCGGCTCAGCCGCAACACCTTTTTACGGATGTCGCAGGTCGCGGACTATAACCGCCGGTTCGGATTTTCACCGACCCCGGAGCACGTACTTGCGTTACGAGTGTACCAACGCCGGGCACCCGCCAGTATTCCCCGCCGCGCTCCGACACCCCGCCCCCTTTCGTAACTCCTGCAGAACGCCGCGGGCGAATCCGTTCCCGCGCCCCACGTCACGAACTCCTCCTCGCACCCCTTTCGTAACTCCTGCAGAACGCCGCGAATTGCCGCGCCAACCCCACGGCCACGCGCATCCGCCGTCGGCGCCGCGCGAACTGCCGGAGTTATGGATGAATCTCAGCGCGGGCGATCGAGGCGTCGAGGAGCGTGCTGAGCGACGTTTCGATGCCATTGCAGGAGTTATGCACAAGAGGCGGCCACGAGGATCTCTGCACAGATCGGGCAACACGGCTCCGAGGGGTGGGTTCCGGTCTCCACACTCGTCCCATGGACGTGATTGACAGATTTCCATCGGCTGCGCGCATCGCAACCCGGCGGCAGCTCCTGCGCCGTGGCATGACGCCGATGGAGCTCACCACCGCTGTTCGCTCTGGCCAGCTTCTGCGTGTGAGGCGCGATCACTATGCCCTCCCGGGCACCGAGCGCACGATTCTGGAAGCCGTGCGAATCGGTGGCTTGGTCGGATGCGTATCCGCCGCAGATCTTCACGGCATCTGGATACCCGACCAGCCGTTCACTCACGTCGCGATGTCTCGGGAAGCCTCAAGGCTGCGTAGCCCTCGTGACCGTTTCGTGCCGCTCACCTCAGACAATCGCGACGGCTGCGAGCTTCATTGGTGGCCGCTGATCGACGTCGGCGCTGCTCGCCTTCACAGCGTTGGCGTCGTCGATTCGTTGGCACACATCATCCGGTGTCAGCCGCGGATGGTTGCCGTCGCAGCACTCGACAGCGCGCTTTACCAGGACAAGATCTCGGCCGCCGATCTTGATCGCATCTTCGCCGCGGTTCCCTCGAGGTTCGCGGCGCTGCGCGATGAGATCGATTCCCGGTGCATGTCTGGGATCGAGACGATCCTGCGGCTCCTCTGCTTCGATGCCGGCGTGCGATGCGTGCCGCAGGTGCATTTCCCGGGAATCGGCACAGTGGACTTCGTGCTCGAAGGATGCGTGGTGGTCGAGACGGATGGGCACAAAGGTCACACCTCCGACATCGACCAGAAGCGTGATTACGATCGCGACATCGCTCTCGCCGCCCGCGGATACATCGTTCTGCGCTTCAACTATCGACAGGTGATGTTTCACCCCGAGCGTGTCATGGCCGCCATCCGCGGCGCGCTGCGCTCTCACGCGCGCTCGCGCTAACCGCAGGCTCCTCGGCGTCACGTCATAACTCCGGCAGCATGCGTGGATGAGTGAAAACCTCCCGCGGTCGGGCGGGCCCGGCGGGGCCACGACGTCGGATCGCCGGAGTTATGAGACGCGTAGCGAAAGCTGCGGAAGCGGCGCAACCACGAGCGGCTCCGTTCGCCGCCGGGCTCCCACGTCACACGCGCACGCCGAGAGCCTCCGGCAGTTCGGAGAGGGTGCGGATGATCGGCACGCCGGTCGCGCGCGCCGCCATGATGTCCGTCACTGTGGCTACGCCCGCGCGATCCAGCCACACGCCGGTGAGACCGGCCCCGGACGCGCCGATCGCGTCGGTGCGCAGGCGGTGGCCGACGTAGGCGGCCTGGACCGGCTCCACTCCGAACTGTTGGCAGGCGTGCTCGAAGATGCGGGCATCCGGCTTGGCGTAGCCGAGTTCGCCCGAGGTGACCACGTGCTCGAACAACGGGTCGAGTCCGAGCCGGGCGAGCTTGTCGTTCTGGAACGCGAGGTCGCCGTTGGCGATGATGCCGAGACGGATGCCGGTGGATGCGAGCGCGTTGAGGCACGCGAGCGTGTCGCCGTGCAGCATCCACGCCTTCGTGTACTCCGCGAGGTAGACGTCGTACCAGGCGTCCGCTGCCGCGTCGTCGAGGTGCTGGCCGAACTGTGCAACGAAGTCTCTGGCGCGTGCTCGTCGCTGCTCGATGTGCGTCAGCTCCCCGCTGAGGTATCGGCGGTAGTGCTTGTCTGCGAGCCGCTCCCAGAGTTCGGCGGTCGCGCGGTCGTCCCCCTCGTCGAAGGGTGGGCCGAGCCGGGCCCGAAAACTGGTGAGCCCCGCCAGCACGGAACTGTGGTGCGCGAAGAGCGTGTCGTCGATGTCGAACATGATGGCCGAGAATGCCGGCCGTGCGCGCGCGAACGAGGTCGTGCTGTCGATCGCGGACGTCATGGTGGGAATTCTCCTGCGTTTTCGGGTAACGCTGGTGCTGCAGTGGCTTCACCAGTCGGGCGATCATGCCCGCGAGGTGATTCCCTACCGATCGTATGCCGCAGCCCCGCTGATAGTCGTGATTGACGCGGCGCGGTCGGTACAGCCAGCCGTGGTCGTGTGTCAGCGTGCGTGCGGCAGGAGCCCGATGCGGTCGTAGACCTTGGCGAGCGTCGCATCGGCGATCTCCGCGGCCCGGTCGGCGTTTCCTGCCAGCACCCGGTCGAGCTCTGCGGGGTCGTCGAGCAGCTCGAGGGTGCGGGCGCGAACCGGCGCGAAGGTCTCCACGGCGATCTCCGCGAGGTCCTTCTTGAGGTCCCCATAGCCGTGGCCCGCGTACTCCTGCTCGAGCGCCTCGATGGTCTTGCCGGAGAGCACGGAGTAGATGGTGAGGAGGTTCGAGACACCCGGCTTGTCCTGGCGGTCGAAGCGCACCTCGCGGTCGTCATCCGTTACAGCGGACTTGATCTTCTTCGCCGTGACTTTGGGGTCGTCCAGCAACCAGATGATGCCGGACTCCGTGGCCGCCGACTTGCTCATCTTGTTGGTCGGCTCCTGCAGGTCGTAGATGCGCGCGGTCTCCTTGAGGATCATTGCCTCGGGGATCACGAAGGTCTCGCCGAAGCGCGAGTTGAATCGGTTCGCGAGGTCGCGCGTGAGTTCGACGTGCTGGCGCTGGTCGTCACCGACGGGCACCACCAGGGCGTCGTAGAGCAGGATGTCGGCGGCCATGAGCACGGGGTATGCGAACAGCCCGACAGAGGCGGAGTCAGACCCCTGCTTCTGTGACTTGTCTTTGAACTGGGTCATCCTGCTGGCCTCGCCGAACCCGGTGATGGTGTTGAGCACCCAGGCGAGTTCCGGATGTGCGGCCACATGCGACTGCACGAACAGGGTCGACGCGGCGGGGTCGATTCCCGCGGCGATGTACTGCGCGGCGGTGCGCCTCGTGTTCTTGCGCAGCAGCTCTGGGTCCTGCGGCACGGTGATGGCGTGCAGGTCGACGATGCAGAAGATCGCGTCGTGGGTGGACTGCAACTCCTTCCACTGCATGAGTGCGCCGATGTAGTTGCCCACGTGGAGCGAGTTGGCGGAGGGCTGCATGCCGGAGAACAGGCGCGGTTTACTACTCATGCCCCAATTCTTTCAGTATTCCGGGTGGCTGTCGGTCGTGATGTCCGAGCGAGCCAGTGCCGCCCATAGAGGCCCACCACACCCGCACTGCCTCGCTCGGACATCACGACCTCTGTTCTGACCTGCAACACCAGGCCGTGGCGAATGAGCGTGGCGGCGGGGGCGTGGTGGGCCTCTATGGGCGGCGCTGGCTCGCCCAACAGCCACGGCCCCACGGAACTACACGAGGTAGTCGACGACGACCGGCGCGTGATCCGACCACCGGGCGTCGTACGACGCGGCCCGGTCGATCGTGTAGTTCTGCACGGTCGCGGCGAGGGCCGGCGTGGCCATGTGGTAGTCGATGCGCCATCCGGTGTCGTTGTCGAAGGCCTGCCCGCGCTGGCTCCACCAGGTGTACGGGCCGTCGACCTCGCCCGCCCACTTGCGGCCGACGTCGATCCAGCCGAGGTCTGCTCCGTCGTTGTAGTGCGGGTCGTCTTCCTTGCCGAAGAAGCGGTCGAAGTATGCGCGTTCCTGCGGCATGAAGCCCGCGCGCTTGACGTTGCCGCGCCAGTTCTTGATGTCGAGGGTGCGGTGTCCGACGTTGAGGTCGCCGACGATGAGGGAGAGCTCATTGTGTGCCTTGAGCTCGGGAAGTCGCTCGACCATCGCGTCGAGGAACTTGTACTTCTCGATCTGTTTGGGGGTGTCTGCTTCGCCGGAGTTCACGTAGGTGCTGACGACGGTGACGAGCGTGCCGCCCACGTCGTAGTCGGCTTCGAGCCAGCGCCCGGCGCTGTCGAAATCATCTGGACCGAGAGTGACCCTGTGGATGGATGCCTTGTTCCGGCTCGCGAGGGCGACCCCGGCGCGCCCCTTGGCGGTCGCCGCATCGTGCAGGATGTTCCACTCCGACCCGAGCAGCCCCTCAAGATCTTCGGTGGATGCCCGCACCTCCTGGATGGCAAGAATGTCGACGCCGCGCGCATCGAGCCAGTCGCCCATTCCCTTCCGGTAGGCGGCGCGCACGCCATTCGTGTTGACCGAGGCGATTCTGAGCGGTGTTGGCATGCCGCAATCCTACGATCGACCACCGCCACCGCGGGAGTTCCGCCTCTCGAATAATCGCCCGAAGGCGCGCTTGACCCACGGCCGTTCCTGCTCGGCGAGGGCTGCCGCGGCGGCCGCGGCAGCGGCATCCGCCCTCTCCTGCTCGAGTCGAGCCGCCGTGATCCGCGGGTCGAGTTCGATGCCTTTGTCGGAGACGCTCACGGCGATCCAGGCGCCGGAGAGCAGGATCACCTGACAGACCAGGTTGAACCAGATGAGCAGTCCGATGATCACGGCGAAGGATGCGAGCAGCGGGTTCCTGCTCGCGCCGCCCAGCAGGGAGGTCCCGAGCACCTTCAGCACGCCGAGGAAGATCGCACCGAGCAGCGAGCCGACGATGAGCTGCCTGATCGGGATGGCGAGGCCGGAAAGCAGGCGGAACAGCGCCGCGAGAACTGCCGTGTCGAGCACCAGCATCAGGACGAGTCCGCTCACCCTGATCGCGAGTGCGGCGAAGGCGGAATGCTCGCTGACGCCCGCAAGGTCGAACGCGGCCCCCAGGGCCTGGGTGCTGACCACCGAGAGCAGGGCCGACACGATGAGCGCGGCACCGAACGCGATGGCCAGGCCGAGATCCTTGAGCTTGAGGACGAAGAAATTCCTGCCCTCACCTGGCAGGTCGAAGATCGCTCTCACGGCGTCGCGGCACGACGACAGCCAGCCGAGCGCTGTGAAGAGCAGACCGGCGAGAGCGATCGCACCCGTCCAGCTGAGCGTGTCGGTTCGAAGCAGCGTGCGGGGATTGATCGCCCCGCCCTGGCCGGTGTCGATGAGACCGGGGACGGCCTGGCCGATCAGCCCGAAGAAGGCGTCTCGAAGCGCGGGCTGTGCCTGCAGGAACAGACCTGCGATCGAGAAGCCGACCCACAGCGCAGCGAAGACCGCGAAGATCGACTGGTACGAGAGCCCTCCGGCCAGAAGCGCCCCGCGTTTTTCACTGAAGAGCACGATGACCCGCACCGGCTTGAGGTGCTTGAGTCTCGCCACGGCCGAGCCGATCGTGGCGCGCATGCGTGCGATCAGGCCAGGCCGTGCGGAGGAACTCGCCATTTTTCCAGCATAGCCAGGGCGTGTGGGAGCCCGGTCACACACACAAAACTGCCGCACCGTCACCGAGAGGTGACTGCGCGACAGTTTCTGGTGGATGGGACTCAGGCGCCTCCGCGCAGGATGGCCTGCTTGACCTCTGCGATGGCCTGGGTGACCTGGATGCCGCGAGGGCAGGCATCCGTGCAGTTGAAGGTCGTGCGGCAGCGCCACACGCCCTCGGTGTCGTTGAGGATGTCGAGGCGCACCTGCGCGGCCTCGTCACGGGAATCGAAGATGAAGCGGTGCGCGTTCACGATCGCGGCCGGACCGAAGTACTGGCCATCCGTCCAGAACACCGGGCAGCTCGAGGTGCACGCCGCGCACAGGATGCACTTGGTGGTGTCGTCGTAGCGCGCGCGCTCGGCGGGGGACTGCAGGCGCTCCTTGCCGTCCTTCGGCTTAGTCGAGTTCTGCAGGAACGGCTGGATGGCACGGAAGCTGTCGAAGAACGGCTCCATGTCGACGATGAGGTCCTTCTCGAGCGGCAGGCCCTTGAGTGCCTCGATGTAGATCGGCTTCGACACGTCGAGGTCCTTGATGAGCGTCTTGCAGGCCAGGCGGTTGCGACCGTTGATGCGCATGGCATCCGAACCGCACACGCCGTGGGCGCAGGAGCGGCGGAACGACAGCGAGCCGTCCATCTCCCATTTGATCTTGTGCAGGGCGTCGAGCACGCGATCCGTTGCGTGGAGTTCGACGTCGAAGTCCTGCCAATGGGGTTCTTCGTCGACGTCTGGGTCGAAGCGGCGGATGATCAGGGTTGCGGTGAACGTCGGTACGACGGCGTGCTCCTGCGGACCCTTCTTATCGAGGACAGCGTTACTCATCAGTACTTTCTTTCTGTTGGCGGGTAGTTGGTGACCACCACCGGTTTCCAGCCAAGCGTGATGTGATCTCCGGCACCAGACGTCGGGTCCCCGGTGAGATACGCCATGGTGTGGACCATCAGGTTTTCGTCGTCTCGCTTCGGGTAGTCCTCGCGCATGTGCGCTCCGCGACTCTCCTTGCGGTTGCGGGCGGAGTAGACGAGCACCTCCGCGAGATCGAGCAGGAAGCCGAGCTCGACCGCCTCGAGCAGGTCGGTGTTGAACCGCTTGCCCTTGTCCTGCACCTGGATGTTCTTGTACCGGGCGCGCAGCTTCTCGATGAGCTGGCCGACCTCGGTGAGGCTCTCCTCCGTGCGGAACACCTGAGCCTTGCGGTCCATTGCCTCCTGCAGTTCCTTGCGGATCGCGGCGATGCGTTCCGTGCCGTCTCCCGCGCGAACGTTGTCGAGAAGCGAGCGGATGCCCGAGGCCGGGTCGGCGGGCAGCGGCACCCAGTCAGCGGTCTTCACGTACTCCACCGCATTCTTGCCCGCGCGCTTGCCGAACACGTTGATGTCGAGCAGCGAGTTGGTGCCGAGCCGGTTGGAGCCGTGCACGCTCACGCACGCGCACTCGCCCGCGGCGTACAGGCCGGGGACTGTCTCGGTGTTGTTGCGCAGCACCATCGCGTCGTTCGTGGTCGGGATGCCGCCCATCGCATAGTGCGCGGTCGGCAGCACCGGAACGGGCTCGGTGTACGGCTCGACGCCAAGGTAGGTGCGCGCGAACTCCGTGATGTCCGGAAGCTTCGCGTCGATCACGGCGGGCTCGAGGTGCGTGATGTCGAGGTAGACGTAGTCCTTGTACGGGCCGGCGCCTCGTCCCTCGCGAATCTCGGTCGCCATCGAGCGAGCGACTATGTCGCGCGGCGCGAGGTCCTTGATGGTCGGCGCGTAGCGCTCCATGAAGCGCTCGCCCTCGCTGTTGCGCAGGATCGCTCCCTCGCCGCGGGCGGCCTCCGAGAGCAGGATGCCGAGTCCGGCGAGTCCGGTCGGGTGGAACTGGAAGAACTCCATGTCCTCGAGCGGAAGGCCCTTGCGCCAGATGATGCCGACGCCGTCCCCGGTGAGGGTGTGCGCGTTGGATGTGGTCTTGAAGATCTTGCCGAATCCGCCGGTGGCGAAGATCACGGCCTTCCCCTGGAAGACGTGCAGCTCGCCGGTCGCCAGCTCGTAGGCCACGACGCCGGCCGGGCGAGACACCCCGTCGACCTCGGTCATGAGCAGGTCGAGCACGTAGAACTCGTTGAAGAAGTTGATGCCGAACTTGACGCAGTTCTGGTACAGGGTCTGCAGGATCATGTGGCCGGTGCGGTCTGCCGCGTAGCAGGCCCGGCGCACCGCGCTCTTGCCGTGGTCACGGGTGTGGCCGCCGAAGCGACGCTGGTCGATGCGGCCCTCGGGGGTGCGGTTGAACGGCAGTCCCATGTTCTCGAGGTCGACGACCGCGTCGATGGCCTCCTTCGCGAGGATCTCCGCGGCATCCTGGTCGACCAGGAAGTCGCCGCCCTTGACGGTGTCGTAGGTGTGCCACTCCCAGTTGTCCTCCTCGACGTTGCCGAGGGCGGCGGCCATGCCGCCCTGTGCGGCTCCCGTGTGGGAGCGAGTCGGGTAGAGCTTGGAGATGACCGCCGTGTTGGCGTTCGGTCCCGCCTCGATCGCCGCGCGCATCCCTGCGCCGCCGGCTCCGACGATCACGATGTCGTGACGGTGATAGTGAACACCATCGATGATGTCGCCGTCTTCGAATTCCACTGTGTCTGCGCTTTCCTTGGCCATTACGGTGCCGGGCAGAAGCTCGGGAGGTCCGCGAGAGCGGCGCCTGCGGGGCAGGGGTCAAAAGTAAAGATCACGAGGGTTCCCAGGATGAGTAGTACGACGGTGGACGCGATGAGCGCCCCCTTGAAGATGACGCCGAGCAGGCGGTTGTGTGCGTAGTCGTTGACGATGGTGCGCATTCCGTTGGCGCCGTGGATGAGGGCGAGCCAGAGCAGCAGCGTGTCCCAGATCTGCCAGAACGGCTGGGAGAGCTTTCCGCCGACGAAGGCGAAGTCGATTGCCTTGACGCCGGTGCCCATGAAGAGGTTCACGAAGAGGTGGCCGAAGATGAGCACGACCAGGACGACACCGCTCGCGCGCATGTAGACCCAGCCCCACTTCTCCACGTTGAAGCGACTGCTCGTGCGCACAGGGCGCGGTGAGCGGGGAGTTTCGATGGTGACGGACATGGCCTACTCGCTAAAGATATTGATCATCTGGCGCGGAACGAAGCCGACCAGGAGGATGACCCAGAGCACGATCACGATCCAGAACATCAGCCGCTGGTGCCTAGTGCCGACGCTCCAGAAGTCGATGAGGATGATGCGAAGGCCGTTGAGCGCGTGGAACCCGATGGCGGCGACCAACGCCGTCTCGCCGAGACCCATGATCACAGTTTTGTATGTGCCGATCACGGCGTTGTACGCGCCAGGACTCACCCGGATGAGCGAGGTGTCGAGGATGTGCACCAGGAGGAAGAAGAAGATGCCGACGCCGGTGATGCGATGCAGCACCCACGACCACATGCTCTCGCGACCCCGGTACAGGGTTCCGCGGAGCGGTCGTGGAGGACGGATCTTGGGAAGTGGGTATTTCTTTGGTTCTGGTGGAGACACCAGGGCCCCCGCCGATACGTCTGGCACGAGCAACCCTCCTTGCGGTGGTTCAGCCCCGGCAGTGGGGCATGTGGTAGTTCTGTACGAACTTGGCCCAGTCTATTCCGTGCGCGCACCCCTCGGTCGCAACGGCGGGCCGAAATAGCTCGACATCAAGATACTTTTCATAACTTCCGCCACTTTTACTCCGGTTCAGCTCTGCCCATTACAGTGGTCGCATGCCAGCTCATGACGACGAGACAGTACCCGCGGACTCGCTCTCACGCTTCTACAGCATCATTCCCGCGGGTGGCATCGGGTCGCGTCTGTGGCCGCTGTCGAGGGCGGATGCGCCGAAGTTCCTGCACGACCTCACCGGCTCCGGCACAACCCTGCTTCGGGGCACCTGGGACAGGCTCGTCCCGCTGTCCGGCCCAGATCGGATCATGGTGGTCACCGGGCGCGCGCATCGGGCGGCCGTCGAGGAGCAGATCCCGGATCTCGCAGATCTCAACGTCGTGCTCGAGAGCGAACCCAAGGACTCGTCCGCCGCGATCGGACTCGCCGCGGCCATCCTCAGGCACCGCGAACCCGACGTGATCATCGGATCGTTCGCCGCGGACCATGTCATTGCAGACACTCGCGGTTTCAAGCGCGCAGTGACGCAGGCCGTCGCGGCGGCGGACGCCGGGTACATCACGACGATCGGCATCACACCGACGGAGCCCGCGATCGGGTTCGGCTATATCCACTGTGACGGACAGCTGGCTATCCCTGGCGCTCCGGGTGCCGTTCTCGCCGACAGTTTCGTGGAGAAGCCGGATCTGGCCACAGCTCAGTCGTATCTGGCCGACGGAGGTTATCTCTGGAACGCGAGCATGTTCATTACGCGCGCGGATGTCCTGCTGGCGCAGCTGGGCGAGTCGGAGCCCGAACTGCTCGCCGGTCTCACAGAGCTCGCTGAGGCGTGGGACACCCCTGCGCGCGGAGCCGTCGTCGACAAGGTCTGGCCCGGTCTCAAGAAGATCGCGATCGACTACACCGTCGCGGAACCCGCTGCGGCTGCGGGGCGACTCGCGGTTATTCCGGGCGACTTCGACTGGGATGACGTGGGCGACTTCGCGTCGATCGCCAAGCTGCACTCGCACGGCAGGCCATCCGACCTGGCGATCCTCGGGGAGAATGCCCGGGTGCTCGCGGATGCGTCGAGCGGCGTCGTGATCAGCCAGAGCGGTCGCATGATCTCCCTCATCGGAGTCGAGGGCATCGTCGTCGTGGACACCCCGGATGCGCTGCTGGTGACCACCACCGCGAACGCGCAGCGGGTGAAGTCGGTTGTCGACGCGCTCAAGCTCTCGGGGCGCAGCGACATCCTGTGACCTGCTCCGTTCGCGCCACTGACGTAACGAAGCAATAACGAATCGGTCGAGCGCGTCTCCAGCGGGGGTCTCGGGCGGATGGGGGCGCCCACGTCTCGCTAACGTCCGAAGCATGGCAAAGTTTTCAGTCCTCCGTCCCGCGGTACTCATCGGTGCCGCATTGCTCGTTCTCTCCGGCTGCTCGGCCGCCCCTGAGCAGGCAGCGAAACCCGACGCATCCGCGTTCTGCGCGCGCATGGTGACGAACTCCGGCGGACTCCACGATCGTTCGTTCAACGAATCGAGCTGGGCCGGGCTGCAGGACGCCGAGAAGAAGTACTCGATCTCCGCGAGGGTGCTTGTCTCCACCGGCGAGACCGACCTCGCGCCCAACGTGGATCAGGCCGTCGCGAGCGGGTGCGGCTTCGTGCTGACCGTGGGCTACGAGCTGGCCCCCGCCACCGAGAAGGCCGCGAAGGCCAACCCGACGATTGATTTCGCCCTCGTCGACGAGACCGTCGACGCGCCGAACGTGAAACCGATCGTGTTCGACACGGCGCAGGCGGCCTACCTGGCCGGGTACCTCGCGGCCGGGGTGAGCACGACGCACAAGGTCGGAACCTTCGGCGGTGGCAACCAGCCGCCGGTGACCCTGTTCATGGACGGCTTCGCCGACGGCGTCGCGAAGTACAACGAGGTGCACCACGCGAGCGTCGAGGTGCTCGGCTGGAACAAGGCCGAACAGGACGGGTCGTTCACCGGTGACTTCGAGGACACGACAAAGGGTTACAACCTGGCCAAGAGCCTCCTCGACCAGGGAGCGGATGTCATCCTCCCCGTCGCGGGCCAGGTGGGCGAGGGCGCGGCGTCCGCGATTCTCGACGCGGGCCACGGGTCGCTGATCTGGGTCGACAACGACGGCTACAACACGCTCCCCGAGAAATACCGCGGCATCCTGCTCACCTCCGTGCTCAAGAACACCCAGGATGCGGTGGCGTCGATCGCCAAATCTAGCAAGGACAAGACCTTCACCAACACCCCGTACGTCGGCACCCTGAAGAACGGGGGAGTGGGCATCGCGGGCTTTCACGACATGTCCTCGCAGGTCAGCCCACAGCTGGCCACGGAAGTCAAGAACCTCAAGGCCGACATCATCTCCGGGGCAATCGTGGTGACCTCACCGAGCACGCCGAAGTAGAAGCACATTTCCTGAACATTTCGCTGTAGTCCCGGCTGTGTAACGCTTGGGGTGCTGCCCGAAATTCGAGTCGTTCAGCACTCGTAACATTGGGTAACGTGTACGGAACTAAGCCCCAGCGTTTTCCGCTGGGCAGCACCTTGGAGGACACCTTGAGAATCACTTCTCGCGGCCGCATCATGGGCGGCCTTGCCATCGTCGGCATAGCAACGATGCTTGCCGGATGCGCGTCAGCACCGAAGGCCCCCGCCGACAACGGCGCAAAAGCATCGAACTTCAAGGCCTGTATGGTCTCGGACGCCGGTGGATTCGACGACAAGTCGTTCAACCAGCTCGGCCTCGAAGGCCTGCAGAGCGCAGCCAAGAAGCTCAACATCAAGGAGGTGCACGTCCAGTCCACCGGTGACAGCGACTACGCACCGAACATCACCCAGATGATCGACCAGGGCTGCAACCTGATCGTCACCGTCGGCTTCAACCTGGCGAACGCCACGCGCGACGCTGCCAAGGCGAACCCGAAGGTCGACTTCGCACTCATCGACTCCGGTGTGTCCAACGCCGACGGCTCGCCGCTGACGCTTCCGAACGTCAAGCCGATCCTCTCCGACACCGCACAGGCCGCCTTCCTGGTCGGCTACGCGGCAGCCAGCTACAGCAAGACCGGTATCATCGGCACCTTCGGTGGCATGCAGATTCCGCCCGTGACCATCTTCATGGACGGTTACGCAGACGGCGCCGCGTACTACAACACCCAGAAGGGCAAGGACGTCAAGGTCCTCGGCTGGGATGTCAAGGCGCAGAACGGATCGTTCACCGGTGGCTTCGACGCCGGCACCGATGCCCAGAACGCGGCCCAGACGCTGATCGACCAGAACGCGGATGTCATCCTTCCCGTCGGCGGACCGATCTTCCAGAGCGCGGGCGCAGCGATCGTCAGCTCTGGTAAGGATCTGGCCCTCATCGGCTGTGACGCCGACGTGTTCAAGACGTTCCCCAAGTACGACGACATCTACTTCTCATCGATCATGAAGAACATGTCCGGTGACGTCGAGAGCGTTGTGACGGCGGCGAAGGACGGAAAGTTCGACAACACCCCGTACATCGGAACGCTCGAGAACGGCGGCGTGGGCATGGCTCCGTTCCACAACTTCGAGTCGAAGGTGGACCCGGGCCTGCAGAAGGAACTGGACTCCATCAAGGCTGACATCATCAGCGGCAAGATCAAGGTCGAGTCGCCGTCCAGCCCGAAGTAAGTAACGTTCGATCACGGTCGGGGAGACCAGCGACGCTGGCCTCCCCGACTCATGTCTTATGTAAGCCCCACCCATCCGTTCAATGACGTGCGGATAGATTGTGAATCATGAAGCTCGAACTTCGTGGAATAACCAAAAGGTTTGGCGCTCTGGTCGCCAACGACCACATCGACCTCACGGTCGAACCCGGCGAGATCCATTGCCTTCTCGGTGAGAACGGCGCGGGCAAGTCCACCCTCATGAACGTGCTCTACGGCCTGTACCAGGCCGAAGAGGGCGAGATCCTGCTTGACGATGTCGTGCAGAATTTCGAGGGACCGGGCGACGCGATGGCCGCCGGTATCGGCATGGTGCATCAGCACTTCATGCTCATTCCCGTCTTCACCGTGGCGGAGAACGTGATGCTCGGGCACGAGAAGACCGGCTTCGCCGGTCACCTCAACTTGAAGGCGGCGCGTGAGCAGGTCAGGGAGATCTCCTCCAGGTTCGGCTTCCAGGTCGACCCGGATGCCCTGGTCGAGGATCTGCCCGTCGGCGTGCAGCAGCGGGTCGAGATCATCAAGGCACTCTCGCGCGATGCCAAGGTGCTCGTGTTCGATGAGCCGACCGCCGTGCTCACGCCGCAGGAGACCGACGAGCTCATGGCGATCATGAAGCAGCTCAAGGAATCCGGTACCTCCATCGTCTTCATCACCCACAAGCTGCGCGAGGTGCGAGAGGTCGCGGACCGCATCACGGTCATCCGGCTCGGCAAGGTCGTCGGTGAGGCATCGCCCACCGCGACCAATGCGGAACTCGCCTCCCTCATGGTGGGCCGCCCCATCGACCTCACCCTGGAGAAGGGGCCGGAGAAGGCGGGCGAGCCCGCGCTCGTCGTGCGTAACCTCTCGGTGATCGACCAGCACTCCCAACTCGTGGTCAACGACGTCAGCTTCGAGGTGCGCTCCGGAGAGGTGCTCGCCATCGCGGGCGTGCAGGGCAATGGCCAGACCGAACTCACCGAGGCCATCATGGGCCTGCAGGAGAGAGTGCGGGGCGAGATCGAACTCGACGGCAAGCCGCTGCTCGGCCTCAGCGTTCGCAGGGTGCTCGAGGCGGGCGTCGGCTTCGTGCCGGAGGACCGCCAGGAAGACGGCCTCGTCGGTGAGTTCACCGTCGCGGAGAACCTCATGCTCGACCGCTCCGTCGGCGCACCGTTCGTGCGCGGGGGCGGCCTGCAACTGAACTATCTGTCGAGCTTCGCGGAGAGCAAGGTCGAGGAGTTCGACATCCGCACCCAGGGCATCGGCACTCGCGCGGGCAGGCTGTCCGGAGGCAACCAGCAGAAGGTCGTGCTGGCGAGGGAGCTCAGCCGTGAGCTCCGGCTGTTCATGGCGGCGCAGCCGACCCGTGGTCTCGACGTCGGATCCATCGAGTTCGTGCACAAACGCATCATCGCCACCCGGGACTCCGGGGTTCCGGTGATCGTCGTCTCCACCGAGCTCGACGAGGTCGTCGCGCTCGCCGACCGGATCGCCGTGATGTACCGCGGCGGCATCGTCGGCATCGTGCCCGGCGACACCCCGAGAGACGTGCTCGGCCTCATGATGGCGGGCGAGGTGCCGGCGGGAATGCCAGGGCCGGATGGAACCGCACCGAAGGGAGTCGCGGCGTGAGCGACGAGAACACCGACGACATCACAGCGCAGCAGCTCCCGCCCCGCGGGCAGGTCGAGGCGCAGACCGAGACTCTTGAACCCGGACAGACCCCCCAGATGAAACAGGATGACGAGTCCGGCTCGCGCTGGACCGCCGCGCTTCGAGAGATCGCCTCCGGCAGTGCGCTCATGTCCGTGCTGGCCGTCGTACTCGCGATGGTGGTCGGCGCCGTGCTGATCGCCCTCACGGACGAGAACGTGCACGCGGCATCCGGCTACTTCTTCGCCCGCCCGATGGACACGATCGAGGCGATCTGGACCGCCGTCTCCGGTGCATACATCTCGCTCTTCCAGGGCTCGATCTACAACTTCAACCGACCGGACTTCGTCGACGGCATCCGGCCGCTCACCGAGACGCTGAGCTTCGCGACGCCGCTCGCGATGGCCGGCCTCGGCGTTGCGCTCGGCTTCCGTGCCGGAATGTTCAACATCGGTGGCCGAGGCCAGATGCTGTTCGGAGCTGCCGCCGCGGGCTGGGTGGGATTCTCCATCGACCTGCCCCCGGTCGTCCACCTCATCGTCGCTCTCGCCGCGGGCATCCTCGCCGGTGCGATCTGGGGTGGCTTGGCCGGCTTCCTGAAAGCGAGAACCGGCGCGCACGAGGTGATCGTGACGATCATGCTCAACTACGTCGCGTTCTACTTCCTCAGCTACCTGCTGCGCACCCCGGGGCTCCTGCAGGCTCCTGGGTCGAACAACCCGAAGTCGCCGCCGCTGGCCCAGAACGCGGTGTTTCCGAAGCTGTTCGGGCCGCAGTACAACCTAACCATCGGCTTCCTGCTGGCGATCGCCGTCACCGTGCTGGTCTGGTGGATTCTCAACCGCTCGAGCCTCGGCTTCCGGTTCCGCGCGGTGGGCGAGAACCCCAAGGCTGCGCGTGTTGCCGGCATCAACGTGAAGAACGTCTACGTCATCGCGCTGTTCATCTCTGGCGCACTGATCGGGATGGCCGGGGCCAACCAGGTGCAGGGCGTCATCACCACGGGCTTCACCTCTGGCATCGACGCCGGCATCGGATTCGACGCCATCACGGTCGCGCTGCTCGGACGATCCCGCGCCTGGGGTACCTTCTGGGCCGCGATCCTGTTCGGGGCGTTCAAGGCGGGTGGTTTCACTATGCAGGCCGTCGAGGGCATCCCCATCGACATCGTGCTTGTGTTGCAATCCCTCATCGTGCTGTTCATCGCGGCGCCGCCGCTCGTGCGGGCGGTGTTCCGTTTGCCCACTCCGAGTGAGACGCCCAGGCTGAGAAAACCGTCGAACGCGGCGGCCAAGAAGACGGTGGTGACCAAGTGAGCGCGGTGACGCAGGATTCGCAGAACAAGGCCGCGACGACCGTCGTCCTCGCGACGGCGGTGGTCAAGAGCTGGAAGACGCCGATCGCGCTCGCAGTCTTCGCGATCATCGCCGTCGTGCTGTTCGCGGTGGTCGGGCGCTCGGCATCCTCGGTGAGCACATTCCGCCTCTCCACCTCGGCGGACTTCATCCAGTTGCCGAGCCTGCACCTGCCCACGCGGGCGACGGGCATCGTCGTGTCGATCGTGCTCGTGCTGATCGCGCTGCTGTCGGTGTATCTCGTCCAGCAGCAGCGCAAGGTGTCCATCTGGATCATCAGCGTCTACGCACTGGTGTTCATGGTCGGCTTCCTCGCCTGGGCCGCGGCCAACGGAACCATTCCGCTGCCCGGCCTCCTCATCGGCACGGTGGGGCTCGCGACTCCCCTCATCTTCGGTGCGCTCAGTGGCGTGATCTCCGAGCACGTCGGCGTCGTCAACATCGCGATCGAGGGTCAGCTGCTGGCGGGCGCCTTCGTGGCCGCGATCGTGGCATCCATCACCAACCAGCCGTTCGTCGGCCTGGTGGCGGCGATGATCGCCGGTGTGCTCGTGTCGTTCGTGCTCGCGGCGTTCTCGATCCAGTACTTCGTCGATCAGATCATTGTCGGTGTCGTGCTCAACGTGCTCGTGGCCGGGCTGACCAGCTTCCTCTACTCGACGCTGCTGAGTCCGAACGCTGCTGCCCTGAACAACCCGCCGCAGTTCCACAAGATCGACATCCCGGTGCTCAGCCAGATCCCGATCATCGGGCCGGTGCTGTTCCAGCAGACCATCATCAGCTACATCATGTACATCACGGTCGCGCTCGTGTACTGGGGCTTGTTCCACACCAAGTGGGGTCTGCGACTGCGCTCCTCCGGCGAGCACCCGCAGGCCGCGGACACCGTGGGCATCAACGTCAACCGCACGCGGTTCTGGAACGTGTCGCTCGCCGGTGCCATCGCCGGAATGGGTGGTGCGTACTACACGCTCGTCGTGGTCGGAGCGTTCAACAAGGAGATGACGAACGGCGCCGGATTCATCGCGCTCGCCGCCGTGATCTTCGGGCGCTGGGATCCCATCCGGGCAACGCTTGCCGCCCTGCTGTTCGGTTTCGCCACCAACCTGCAGAACGTGCTCGGTGTGATCGGTTCTCCTGTGCCGAGCGAGTTCATGCTCATGCTGCCCTACGTCGTCACGATCTTCGCGGTCGCGGGCCTGGTCGGAACGGTCAAGCCGCCCGCAGCGGAGGGAAAGCCGTATATCAAGTCATGACAGATATCGATTGGGATCTGCTCCACGCCGTCGCGAACGACGCCACGAGCCACGCCTACGTTCCGTATTCCAAGTTCCCCGTGGGGGCCGCGGCGCTCGTCGATGACGGGCGGGTGATCTCGGGCTGCAACGTCGAGAACGCGTCGTACGGGCTCACACTGTGTGCGGAGTGCGGCCTCGTGTCCACGCTGCACGCGAGCGGAGGCGGGCGTCTCGTGGCCTTCAGCTGCGTCGACGGGCACGGCAACATCCTGATGCCCTGCGGTCGGTGCCGCCAGCTGCTGTACGAACACTCCGCACCGGGGATGCTGCTGCAGACCGTGTCGGGGATCAAGACCATCGACGAGGTGATCCCGGATGCGTTCGGGCCGCGGCAGCTCGAAGACTACGCCGCATCTGCGGGTTGAGTAGGCCGCCCGCGGCCGTATCGAAACCGTCGTCCCGAACCACTCGCAAGGAGCACCACCATGGCCATTGAAGCGTTCGACGTCGTCGACCTGATCCACACCAAGCGCGACCACGGAGCGCTGTCGACAGGCCAGATCAACTGGCTCGTCGACGCCTACACGCGCGGCTATGTCTCCGACGAGCAGATGGCGGCCATGGCCATGGCGATCTATCTCAACGGAATGGAGCGCGAGGAGATCCGCGACCTCACTCTCGCCATGATCGCGAGCGGCGAGACCATGAACTTCGGCTCGCTCTCGAAGAAGACGACCGACAAGCACTCGACCGGCGGCGTCGGTGACAAGATCACGCTGCCGCTCGCGCCGCTCGTCGCCTCTTTCGGCGTCGCCGTTCCACAGTTGTCGGGCCGTGGTCTCGGCCACACCGGCGGCACGCTCGACAAGCTGGAGAGCATCCCGGGCTGGCGCGCGGCGATCAGCAACGAGGAGTTCCTGGCCCAGCTCGAGGACGTGGGCGCGGTCATCTGTGCCGCGGGCTCCGGCCTCGCGCCTGCCGACGGCAAGCTGTATGCGCTGCGAGACATCACCGGCACGGTGGAGTCGATCCCGCTCATCGCCTCCTCGATCATGAGCAAGAAGATCGCGGAAGGCACATCCGCTCTCGTGCTCGACGTGAAGTTCGGCTCGGGGGCCTTCCTCAAAGACATCGAGCAGTCCCGCAAGCTCGCGGAGACCATGGTCGCGCTCGGCACGGATGCGGGCGTCGCCACCCGCGCACTGCTCACCGACATGAACGTGCCGCTCGGACTCACCATCGGAAACGCCCTCGAGGTGCGCGAATCGGTGGAGGTGCTCGCCGGTGGCGGGCCGGCAGACGTCGTGGAGCTGACGGTGGAACTGGCCCGGGAAATGCTCGCGCTGGCCGGCAAGCCAGACGTGGACGTGGCATCCGCTCTCGCTGACGGCAGCGCCATGGACGTGTGGCGCAGGATGATTTCGGCCCAGGGCGGCGACCCGTCTGCGGCGCTTCCCGTGGCTCGCGAGACTCACGTGGTCAAGGCCGACCGGGATGGCGTGCTCGCCACCCAGGACGCCCTCCCCTTCGGTATCGCGGCCTGGCGCCTCGGTGCCGGACGCGCCCGCAAGCAGGACCCGGTGCAGTTCGCCGCGGGCGTGGAGCTCTACGCCAAGCCCGGTGATCGGGTCACCAGGGGTCAACCCCTGTTCACCCTGCACACGGATGAGCCGGCCCGCTTCGAGCGTGCGCTCGAGGCGCTCGAGGGCGCGTGGTCCATTGCTGACACCGCGCCAGAGCGCGCCCCCCTGATCTCCGCCCGCATCATAGGCTGACCCCTCTCACGGGAAGCGGGCAGGGGGTTACAGAGGCGGGTCGCCGATGCGCTGCAGGGCGTCGACGATGAGCGACCAGAACTTGGCGTGGTCGAGGTTCGTTGCGGCGTAGGTGGTGCACCCGGGCGGTGCGGGGCTGCGGAAATCCGCCACCGTCATGCCGAGGGTGAGGGTGCCGGTGAGTTCGACGTCCAATGGCACGCGCACCACATCCATCACGCGCGGGTCGATCACGAGCGCGACGGCGCAGGGGTCGTGCACCGGCGGGTGCTCGAAGCCCTGCGACTCCTTGTATGTGGTGCCGAAGAACTCGAGCAGCTCGACCACGAAGCGCGCCGGGCCGGTGCCGACGGCGGCGATCGCGGCCACGACATCCGGGGTCGCGAGCGCCTGGTGGGTGAGGTCGAGGCCGACCATGGTGAGCTTCCACGGCTCGTTGAAGACGATGTGCGCCGCCTCGGGGTCGATCACGATGTTGAATTCGGCCGCGGCACTCCAGTTGCCCTGGTGGTAGCCGCCGCCCATGAGCACGACCTCCTTGACCCGGGATGCGATGCGCGGCTCCTTGCGCACGGCCAGCGCGATGTTCGTGAGGGCCCCGGTCGGCACGAGGGTGATGGATCCGGGCTCCGAGGCCATGATCGTGTCGATGATGAGGTCGACGGCGTGACGCCCATCGAGCGCGGTGGTCGGCTCGGGCAACACGGGGCCGTCCATTCCGGAGTCACCGTGGATGGATTCGGCCACCTCGGGCTCGCGCACGAGCGGCCTGTGCGCGCCCGCGGCGAACGGCACGCCCGTGATGCCCGCGATGCGCGCGACGGCCAGCGCGTTCCTCGTGACCTTCTCGATCGTCTGGTTGCCGTGCACCGTCGTGACGGCAACGAGTTCGATCTCGGGGTTGCCGTGCGCGAGCAGCAGGGCGATCGCGTCATCGTGGCCCGGATCGCAGTCCAGAATTATCTTTGACGACATCCGCTCTACACCCTCCAGATTGCTGAATCCCAAGGTTAGTCGAGGTCGCCACCCGGTAGATTTGAGCCATGAACACTGTGCCGACGGACTACCTGCTGCCCGGAGGCGGCGCGAGCATCACCGCGCTGCCGAAGGTGTCGCTCCACGACCACCTCGACGGTGGTCTGCGGCCCCAGACGATCATCGACCTGGCCGAGAGCCACGACCTCGAACTGCCCGAGACGGATGCCGCAGCGCTCGGCGAGTGGTTCGCCGAGAAGAGCGACTCCGGCTCGCTCGTGGAGTACCTCAAGACTTTCGACATCACCACCGGCGTCATGCAGACCCAGGAGGGCCTGGCGAGAGTCGCCCGCGAGTTCGTGCAGGATCTGGCCGACGACGGCGTGATCTACGGTGAGATCCGCTGGGCGCCCGAGCAGCACCTCGCGCGCGGGCTCACCCTCGACGAGACGGTGGAGGCGGTGCAGGAGGGACTGGATGCCGGGGTCGAGGACGTGCGCATCAGCGGGCGCCGCATCCGGGTCGGCCAGCTCGTCAGCGCCATGCGTCACAACACCCGCGGTCTCGAGATCGCGGAACTCGCCGTGCGCCACAGAAACCACGGCGTCGTCGGCTTCGACATCGCCGGAGCCGAGGCCGGGTTCCCGCCGAGCAACCTGCGCGATGCCTTCGACTACCTCGCACAGCACTTCCTGCCCGCAACCGTGCACGCGGGCGAGGCAGACGGGCTGGACAGCATCCGCGGCGCCCTGTTCGATGGCCGTGCCCTGCGCCTCGGTCACGGCGTGCGCATCGCGGAGGGCATCACCGTCGAGCGAGAGGATGCGGAGAACAGCTACGTCACCCTCGGGCCGGTCGCCCAGTGGGTGAAGGATCGCGAGATCGCCCTCGAGCTGTCGCCGCAGTCGAACCTGCAGACCGGTGCGATCGAGCAGTGGGGCGAGAACCTCATCGACCACCCCTTCGACCTGCTGTACCAACTCGGCTTCCGCGTCACGGTCAACACCGACAACCGGCTCATGAGCAACACCTCGCTGAGCAAGGAGCTCTCCCTGCTGAGCGAGACCTTCGGGTATGACCTGGGCGACCTCGAGGTGTTCCAGCTCAACGCCGCGAGCGCGAGCTTCCTGCCACTGGAGGAACGCGAAGACCTCGCGGACCAGATCAGCGCCGGCTTCGAGCGGGCCTGAGGATGCCGCTTCCGCAGCTTCCGGAGTCCGCCATCATCCTCGGCGCAGAGGCCGCCGATTGGCGTGCAGCGGTGCGCCTGACGGGTGCTGCGCTCGCGGAGTCTGGTGCGGCGACGCCCGGATACGCCGACGAGATGATCCGCATGATCGAGGAGCACGGTCCGTACGTCGTCATCGCGCCCGGGCTGGCCCTCGCGCACGCGCGTCCGGGCCCCGAGGTGCTGGGGGACGGACTCGCGGTCGTGACGCTGGCCACACCCGTGGCGTTCGGCCATCCGCACAACGACCCGGTGAGCGTGGTGCTGGGCCTCGCCGTCAGCCGACCGGATGCGCACCTCGCGTCGGTCGCGGAGCTCGCGAACATCTTCAACGACTCCGGGGCCATCGTGGCGCTCGAGCAGGCAACCACGGCTGCAGAGGTGCAGCGGATCATGGGAAGGCGCGAGTGAAGATCGTCACCATCTGCGGTGCAGGGATCGGCAGCTCGGGCATCCTCAAGGTCAATACGGAGCGTGTGCTCGGGCACCTCGGGATCGACGCGGAGGTCACGGCCGCCGACCTTCGCACGGTGACGGCGGTCGCGGAGGACGCTCAGGTCATCCTCACCTCGGCCGAGTTCGTCGAGGCGATCGGCAAGACCTACGCCGACGTCATCGTGATCGAGAACCTCTTCGACACCGCGGAACTCACGCGCAAGCTCGAGGTCGCGCTGGGCTGATCGCGTGGGCCGTCGGTAACCGAGCCGAAGGCTGAACCGCCGTCGCTCCCACCGGCACGGCCGCCCGATGCTGGCGCATCGGTCGGAACCGGCGGTGTGGGCCCAGCTCCGTCGGAAACTCAGGCCAACAACTGGCGCATCGCCGCATCGAGAGCGGCAACGGTCTGGTCGGCCGCCGCGCGACGCTCCTGAGCGGTACCGGTCGCGCTCAAGGCGTCGATGTAGATCTTGAGCTTCGGTTCCGTGCCGCTCGGCCGCAGGATCACCCGCGATCCGTCCACGAGCCAGATGCGCAGGATGTCGCCGGGCGGGAACTGCTCGAAGCCGTCCGCGAAGTCGTCGATGTGGTCGACCCGCACTGCGCCGATCGACGGGGGCAGGTTCTGCCGCAGGCCGTTCATCCTGGCCGAGATCTCGTTCAGCTCACCGACCCGGATCGAGATCTGTGACGAGGCGTACGCCCCGAACTTCTCGGCGAACTCGTTCTCGTGGTCGGCCAGGGTCCTGCCCTCCGCCTTGAGCTCGGTCATCAGACTGAGGAACTCGACCGCGGCCGAGATGCCGTCCTTGTCGCGGATCTTCTCCGGGTCGACGAGGTAGCCGAGCGCCTCCTCGAACCCGAACGCGAGCCCCGGAGCGCGCGAGACCCACTTGAATCCGGTGAGGGTGTCGACGTAGTCCAGCCGGTAGTGCTCCGCGATCTGACGAAGCGCGGGCGAGCTCACGATGGACGCGGCGAGGGTGCCGTCCCGCCCGAGTCGCGCGAGCCGGGATGCGGCGCGCCAGCCGAGCAGGTAGCCCACCTCGTTGCCGCTGAGACGTCGCCAGTTGGCCGCGACATCCGCGGGCCCATCTGGCACGGCGACGGCGAGCCGGTCGGCATCCGGGTCGTTGGCGATGACGAAGTCCGCCCCGTGCGCTGCGGCGGTCTCGAAGGCGAGATCCATCGCGCCAGGCTCCTCCGGGTTGGGGAAAGCGACGGTGGGGAAGGCGGCATCCGGCTCGATCTGCTCGGTCACCACGATCGGCTCGCCGAAACCGGCCGCAGCGAAGACGCGCTGCGCCGTCTCCCAGCCCACCCCGTGCATGGCCGTGTAGACGAAGCGCAGCTTGGCGGATGCGGAGGTGGCGATTTCTGCGGTCAGGCGCACGTACTCGTCGACGACCTCCTCATCCGCGATCTCGTACGCTCCTCGGTGAAGCTCCAGCACGCCCTGCCCCGAGGCGACCCGCAGGATGTGCGCGGCGATCTCGGCGTCGGCCGGCGGCACGATCTGCGAGCCGTCGTCCTCGTCGCCGAGGTACACCTTGTAGCCGTTGTCCTGCGGCGGATTGTGGCTCGCGGTGACCATCACGCCCGCGCTCGTGTCGAGGTGGCGCACGGCGAAGGCGAGCACAGGGGTCGGAAGTAGCCGCGGCAGCAGGATCGCCCGCACGCCAGCTCCGGCCATGAGCTCCGCGGTGTCTTCGGCGAATACGCGCGAGTTCTTGCGCCCGTCGTACCCGATCACGACCGACGGCTGCGCGTCGCCGGCCTTCGCGAGCAGGTAGGCGGCGAGCCCGACTGCTGCCTGCGAGACGAGCACCCGGTTCATGCGCCCCGGTCCCGCCTCGATGCGACCGCGAAGTCCCGCCGTGCCGAACTCCAGCCTGTGGTCGAAGCGCGCGTGCAGCTCAGCGACCGCAGCGGCGTCACCGGCCCGCGCGTCTTCGATCAGGGCGTCCAGTTCTGCGCGGGTCTCGGCATCCGGGTCCTGCGCGCGCCAGGCCTCCGCCTGCTCGATCACCGTTGGTCGAGCAGGGCGCTCAGCACCCGTATCGAGACCTCCGCCGCTCACAGCTCGCCCACGATCCGCGCGAGCAGTGCGCTGATCACGGGCTCCGCCGCCTTGCCCGCGTCGATGACCTCGGCGTGGCTGAGCGGCGTCTTCTGGATTCCTGCGGCCAGGTTCGTGATGAGTGAGAGCCCCAGGATCTCCATGCCCGCCTGTCGCGCGGCGATCGCCTCGAGCGCGGTGGACATCCCGACGATGTGGCCGCCGACGGCCTTCGCCATCTGCACCTCGGCTGGGGTCTCGTAGTGCGGGCCGCGGTTCTGCACGTACACGCCCTCGTCGAGGTTCGGGTCGATTCGCTTGGCGATCGCCCGCAGCCGCGCGCTGTAGAGGTCGGTGAGGTCGACGAAGGTTGCGCCCTCGAGCGGCGAATCGCCGGTGAGGTTGATGTGGTCGCTGATGAGAACGGGTGTTCCGGGCTTCCAGCTCTCGCGGATGCCCCCGGCCCCGTTCGTGAGGATCATGGTCGCTGCGCCCGTGGCGGCCGCCGTGCGCACGGAGTGGACGACCCGTCGCACCCCGTGGTTCTCGTAGTAATGCGTGCGCGCTCCGATGACGAGCGCCCGTTTACCGCTCGGCAGCAGGATCGAGCGGATTGAGCCGACGTGGCCGGCGAGCGCCGGCTTGCTGAATCCGGTGATCTCGGTTGCCGGGACAGTCGCCGTCGTCTCGCCGATCAGGTCGGCAGCTTTCGCCCATCCGCTGCCCAGGGTGAGGGCGATGTCGTGCCGGGGAACCCCGGTCTTCTCAGCGATCTGGGCCGCGGCTTCTGCTGCGACGGCGAAGGGATCGGCCGCGGGGTCATCGAGTGGATTCGGCTGCGGCGATGCAGTGTTAATCGTGGACATCAGACCACTCTATTCGTCGACAACCCGTCCCCCTCGCGCTTCCGAAAACGCAGGAGATTCTTGCGCAGTCGCGCCCTTCTGGTGTGAAAACGCGCCGACCGTGCAGATCTCCTGCGTTGTCGGTCCGCGGCCGCGGGGAGTGGACGCACGGGCGGCGCGGGTCGGTGGATGCGGCCGCGGGCTGCGAGAATATACGCATGGCTTATGAGTTCGAGCGAAAACAGCGCATCACCGTTCTCGGCGGCGGCCCAGGGGGTTACGAGGCGGCGCTCGCGGGTGCCCAACTCGGGGCGGAGGTGACGCTCGTCGAGCGCGTCGGTGTGGGCGGTTCGGCCGTGCTCACGGATGTCGTGCCGTCGAAGACGCTCATCGCGACCGCGGAGGCGGCCAACGCGATCGGTGAGGCCACCGACCTCGGAGTGCAGTTCTTCACTCGAGGAGACAACGGCAGGCCGGTGCGGCCGGAGGTCACGGTCAACCTCGCCGCGGTCAACCAGCGACTGCTCAGACTCGCGCGCCAGCAGTCAGAAGACATGAAGTCGCAGCTCATCAAGTCGGGCGTGAAGGTCGTGCAGGGTACGGGCAGGCTCGACGGTCCGACGAGGGTCATCGTGTCGACGGGCACGGGCAAGAGCGCGACGGATTTCGACGAGATCGACGCCGACACCATCGTTATCTCGGTCGGAGCGAGCCCGCGCATCCTGAGCTCGGCCAAGCCAGACGGCGAACGCATCCTCACCTGGACCCAGCTCTACGCGCTCGAGACGATTCCCGAGCACCTCATCGTCGTGGGATCCGGTGTCACCGGTGCCGAGTTCGCCTCGGCGTACACGGCGCTCGGCGCAAAGGTCACGCTCATCTCGAGCCGCGACCAGGTTCTGCCCGGTGAAGACGCGGATGCCGCACGCGTGATCGAGGACGTGTTCCGTCGCAACGGCATGACCGTGCTCTCCAAGTCGCGGGCCGAGTCCGTGACGCGCACAGACGACGGCGTGGTCGCCACCCTCTCCGACGGACGCACGGTCGAGGGTAGCCACTGCCTCATGGCCGTCGGTTCGATTCCCAACACGGCGGGGATCGGTCTCGAAGAGGCAGGCGTGCAGCTGACGGAATCAGGGCACATCCGGGTGAACCGGGTGGCGCGCACCTCGATGCCGATGATCTACGCGGCGGGCGACTGCTCCGACTTCCTGCCGCTGGCATCCGTCGCGTCGATGCAGGGACGCACGGCCGTGTTCCACGCGATGGGGGATGCGGTCAATCCCACGGAGCTGCGCAACGTCACCTCGAACATCTTCACCCAGCCCGAAATCGCCACGGTCGGCTGGTCGCAGAAGCAGATCGAAGACGGCATCGCCCAGGGCGAGATCTACAAGCTGCCGCTGGCATCCAATCCGCGCGCGAAGATGATGGGCATCAAGGACGGCTTCGTGAAGCTGTTCGCCCGCACCGGCTCCGGCACCGTCATCGGCGGCGTGATCGTGGCGCCCCGGGCATCCGAGCTCATCCTGCCGATCGCGATCGCGGTGGAGCACCGCCTCACGGTCGACCAGGTGGCTCGCGCATTCACGGTCTACCCGTCGCTGTCAGACAGCATCACGGACGCCGCCCGCGCCCTGCACATAGTGCACTAGCCACCGCCGCTGGCGCCGGGTGACGATGCGCCACTGTGTCAACGATGCGCGTGTTATAACGGCCGCATCGATGACAAGTTGCAGCATCCTTCTCGGCACCACGAGGGACAACACCTCCTCCACAGGTGGAACTTCTCCACAAATGATGGAGTAGCGCGTCCTGGAGTGCTCCCCAGTCGCAAGCTGGGCGGATGTCGACACAGGTAACGCGGGAATGGCAGGATCGCTTCGTCCTCACTCGCGAGTTCAGCACACCCGGGGCTCGTGCCGCGTTCTTCGCGAGCGTTCGAAGGGGCGAGTTCGTTGCCGTGTTGCGTGGTGCCTATATGGCGGCTGAGGCGTGGGCGGCGATGGGCGGAGACGAGCAGTATCGCACGATCGTCCTGGCCGCGGCGGAACTCCTCCCGGGCAAACCGGTGTTCTCGCACTATTCGGCCGCAGCTCTCTGGCGCCTGCCGATGGTGGGAGCGTGGCAACGGCGTGTGCACGTCACCGTGCCTACGGCCGATGGCGGGAGATCCAGCGGTGTGGTCTTCCGCCACACGGTGGGCGTTCCTGACGACCTCACGAGCATCGATGGGCTGACTGTGACCTCGCTCGGAAGAACGGTGGTAGATCTGGCCAGGGCGGCTTCCTTCGGCCAGGCGGTGGTGTTCGCGGATGCCGCTTTGCATCGGAGCGCACATCCCATCGGTGGTATACCCGGCACATCGCTCGACAGGGCGGACCTCTACGGCGAGTTAGCTGGTGTTCCCATTCGTCAGGGCACGGCGAAAATTCGCGAGATCATCGAGTTCGCGGATGGGACAGCCGATCGCCCGGGCGAGTCTCTCAGTCGCGTCAGCATGTTGCGGGCCGGAATAACGATGCCGTTGCTACAGGCTCCACTGCGCGGAGCGAGCGGCAGACAGTACTTCGTCGACTTCTGGTGGCCCACATTCAACGTGATCGGAGAGTTTGACGGTCACGATAAATACCGGCTACCGGAGTTCCTTCGTGGGAGGACTCCTGAGCAGGCGGTCTATGACGAGAAGCTTCGTGAGGATGATCTCCGAGCTGCGGGTCACGGCGTGAGCAGGTGGCCGTGGGCAGTGGCGGTTTCTCCCCGTAGATTGGCGGCACACCTTGCCATCGCGGGCGTGAGGTGACCACCTGTCGCCGGACGGTGCTGGATGTCGTTATCGATGCGGTCGCTATAGCAGCTGCATCGATGACACATTTGCGCATCGTCGAGAGGCAGGGCGTGCGGCCCGGCTAGACGATATTGAGCAGAAGGTGACCGGATGACACGGTCGCCCCGACCGCAGCATTCACGTTCGCGATCGTGCCGTCCTTGTGTGCCGTGATCGGCTGTTCCATCTTCATGGCCTCGAGCACCAGGACCAGGTCACCCTTCACCACTGTGTCACCCTCGGCGACCGCAAGCTTCACGACGGTCGCCTGCATGGGGGCCTTCACGGAGTCGCCCGTTGCCGCGCTTGCCGCGCTGCCGCCCTCGCGGCGCTTCGGCGGTGCGACCGTGGCAGTCGCGCCTCCGCCGGCCGAGAGCCGTGCGGGCAGCGAGACCTCGATACGCTTGCCTCCGACCTCGACGACGACGCTGTGACGAGCCGCAGCGGGAGCCTGCGCCTCGAGCGATCCGCTCCACGGCTCGATGTCGTTGACGAATTCCGTCTCGATCCACCTCGTGTAGGTGCTGAACGGTGAGCTCGTGAATGCCGGGTCGCGCACGATCTTGCGGTGGAAGGGGAGCACGGTGGGGAGCCCGGCGACCTCGAACTCGTCGAGGGCACGACGCGCGCGCTCGAGCGCGTCCTCGCGCGATGAGCCCGTGACGACGAGCTTGGCGAGAAGCGAGTCGAAGGCACCGCTGATGACGTCTCCCGTGGTCACGCCGCTGTCGACGCGCACGCCGGGTCCGCCCGGCATGCGCAGCACGTGCACGGGGCCGGGAGAGGGGAGGAAGCCCCGCCCGGGGTCCTCGCCGTTGATGCGGAACTCGAAGGAGTGTCCGGTCGGAACGGGGTCGCCGTAGTCGAGCACCCCGCCCTCGGCGATGCGGAACTGCTCGCGCACGAGGTCGATGCCGGTGACCTCTTCGGACACCGGATGTTCCACCTGCAGTCGCGTGTTCACCTCGAGGAACGAGACGGTGCCATCGCTCGCGACGAGGAACTCGCAGGTGCCCGCGCCGACGTAGCCGACCTCGCGCAGGATCGCCTTCGACGAGGTGTAGAGCGCCTCGGTCTGCTCCTCCGTGAGGAATGGCGCCGGCGCCTCCTCGACAAGTTTCTGGTGGCGACGCTGCAACGAGCAGTCGCGGGTGGAGATCACGACGACGTTGCCGTGGGCATCCGCGAGGCACTGCGTCTCGACGTGGCGTGGCTTGTCGAGGTATTTCTCGACGAAGCACTCTCCTCGGCCGAACGCAGCGATCGCCTCGCGCGTCGCCGAGTCGAACAGTTCGGGGATCTCCTCGCGGGTCCTCGCGACCTTGAGTCCGCGTCCGCCGCCGCCGAACGCAGCCTTGATCGCGACCGGGAGACCGTAGACATCGACGAAGTCGAGAACCTCGGATGCCCCCTCCACCGGATTCAGCGTCCCCGGCGCCAGCGGGGCCCCGACCTTCTCGGCGATGTGGCGTGCGGACACCTTGTCACCGAGCTGCTCGATCGCCTCGGGCGACGGGCCGATCCAGATGATGCCGGCATCGATCACAGCGCGGGCGAACTCCGCGTTCTCGGCGAGAAAGCCGTAGCCCGGGTGGATCGCGTCTGCGCCGGAGCGCTTCGCGATCGAGAGGATCTTGTCGATCACGAGATAGGTCTCAGCGCTCGTGGTTCCCTCGAGCGCGTAGGCCTCATCGGCGAGCTTGACGTGTCGGGCATCCCGGTCCTGGTCCGCGTAGATCGCGACCGAGGCCAGCCCGCTGTCCTTCGCCGCCCGGATGACGCGTACGGCGATTTCGCCGCGGTTGGCTACAAGGACCTTCGTGATGCGGGGCATAGTTCTTTAGCTTATTGGCCCGACGGCCGCGTTCTTTGGCATAGACCTCCAAAAAAGATGGATGCGTCTCTGACAGCCTCTACAAGCGCTCGCGATTCCACAGGGTCGGCCAGCTCACGTCGAAGCCGACCAGCAGCTGCCGCAGCACCGCGAGAGACAGCCCGACCACGGCGTGCGCGTCACCGTCGATCGAGGAGATGAATGGGGCGCCGAGACTGTCGATGGTAAAGGCACCGGCCACCGTGAGCGGCTCGCCTGTGGCGACGTAGGCGTCGATCTCCGCATCGGAGATATTGCCCGCGAAGGTGACCGCCGTGGTCGATACCGCGCCAGCGGCCCCGCCGAGAACGCCGCCACGATAGTCGATGAGCCAGTGACCGCTGTGCAGCAGGCCGGTGTGTCCACGCTGCAGCAGCCAGCGCTCCCGCGCCACCTCCGGCGTGTGTGGTTTGCCATAGGCGACGTCGTCGAGTTCGAACATGGAATCCGCGCCGAGAACGAAGCCGTCGAGCGGCTGCGCGCCCCGCCGGCTGCCCGCAACAGCCTCGGACTTGAGACGGGCGAGAAGCTGCACGGTCTCGGCGACCGTCAGCGGCCCGGCGGCCGCGACTGCGGCATCCTCGTCGACCTCTGAGGGAATCACGGTCGGTTCGATGCCTGCCGCGCGCAGTGTCGCGAGCCGGGCGGGTGATGTGGAGGCGAGATACAGTCGCACCGTCGCTCCTGTTCCGAGTCTGCTCCTGTGGGAGTCTTGGGGGATGGGTGAAAATCATGGCAGAGAGGTCGAGCTGGAGGTTACCAAGGTAGCCCACGGTGGCATCTCGGTAGCGCGCTACGACGGCCGGGTGGTCTTCGTGAGCGACGCGATCCCCGGCGAGACGGTGCTCGCGCGGATCAGCGACGACTCCAAGCCGTCGTTCTGGCGCGCCGACACGGTGTCTGTGCTGCGCGCGTCTGAGTTCCGCCGGCCTCATATCTGGGCCGCGGCATCCGTGGACCGCGCTCCGGAGGATCGCGCGGGCGGCGCAGAGTTCGGGCACATAGCGCCAGCTCACCAGCGCGAGCTCAAACGGCAGGTGCTCTGCGAGGCGTTACAGCGGATGGCCGGGATCGAGACAGGGGTCGCGGTCGAGGCGATTCCCGGCGCAGAGGACGGCACCGGATGGCGCACCCGGGTTCGCCTGCACGTGGCAGACGACGGAACGATCGGCCCGTATTCCGCGCGGTCGCACCGCGTCATCCCGGTGCAGGACCTGCCGCTCGCGACACCGGAGGTCTCGGCCATCGCACCGCTGGCGGAGAGCTTTCCCGGCGAGAGCATCGTCGACCTGGTCGCCCCGTCGGCCGGAAACCCCTGGGTGCTGACGGAGGCGGGTGTGAGGCCCGCGGCGAAGACGGGCGGAAAGGCCAGGAGGCCGAAGCCGCCGAAGCCCCAGACGATCATGGAGCGGGTGGGCGATCGCGAGTTCCAGCTGGATGTCCGCGGCTTCTGGCAGGTGCACCGCTCGGCGGCCGAGACGCTCACCAGGGCCGTGCAGGAGGCCGTGGACGAGTCGCTCGTCGACCCGCGCGCCGCAAACCTCGACCTGTACGGCGGCGTCGGCCTGCTCGCGGCGGCGCTCGGTGACCGTTTTGGGAGCACGCTCAAGGTCACGACGGTCGAAAGCGACTCTCGGGCGACCGATCACGCCGCGGAGAACCTCGTCGAGTGGGTGGGGGCCGTGTCTGTGACGGCGCGCGTCGATCGCTTCCTCACGCAGCTGCGGTCATCCGCGGGCGCGGCCGAGCGAGCTCGACTTCGGCAGGCGACCGTCGTGCTCGATCCACCGCGCTCCGGCGCGGGCAAGGCGGTCGTCGACGAGCTCGTCGAGCTCGCCCCGGCGCAGCTCGTGTACGTGGCGTGCGATCCGATCGCGCTCGCCCGGGATGTCGCGCTGTTCGCGGCGCGCGGCTACGAGCTCGTGAGACTGCGGGCCTTCGACCTGTTCCCGAACACGCACCACGTCGAGGCCGTGGCGACGCTGCGCCGTTAGTGCCGTCCAGCTACCGGTTCGTGGTCACCAGCATGTGGTCTGTTCCTGGCCGGAGGTGGGGTTGGAGGCGCATCCGCTGAGGAGCATGAGTAACCCTGCAACGGCACCGATGGCCACGACGAATCGGGAATTCATCTCAAGACCATATCGGCTACGGGCGTCACCGCCGATACGATGGGTGCCGTGGCCACCAGCCGCGCGTACAGGGGGAGACAGGAACGTCCATGGTCGAGAGCAACGCTTCAGGAGATGGGGTCGCCGCTGCGGCCGCCGTGCGCGTGGCGGTTGTCGATGACCATGAGTCCGTTCGACTGGGATTGAAGGCCGCCTGTGTCGAGGCGGGATTCAACTTCGTACTCGCC
This sequence comes from Parafrigoribacterium humi, assembly GCF_040227205.1. Classification (NCBI taxonomy): domain Bacteria; kingdom Bacillati; phylum Actinomycetota; class Actinomycetes; order Micrococcales; family Microbacteriaceae; genus Parafrigoribacterium; species Parafrigoribacterium humi. The sequence continues at coordinate 2,976 of NZ_JBELOA010000003.1, read as the reverse complement.
GCGGCATCCGTCACCGAACTCATCGAGGGACTTGCGGGCCGGGAGTGTGATGTGGTCGTTCTCGACCTCTCCCTCGGCGACGGCTCCACCGTCACGGAGAACGTCAAGCGCGTGCAGGCGGCTGGCTCTGCCGTGCTCATCCACAGCATCGCCGATCGTGTGGCCTCCGTGCGCGAGGCGCTCGCCGCGGGGGCAGCGGGGGTCATCCCCAAGGCGTCCGCGACGAAGACCGTGATGGCGGCCGTTGCGACCGTCGCCAGGGGTGACGTGCTGAACAACCTCGAGTGGGCCACGGCGATCGATGCCGACCGCGACTTCTCCAAGGCGCAGCTGGGGCGGCGCGAGCGAGAGATCCTGCACCTCTATGCCTCCGGCCTTCCACTCAAACTCGCGGCAGAGCAGCTCGGCATCGGGTACTCGACGGCGCGCGAGTACCTGGATCGCATCCGGGTGAAGTATGTCGAGGTGGGGCGCCCCGCACCGACCAAGGTCGACCTGCTGCGTCGCGCGGTGGAGGACGGAATTCTTCCGGGTCTCGATCCGGACGGTGGAGATGCCCGCTAGGGGCCCGGCGATCGTCGCGTCTGCGACGAAGCAGCCTCGCAGCCCGATCAGTCGGCGGCAGATCGAGACCGTCGCCGCCAGATCCGTCGCGATCTTCAGCCTCGTGTTCGGGGCGCAGACATTTCCGATCACCCTCGACCAGTACGCGGGCGAACGGCCCGGCTGGGGCCTCGTCATCACCGTGGCGATCTACGGCAGCATCCTTCTCATGCTCGTCGCCGCGTTCACGAAGCGCTTCGTGCGCCTGGCCGGGGCATTCATCAGCTTGTCCTGGCTTGTGGCGATGGCCACCTGGCCGCTCACGGTCTCTCCCGACATGGTCACCTCCGCCGATCGCCCATGGCTGTGGTACCTGTGTACCGTCGCAACCGGTGCGGCCGCGCTGTCGTTCAAGCCGTTGCCTGCGACCGTGTATCTCATCGCGGCGCCGGTCGCCTACGGGCTGACGAGGACCACGGAGGGCGTCGGGGCGCGAGGCTGGGGGCCCGCGGCACTCGACACGATCTACGCGATCATTCTCGGCGGCGCCATCCTGATCATTCTCACCCTGCTTCGCCAGGCCGCCGCATCCGTGGATGCCGCCCAGGCGACAGCGCTCGACCGGTACGCCCACGCGGTGCGCCAGCACGCGACCGAGGTGGAGCGCGTGCAGGTCGACTCGATCGTGCATGACAGCGTGCTCACCACGCTGCTCTCCGCGGCGTCTGCCGATACCCCGGAGGCCAAGGAACTGGCCACGACAATGGCGCGAAACGCCATGGGACACCTGAAGGCTGCCGCGGCGGCCAGCCCGGATGACGACGCAACAGTCTCAAACAGCCAGCTCGCCCACAGGATCATGGGCGCGACGGCAACGCTGTCCGCCCCGTTCGAGCTTCGCACGAACGAGATCGGCAGCGGGACCATCCCCGTGCACGTCGCAGAGGCGCTCTATTCCGCCTCCGTGCAGGCGATGGTGAACAGCCTGCAGCACGCAGGCGATGGGCCTAAGGTCTCGCGCTGGCTCAGCATCAGAGGAAAGCCGCACGGTGGCATCCAGGTGGATATCGGCGACACCGGCGCGGGATTCGATACCGCGACCGTGCCGACGGAACGGCTGGGGCTCAGAGTCTCCATCCTCGAGCGCGTCGCGAACGCCGGCGGTGTCGTCGACATCGACTCTGCGGAGGGGCGCGGCACCGTGATCAGCATCCACTGGCCGGACCCCGTCAGCACCACCCCTGCGCGGGATACCGCAGTCGGAACCGAGGAGGTGCAGCCGTGATCATCTCGATACCGCGCTACCTCATCGTCGGCCTCGCGGCGGTGTTCTCCGCGTACCACCTCGTGCTCGCCACGGTGTCGATCGGCGTTCCGAGGAACCCCGTGCCGTATGTCGCGGCGATGGTGCTCTACGCCGTCGCCACGACGCTGAGCCTGTGGCCGTCTAAGCGGCAGCGGATGCCCAGCTGGCTCGCGTCGTTCAATCTCGCGGTCGCGGTGTCCGTGCCGCTCGTGGTCTCGAGCCAGCTGCCCGACCCGACCCGGCTCAACTACGCGGCGTGGTACGTCGCCGCGATCGGCACCCTCATGGTCATCACCTCGACCAGGCGTCGGCACGTCTTCGCCTGGCTGGGTGTTGCCGCACTCAGCGTGCAGACCGTGGCCTGGGCGGGCTTCGGTGCTCTCGCGGGGCTGGGCATCATCGGGAGCGTCGTGTGGGTGGCCATTTCGCACGTGCTGTCGCGTTCGCTTGCCAAGGCGGGACGCGACGCTCGCCAGTACGCGCTCGCCGAGCGTGAGGCGGTCGAGTGGAGGGCAGCGCAGGAGGCGCACGTCTCGGAGCGCCAGTTCAGGCTCGGCCAGACGAGCAGGATGGCCCTGCCGATGCTCCGACAGATCGTGGCGAGCGGGGGAGAGCTCACCGAGGGCCAGCGCAGGGAGTGCATCTATCTCGAGGGTGCTATCCGGGACGAGATTCGCGGCCGCAAGCTGCTCAATGACCGCGTGCGCGAACAGATCATGATCGCCAGACGCAAGGGCACGGTCGTCATGCTGCTCGACGAGGGCGGTATCGACGACCTGCCGGATGACGAACTCGAGCGGGTGCACAACCGCCTGGCCGCAGCCATCCGCGACACGGATACGGGCCGACTCATCGCACGCACCGTACCGGAGGGTTCGGACACCGCGGTGACGGTCGTCGGACTGAGCTCGCCCGACGAGGGCCACGCGAGCGCACTCGGCAACCACGCGCAGGACGACGAGGACGAGGGCGACAGGGTGGACCTGTGGCTCGAGATCCCGCGCGTCGCCGCAGCCGACTGACGCAGCGGCTTATAGGCAAGAAGGTGTGGATGGGTTCTTGATCTGGGCCCGGGATTGCGGGGCTGGATCGGGGTTGTTATGGTCCGCGACCCTTAGTCGTGGATC